>JAYQPQ010000057.1:0-11213 GCA_038145405.1 Porticoccaceae bacterium | reverse complement strand
GCAATACGCCATCCACCACCAGAAAGGCGCAGGCGCGAATATGATCAGCAATGACGCGCAGCGACTGGTTGCTCAGGTCCTCGGTCCCGGTCAATTCGGCGGCGGCGGCGATCAATGCCTGGAACAGATCGATCTCATAATTGGAATGGACGCCCTGCAAAACTGCCGCAATGCGCTCCAGCCCCATGCCGGTATCCACCGAGGGCTTCGGCAGGGCGTGCATTTCACCCTGGGCGTCGCGATTGAACTGCATGAACACAATGTTCCATATTTCAATGTAGCGGTCGCCATCCTCATCGGGCGTGCCGGGCAATCCGCCCGCAATATTCGGACCGTGGTCGTAGAATATTTCGGTGCAGGGACCGCAGGGACCGGTGTCGCCCATCATCCAGAAATTGTCGGAAGCGTAGCGTGCGCCCTTGTTGTCGCCGATGCGGATAACCCGCTCCGGCGCCAACCCGATATCGCCAGTCCAGATCGCAAAGGCTTCGTCATCTTCGGCATAGACCGTCACATAAAGCCGCTCTGGCGGCAGCTTAAGCACCTCAGTCAGCAACTCCCAGCCGTAGCGGATGGCATCGCGCTTGAAGTAGTCGCCAAAGCTGAAATTCCCCAGCATTTCAAAAAAGGTATGGTGGCGTGCGGTGTAGCCGACATTCTCGAGATCGTTGTGCTTGCCGCCAGCGCGAACACAGCGCTGCGAAGATGCCGCTCTGAGGTAAGGGCGTTTGTCGGTGCCGAGGAAGACATCCTTGAACTGCACCATGCCGGCATTGGTGAAGAGCAGTGTGGGGTCGTTGCCAGGCACCAGGGAACTGCTGGCCACCAGCTCGTGTCCCTTGCCCTGGAAGTAGCTCAAAAAGGCCTGGCGTACGTCAGCAATCTTCATGGGGCTCAGAAATCCAGCTGGTTCTCACTGAAGGTTTTGTTGGCCAGCAAATGCAGGTGCAGGTGGTAGACCGATTGTCCCGCGCCGGCGCCGTTATTGACCACCAGGCGGAAGGCATCGCCCACGCCCAGTTTGCGCGCCACTTCGCCTGCCGTCAGCAGCAGATGGCCGAGCAGTTGCTGATGATCTTGCTCGGCGTCCACCAGACGCGGTATGCACAGTCTGGGAATAATGAGCCAGTGCACCGGCGCTTTGGGCTGAATATCCCGGATGACGATGCAGTGCTCATCCTCGTACAGAATATCGGCCGGTATCTCGCCGTCCATGATGCGCGTAAAGATGCTCTTGTCAGTCATGGCTCTTGTGCCTTGACTTGACTTCGAGAATCTCCTCGGCACTCAGCTGACGCGCTTCAGACTCCAGCATGACGGGAATACCGTCACGAATCGGATAGGCCAGGGCGGCGGCGGTGGACAGCAGCTCACCGGCCTCCCGGTCATAGATAAGAGGAGCCTTGGTCACCGGGCACACCAGGATGCTGAGCAGTTGTTTGTCGATCATGTCAAATGCGGGAAAGGGGGCGAAAGTTTAAGCCAAAGCCGAGGATAAAACTACGGTCCCCCGGCTGAGCTGGCGCCGTCCTGGGCCTGGTTGCGCTGCCAATTGCCAGAAAGCTGCAACAGCAGCGCCGGGTCGATTCGGGAGTCCTCCCAGTTCATGCGCCAGTCGAGATGTGGCCCGGTTACCCGCCCGGTTGCCCCTACCTCACCGATGCGATCACCCTGTTCCAGGCGATCGCCCACGGCAACATCGATTTTGCTCATGTGCAGGAAGCTGGAGGAGACGCCATGGCCATGATCCAGAATGACTGTTCCACCGGAATAGAACATGTCGGGCACCGCCAGCGTGACCACACCGGCAGCCGGAGCGAAGAAGGGCGTACCGGTGGGCGCGGCAATATCCAGACCGTAATGGGGTGTTCCCGGTTCGCCGTTATACACGCGCTGACTTCCGTAAACGCCAGTGATGCGGCCCAGCAGCGGCCAGTCAAAATTAGCCAGGAAATCAAGCCGGTCGTCGCGCAAGGCCTTGGCGTCACGGGTCATCACCGTGTCGCGCCAAATAATTTCCAGCTCCTCGGCACTCGGCTCCATGATATTCTGGGCGATACCCTCCACATACTGAATCTGGTAGTCGCGTTGCTGAACGGCGTGGCGCCAGCGCTGAACCTCTCCACTAGGCCAGGCGACCTCCAATTCGACCTCAGCCGGTTCGTCCCGGTGCAAACCTATGACAAAGATACCGTCGGTTCCGAGCATGACCGGTTTACCCTTGAAGGTAACCCGAGCGTCCAGGTCAATCCGTCCGACCAGCATGGCGCCCTCTACCCATTCCCCCTGCAGGAAATCCTGGGCAAGAGCGATGTGAGCGGCAGAAAAAAGCAGAAGTGCGATAACAATTTTATTCATGGGAACATTATGGCGCGGCTATCCTCGTGCCACCAGCCCAGCTAATCGGGCATTGCCTCGCGCAAGCGCTCGACGGCAGCCACACAATCCCCTGCCGCAAAGCCCCGGCGATAAAGGTATTGCCTGGCGCGATCCTGCGCCGGGCGATCGCCGAGATCGGCTGGTCGAAATTTACGCTGCAGTGCCCGCCAGGCCAGATCGCTCCAGTCTGCCGCTGCATCCGCCAGCACCTGGCTGACCAGTGCCTCTGGCAGGCGCAGTTGTACTAGCTCCTGGCGAATGTGGAGTGGACCCTTGTAGCGAGTTACCCGCGCCTGCACGAACACCTCGGCGAAGCGTTGATCGGACTGCAGACCCTCGAGCTCGAGCTGATCGAGCACCAGATGGACTGAATCTTCGGCGTAGCGGCCCCCTTGTTGGGCGGCCCGCGGGGGGCGCGTCGGCGGGCGGGCCCCACCCAAATGGCGGGCCCCCCTCCCCCGCCCCCCCGCGACCTGCTCCGGGCTATTTGCGTCCCTTGACATGCTTCATCAGCCGCCAGCGCTTGCTGAGCTGACGCGTGGTCAGCTTCTGCTTCTTGCTGGCGAAGGGGTTTTCACCGGTGCGAAATACCAGCTTCATGGGCGTGCCATGAAGATTGAGCGCCTGACGAAAATATTTTTCCAGATAGCGCACATAGTGGGCGGGGACATCTGCTGTTTGGTTGCCATGGATTACTACCACCGGTGGGTGATGTCCGCCGGAGTGGGCATAGCGCAGCTTGATGCGCCGGCCGCGTACCAACGGCGGCGGATGATCCTTCACTGCCGACTCCAGTACGCGCGTCAGTCGGCTGGCACTCAGCTCCAGCGCAGCGCTGTCATAGGCGCGATGAATGGACGGATAGAGGTTGCCCACCTCCGTGCCGTGCAAGGCAGAAATAAAGTGGATGTCGGCAAAATTGGCAAAGGTCAGACGACGTTCGAGTTCGCGCTTGATCCAATCGCGTTGGTCGGCTGCCAGGCCGTCCCACTTGTTGACCGCGATTACCAGTGAGCGCCCCGATTCGATGACCTGGCCGAGCAAATGCAGGTCCTGGTCGACGATGCCTTCAGACGCATCCATCAGCAGAATGACGACTTGCGCATCTTCGATGGCCTGCAAGGTCTTGACGATGGAAAACTTCTCTACGGCCAGACGAATATTCTTGCGTTTGCGGATGCCGGCCGTGTCGATCAGGGTATAGGCCCGACCCTCGCGTTCAAAATCAATATAAATCGCATCCCGCGTCGTACCGGGCAGATCGAAGACCACCACGCGGTCTTCACCCAACAATCGGTTTATCAGCGTCGATTTGCCGACGTTGGGGCGCCCGACTACCGCGATGCGAATGCGCTCGACGTCGTCTTCCGCCGCAGCCGGCACCGGTTCAAAGCTACTCATGGCAGCATCGAGTAGGGCTTTGACCCCGCGGCCGTGTGCCGCAGCAATGGGCAACACCTGTTCAAAACCGAGCCGGTAAAAATCACCCAGTGCGACATCCAGGTCCAGGCCATCGGTTTTGTTGACAGCCAGAATCACGCGGCACGGCGACTTGCGCAGAAAATGCGCAATCTCCTCGTCGGCTGGGGAAAGTCCTTCGCGCGCATCGACCAGAAAGATAACCAGGTCCGCTTCTTCCACGGCCTGTCGCGACTGAGCCATCATCGGTGCATCAATGCCTTCTTCCGCCGATCCCATGCCCCCGGTATCGATAACGTAGAAAGGGCGTTCGTCGTGTATGCCACGACCGTAGTGGCGGTCGCGCGTCAGTCCGGCAAAGTCGGCCACCAGCGCATCCCGGCTGCGGGTGAGCTGGTTAAATAGGGTGGACTTGCCGACATTGGGCCGCCCGATCAGGGCAATGGTAGGTATCATGGCGCGGCCATTCTAGCCGATAGCCGGGGAGAGCGTCAGCGCGGCTCCACCCGATAGGCATGCAGATCACCGCCCCGGTCCAGGGCATAGATCAGCTGACCATCGATCAGGAGATTGGCGGATATACCGGATGAATCCACCTTGGTGCGTGCCGCCAGCGCGCCGGTACGGCGGTTGAACAGATGCAGGTAACCTTCTTCCCGTTCGCCGACGGCAACAAAGGCGTCAGCCGCTACGGGTGCCGTGACATCGCGGTTCAGCAGGGCGCTGGATTCCCATATTTGGCTGCCCGAAGTCACGTTGTAGGCGACTACCCGGCTATCCAGCATGGTGGCCACAATCAGACCGCCAAAATAGGCCAGATCGCGACGGCTGGAGCCTTGCTGGAACCACTCGCTGCGTCCGGTTGCCGTATCAATGGCCATGAGACCGCCGTTGTAGCTGGCAGCGAACAGCCGGTTACTGAAGATTAGCGGCCGCATGTCCACATCGACCATGCGCTCGAGTTCAGTAGTGCCTTCCGGCACCGCAATGCGGGCTTCCCAGACCGGGCTGCCATCGGCCAGGTGATAGGCTGCCACCTTGCCGTTGTCGAGCCCGAGATAGACCATATCAGCCGCCACACGCGGGCGACCATTCCCGCGCAGGCTGAGGAGTGGTTTTTGTATGTCCTGGACCCAGCGTGTCGCACCCGTAGCGGCATCCAGTGTGTGAATAGTGCCGTCCTGGGCAACCGCAACGACATAGGCTGCGTTACCATCCGGCGCTGCCAGAATTTCACTGCTCAGGCGCACGCTCCAGCGCAGGCTGCCGTCGCTGCGCGCCAGGGCATAGAGTTGCCCTTCCTGAGATCCCACCAACACCAGCTCGGCCGTCAGGCCAACGCCGCCGGTGAGATGGTCGTCGAGATCACTGCGCCAGACGGGTCGCCCGCGCTCCGTAGCAATCGCCATTACCCGCCCATTGGGATCGGCGGTGTAGATCACCGCGCCATCGAGCACGGGATCGAGCGTCATATCCGCACGCTTCAAACCCGCGCCGATATCGACCGTCCACAGGCGGTTCAGACTGAACTCGGCGGAAATATCGTCCAACTCCGTGGGCGGGTCGGTTTCGACCGTTCCTCCCAGGGAGGCGCAGCCCGCCAGCATTAGCGGCAGCAGCGCACCGAGCCACATCTGACGCAAGATCACAGCGAGCCCAGGCCGCTGGACAGGTTGGCAATCTTGAGCTGCAGCGTGGACAGATAGTGTTGCTGTCCTGGCAACAAATTCTCGCTGGCGACCTGGTAGGCGGCCAGTGCAGCATCGCGGTTGCCCTGCGCCAGCAGGGCATCGCCGCGCAGGTCGGCATAAAGAGTGGCATATTCCTCGGACTCGCCCTGCAACAGCGCGAGCGCACCATCGGCATCGTCGAGCGCCAGGCGAATCTTGGCCAGGCGGTAGCTAATCAACTGCGCCTCGGCTTCGGTATCGGCGTTGTCCAGGGCCCATTCCAGACGCGACTGCGCTTCAGTCAGATTGTCCGATGCGACTTCGGTACGGGCCGCGAGCAGAGCGCCCAGTGTCGCGTATTGACTGCTGGCATAGTCGTTCTGCAACTGGTCGGCGAGGAAGCGCACCGTTTGCAGCTCCTCTTCCAGGGCTACTGCACCGGACTCGGCCTGTTCCGAGGCCTGTGCCAGCTGCATATAGAGGTCGTTGGCGGCGTATATTTTTTCGTTTTTGGCATTGGTCCAGAAGGTCCAGCCAAAGTAGCCGGTGGCAACTACCAGCGCCGTCACCAGGATTTGCTGGCCATTTTCCTTCCACCAAGATTTGAGCGCTTCCAGCTGCTCGTCGTCAGTTCTAAGATCGGTCACGAATCGAGTACCTTTTCGGGTTCTTATTTGGCCGCTCGGGCCAGAAAGGCCGCTATGATGATGGCCCGTTAACGAGAACGCAACAGCGCAATAATCTCCGCCTCATCCAGGCTGCGCTGCTCTGTTTCTCCGCGTAAATCTTTCACTCCCCACTGATGGGAGGCCAGCTCGGTTTCTCCGCAAACCAGCGCCCATATGGCGCCGCTGCGATCGGCCCGCTTGAACTGGCTCTTGAAGCTGCCTCCACCACAATGACAGACCACGCGCAGCGCCGGCAGTTCCCGGCGAATGCGGTCGGCCAGTTGCATGTTGTGGACCGTGGCCTGCGGCACCCCCAGCAGGTATACATCGACCTGTGGCAGGTCAGCAAAAAAGCCGGGGTTGATAGTCTCTACCAGCAATATCAGGCGTTCGATGCCCAGACCAAAGCCGCAGGCTGTGGTTTCCGGTCCGCCCAGTTGAGCAACCAGCGCATCATAACGGCCGCCACCACAGACGGTGCCCTGAGCGCCCAAATCATCCGTCACCCACTCGAACACTGTCTTGCTGTAATAGTCGAGGCCACGCACCAGTCGTGGATTCACCTGATATTCAATGCCGAGCCCATCGAGCAACTCGCAGAGTCCGGCAAAGTGCGTCCTGGCCTCCTCGTCGAGAAAATCGGCGAGACGCGGTGCCGAACCGATCAATTCCTGCAGTGCCGGGTTCTTGGAATCCAGAATGCGCAGCGGGTTGGTATGCAGCCGACGTCGGCTGTCGTCGTCGAGCTGATCTGCATGCTGACTGAAGTATTCAACCAGTTGCTGACGATGCTGGCGTCGTCCCTCGGCGCTGCCGAGGGAGTTGATCTGCAGGCGCACTGAGGAGGCCAGACCGAGTTCGCGCCAGATGGCCGCCGAAATGGCCAGCAACTCGGCGTCCACATCCGGCCCCTCCATGCCAAAAGTTTCCACGCCAAACTGGTGGAACTGTCGCAAGCGGCCTTTTTGGGGACGCTCGTGGCGGAACATGGGGCCCTGGTACCAGAGGCGCTGGGGGCGATCCAGCAAGCCGCCCTGAATCGCTGCGCGCACGCAGCCGGCGGTGCCTTCCGGGCGCAGGGTCAGGCTGTCGCCATTGCGATCCTCGAAGCTGTACATCTCCTTTTCGACGATATCGGTGACCTCGCCGATGCAACGACTAAAAAGTGCGGTGCTCTCCAACAGGGGAAAGCGCATTTCTTCGTAGCCGTATCTCGCGAGGATGCCGGCCACCACGGATTCCACCCGTTGCCAGCGCGGGGACTGATCCGGAAGCAGGTCGTTCATGCCGCGCACGGACTGAATTTTGTTCAAGCTTAACTCGTTGCTATTTAATGATTTTCAGCAGTACGCGAGGTCGCAATAAGCTGCTCGGCGGCTGCCAGCTTTTCCTGGGCGCGCTGGCGGATCAGCTGCTCCATGGTTTCGACCACACTGTCGGCGCCAATCTTGCGGAACGGCTTGCCATCCAGATAGACCAGACTGCTGGGTGAAGACCCGGTGATTCCAATATCGACTTCCTTAGATTCTCCCGGTCCGTTGACGTAACAACCGATCACGGCGACATCCATGGGAACGGTGATATCTTCGAGCCGGGATTCGAGCTCGTTCATGGTTTTGATCACGTCGAAATTCTGGCGCGAGCAGCTCGGGCAAGCAATGAAGTTGATGCCTTTAGAACGCAGGCGCAAGCTCTTCAACATATCCCAACCGACCCGCACTTCCTCAATCGGGTCGGCAGCCAGGGAAACGCGAATGGTGTCGCCTATGCCGTCCATCAGCAGCAGACCCAGGCCAATGGAAGACTTCACCGTGCCGGAGCGCAGGCCGCCGGCTTCCGTGATCCCCAAGTGCAAAGGCTGATCGATCTGGCTGGCAATCTTGCGATACGCCTCCACTGTCATAAAGACATCCGAGGCTTTCAGGCTGAGTTTGTACTCGGCGAAATTCAGGCGGTCGAGAATATCGATATGGCGCATGGCCGACTCCACCAGGGCATCGGCATTGGGTTCGCCATACTTGATCTGAAGATCCTTCTCCAGCGATCCGGCGTTGACGCCGATACGAATGGGGATTCCGCGTTCGCGTGCGGCATCCACCACGGCGCGGACCCGGTTTTCCTTGCCGATATTACCGGGGTTGATGCGCAGGCAATCGACACCTTTGGCCGCCACGGCCAACGCGATTTTGTAGTCAAAATGTATATCGGCTACCAAAGGCACTTCCACTTCCTTGCGGATCTCACCGAAAGCATCGGCCGCTGCGAGACTGGGAACGGAAACACGAACGATATCCGCACCGGCCTGCTGCAATGCCCTGATCTGCGCGGCGGTTGCTGCGACATCAGTGGTCTCCGTGTTGGTCATGCTCTGCACCGAAATCGGCGCATCGCCACCTACGGGAACCGAACCCACCATAATCTGGCGGGACTTGCGACGTCGAATAGGAGATTCGCTAAACATACTAGAGACTGGCCATCCAGATAAGCAGACCAACGCCACCCAGGGCCACCAGAATAATGCTGGAGCCCACCAGCTGGCGGCGATCTTCTGCAGTCATGACTTTTTTTCCACACTGATTTGGCGTCTGCGCCAGACCAGTCTCAACACAGAAATGGTCGTAGGCTGTCAGGAGGCGCGATTCATCCAGACCCAGCAGCTTGCCGTAATTTTTTAGGTAGCCACGCACATAAATGCCGGCGGCAAACTTGCCGAAATGATTCTCCTCGATTTCGCGCACGGCAGTTTCCGTCATGCCCAGCTCTGCGGCGACCCGAGCGCGCGTCAATGCTGCCGCCTCTCGTGCCTGGCGCAGCATGTCTCCCGGGGCAGCCAGCGCTCCCGCTGTCATTTCCTGGTCTTCAGGGGACGCGCCGGACATCAGGGATCCCCGGACTGCCGATAAAGGAGGGCTTCATTGCTGTCGGGATAGATCTGCGTCAGCGCCAAACCGTAACTGGCTGCGCGATCCCGATCTTGTGCAGTCCAGGCCAGGCGCACGCCAAGCCAGAGACTGGCGGGCGTCTGTCGCGCCACGCGCTCAAAGCGATCCAGATAATTGCGTGCCTGAGCGTAATCCTGCTCATCCCAGGCTAGTTCGGCGGCTTCGATCAATGCCGTAGCCTGGTTTGGATTCAGGGACAGGGCGCGGTTGAGGGCCAGCCGAGCGCCTTCGCGATTGCCCAGCTCGAGTTCGCTCAAGCCGAGGCCGACAAAGGCATCGGGCCGCAGGCGATAATTGGCGTCTTGCGTCACCCGCAGGTATTCGGCGCGCGCTCGGTCAAAACGCCCTTCCAAAAAGAGGAAGCGCGCGAAGTTCATGCGCGCCTGGGTAAAGTCGCGATCCTGGCTCAAAGCGCGCTGAAAATTCTGTTCCGCCAGGGCGACCTCGCCCTCGGACTGATAGAGCAGCGCCATGCCGTGCAGGGCTTCCGGCGCGTTGCGGTCGAGCTCCAGCGCTTTCAATAAATTGAACCTGGCCTGATCGCGCTGCCCACTACCAAGATAGTTCAAACCGAGCTGAACGTAAGTTTCGATGGCTCTCTGTTGGTCCACCACCGAACTGGTTGGCAGGGCGCATCCAGCCACCAACATCAGTGCAACCGCCATCATGCCCAGCTTCTTCATGGTTTGGCCTCCACCAGGGGAATGCTATTGCCGGCGGCTTGCCGGTATCGTGCGCTGCGTCGCGTGCGGTCGTTGACCTCACCCGCCAACTGCCCGCAGGCAGCGGCGATGTCATCGCCACGCGTCTTGCGCACGGTAACGGTATGGCCTTCCCTGTGCAGAATGTCGCGGAATCGCTGCAAGGCATTCCCTGAGACCCGCCGATATTGGCTTAGTTCAAAGGGGTTGAAGGGGATCAGGTTAATTTTGCATGGTAGCACACGCAGAATTTCGGCGAGTTGGCGCGCGTGCTCAGGCTGGTCGTTGACGCCATCGATCAGGGTGTATTCCACCGTCACCTTGCGATGCTGATCCGGCATGCGATCCAAGTAACGACGTGCACCGGCCAGCAGTTCAGCAATGGGGTAGCGCTTGTTCAGCGGTACCAGTTCGTTGCGCAATGCATCGTTGGGGGCGTGCAGCGAGATAGCCAGGGATACATCTACTTTCTCGGCCAGCTGATCCAGTGCCGGTACCAAACCTGCCGTGCTGAGCGTCACGCGACGCTTGGACAGGCCGTAGCCATTGTCGTCGAGCATGATGTGAATAGCGTCGACGACGTTGTCGAAATTCATCAGCGGCTCGCCCATGCCCATGAAAACCACGTTGGAAATCATGCGGCGTTTATTCGGCCCGAGCGAGTCGAAGGCGCGGGCGGCGATCCACAACTGGCCGATAATCTCAGCCGCCGAAAGGTCGCGGTTAAAGCCTTGCTTGCCGGTGCTGCAAAAGCTGCAGTCGAGTGCGCAGCCAATCTGCGACGAGATGCAGAGCGTGCCGCGGTCGTCTTCGGGAATGAAGACGGTTTCAATGCAGTCGCCACCCTCGACCCGGATCAGCCACTTGCGCGTACCGTCGGCCGACAGATGTTCGCTCACCACTTCGGGCCCGCGAATTTCTGCCAGAGTCTTCAGCTTTTGGCGCAATTCCTTGCTGATGTTGGTCATCTTGTCGAAGTCGTCCACGCCGTGCTGGTGGATCCACTTCAGCATTTGGGTAGCGCGGAACGGCGACTCGCCCATCTCGGCAAAGGCTGTTTTCAGGCGGGCGTGCGACAACCCCAGCAAGTTGATCTTGCCGGGCTGCACTGCAGTGGCCGCCGGAAGACTGCTCATTTAGCGATTAAACACCTGGTCGCTACTGAAGAAATAGGCCACTTCGCGCGCGGCCGACTCGGGTGAATCGGAACCGTGGACCGCGTTGGCATCAATGGATCTGGCAAAGTCGGCTCGGATGGTACCGGGGGCAGCCTGCTGCGGATTGGTTGCACCCATGAGTTCGCGGTTGCGCTTGATGGCGTTCTCGCCTTCCAGCACCTGCACGACTACCGGTCCTGATGTCATAAATTCCACCAGCGGCTTGAAGAAGGGGCGCTCACGATGCTCGGCATAGAACCCACCCGCTTGCTCGGCG
>JAYQPQ010000056.1:0-11356 GCA_038145405.1 Porticoccaceae bacterium | reverse complement strand
CGGTCGCATTCGCCCCCAGATTCAGCAGGCCCGCATAGCTCGCCGCCCCAGACGCCCCGTTGATCAGCGCACCCGTCAACCCAATCCCCGTGCCAGAGATCGTCAGATCCGCCGCCCGCGTCACACTCAAACCATTCAGATCCAGCACACCACCACTGTATACCGTCACCCCAGAGGTGCCGTTCGTGGCATTGGCATTAATACCCAGCGCACTTGCGTGGTTAAGTTTTAGCGTTCCAACTGAAACGGTGGTGGCACCGGTGTAGGTGTTCGCACCACTTAAGGTTAAGGTGCCAGAGCCTGATTTGGTTAGATTTCCACCCGTCCCCGAAATCGTTCCTGAGAAGGTGGTGTCGGTGTTGTTACCGCCTGAGGTCAGCGTTGCGCTGCCTAGTGTTATTGTGCCTGCCCCTGCTATCGATCCAACAGTCTCACTGTAGTTGTTCAAATCCCATGTTGCGCCATCATCTACGGTTACCGCGGTTGTGTCGTAGAGCACGCCCTGGACCCCGTTCTTGAGCGTACCCAGCGAGATGTTCGTCGCACCGGTGTAGGTGTTGGCGCCTGTGAGGGTTAGGGTGCCGGCACCGGCCTTGGTAAACGCGCTGCTGGTGCCAGAGATCACGCCACTGTAGGTGCTGTCGCCCGACTGCGTCACAGTCAGGGTACGACCGCCAGCCACCGTGATATTGCTGCTGCCCGTCAAGCCCGTGGTGGTGATGCCGATGTCACCGGTGCTGGTGTTGGTGGTGGTCAGCCCGCCGTTGAGTGTGACCGCGCCGCCGTAGATGTTGATCGGGCCGGCGATGCTGGTGGCGCTGCCTATGGTGATAGCGGCCGTGTTACCGCTCTTGCCCAGCGTCAGACCGGTCAGCGTGGTGCCGACGCTCTTGTTGAAAGTAAATGCACTGCTGAAACTAGCGCCTGACGGCTTAATTGTCAGGCTGCCCGTTCCGCTGAACGCACTGGTGGTCAGGCTGGGTGCGTCGCGCTGGAATACCAAGCTTCCACCGTTGATCGCCGTGGCACCGGTGTAGGTGTTAGCCCCCGAGAGCGTTAATGTACCAGTACCAGTCTTGGTAAGAGCACCCGTTTCAGAAATGACGCCGCTAAAGTCGCTGGTGCCATTATTACCCCCTACAGACAATGTCCCTGAACCCAGCCTGACATTGCCACTCCCGAAGAGTCCATCTATCGTATCGCTGTAATTGTTCAGATCAAAGGTACCACCGCTACTGACTGTCACGTCTGCTGAATTACTGAGAATGTTACTCGCACCGTAAATCAGCGTCCCGGAACCCACGTTAACAGCATTGAAATTACGTGCGGTATTGATGGTCAGGGTCTTCGATGCATTACTCGTAGACAAGGTGCCCGAGCCGTTGATGCCCGAGGGCAATGTCCAGTTGTCGTCCAGGGTTAGCGAAATGGTCGAGCTGGTGCCGGTGGCGGTGGTAGTTCCGCTCACCCAGTTGATCGGCGTCCCAGTCGCGCCGCCCGTTCCGTTCAGGGTGAGTGTTCCGCTGCCTGAGCCAAGACTGAGGCTGCTACTGAAATTGCCAGAGTTCTCGACTCTGATGCCCGAGTTGGAGGTGTTGGTCTGGTTGCCAATGATGGTGATATTGCCGCTGCCACTGGTGGCGACCGTACTGCCATAGATAATGACAGCGTCGGCGCCTGCATCTGAATAACGCGACTGCCCCCGTATGGAAATGTTCCCGCCCTGAGCATCAAGCATGGCGTTGTACAACAACACACCCTGGTAGACACCATCGCCGGCTTTTGAATAGCCGGTCGCCGGGTTGCTACCGCCCCCGATAGTGATGTTCCCGCCGTTGGTCAGAATCTTCGTCTGCGCGGTACCGGCATAACCGACAGATACAGCTCCGCCGTCGCCCGCCGAGTCGGTATCCGACCACAACACCACATTGAGTTTGCCAACGGATGACTGGATGACAAAGCCGTTTTGAAGCCAGATAAAGCCGGCCGACTTGATGGTGAAGGTGGCATCGCCTCCTGCCGTCTTGCTGATGGTAAAGGGAGTGAATGTGACCTGGCCCGCGGTGGCCGTGTAGGTGACGCTGGTGCCTGTGTTCAGCGTATTTTGGATGTTGGCCTGCTCGCCGGAACCCCAAACGGCATCACCTCCCGAGTACGTGTTGTCGGGGTCGATCAACCATTCGCCGCCCATACCCAAATCGGCGCTGGCATTAACAGTCGCCCGACCAAAGTCAACCTGCGCACCCGAGGTTTCGATCCGCCCGCCGTTGCCGCCCAGTGGGCCACCACGGGCCAGGATCGTACCAGCGGCACGCGTAACTGAGCCGGGTTTATGAATATCCGACCAGAGCACAGCCGTGCCACCGTCGCCGTTTTCCGTAGCAGAGACGTCGATGCTGGCCCCACTGGCCATGGTGACCGTGGTGGCCTGGTACACCCCGTTGCTGCCCTGCCAGTCGCCACCCACCAGCACCGTTCCGCCACCTGCAGTGCCCGTAGCATCGATGCGCGTGGTGTCGAGCAAGCTGATGTCATCACCCAGCAAGCTCACCCGCCCGCCCTGGCTCCGGCGCCCACGCACGCTGATGCTGCTGCCGCCCAGCGCCGCAAGGCGGCCGGGCAGGCCTGGTGTGTCGGTGGGCTCAGGAATTGGGTTGGGGTTGGTGGGCTGCTCGGGCGCTGCTGCGCGCAGGCTCACCTGGCCGCCTCGCGCGCCCACCGCGCTCAAGCTTGCGTTCAGTAACTCGATCGAGCCCATCGCAGCGATTTCGATCAGGCCGCCAGCGCTGTCCTGATCGCTCGTCGCGGAGGCTTCCACCTGGCCCTGGAGGTTAACCGAGCCCTTGGCCTGTACGGTGACCGTGCCGCCCTGCTGCGCGGTGTTCACCCGCAGCTTGCCGGTGTCGGTCTGCGTGAACTGCGTGGCCTCGATCTTCACGCTGGGGGGCGTGACGACAACCGGAGCGGCTGTGGCTGCAGCTGTGACTGTGACTGGCGCCGAGGCGACAGGCGCCGGTGGCTCGCTAGCGCTGATGAGCCCGGCGTTGACGACCTGTGGCGCGCTGATTTCGATGCTGCCCGCGGGCCCGCTTTGCGCGGGGTCTTCAGCCTGCGTGGCATCTGCCGTGATGACCCCAGTGTTCTCCACCTTGTGGCTCGCGGTAAGAATTATTTTCCCGCCCCGCTGCATCATGGCGTTTGCTTCAATGCGGCCACTGTTTTTGACCACACCACCGCGCAGCGAGTTGGCCGCCTGGGCCGAGAGAATGATAAGCCCGCCAGGGGCTAGCACCGCGTTCTTGTTCTCGACGAGCGCCTCAATCGTGCTCTTGGTGGCTGTGACGCCTAAGAGCGAGTTGCCTGAGAGCTTGAGCGTAATCATTTCACCCGCCGCCAGCGCGATGGTACCAGCCTGGGCAATCACGACGCCCTCGTTACGCACCTCCGGTGCGAGTAACGCGATGTAACCACCAAGCCTGGCCTTGATGGTGCCGGCGTTGAGCACACGCCCGCTCGAGCCGTCACGGTTGAAGCTGATTTTTCCTGACATGAATTCGTCGAGGCCAATCGTGTGTGTGGTGGCGACGATGGCGCCAACATCCACGCTCGCGCCAGGCGCAAAATAAATGCCGCTCGGGTTGGAGAGGATGACCTGGCCGTTGGCCGTAATCTTGCCGAAGATCTGGCTGGGGTTGCTGTCACGTACACGGTTTAACGTGACACTGCTGCCCGAGGGCTGATTGAAATTGACCTGGGCTGCAGCGCCCACATTGAACGACTTCCAGTCGACGGCGGCACGCTCGCTCGTCTGGTCGATACGCATCTGGGATCCGCCCTGCGAGATGCTGGCCGAGCCCGCAACCACGCTGCCGCCGACCGGGAGCTGATTCGGAGCGACCTGCGCGCGCACGGATCCGACAGCCCCAAGCGCCGTGATTACCGTCAACATCCAAGGCAGTGATCGTCTAATAGACAAAGCCGAGCTCGCACCTGATAAAAATTTTTCTTAAATGATTTGCCTATTGAGCCTAAATAAAAAAACAATATTTTCAACAAATAAATTAAAGATCTGTATAGGTGTTTTGCTTATTTATCGATAACTAATTGTTGATTTTTGTAGGTATTAATATCTAGCGCCACACTTTTTTTATTACGGCTTACCCGTGAAGCGTACAGTTCCTAAATAGAGTTTTCGACGTTTTTGATCCGGAGTGTGATGGCAAGTCTTGAGACTCGCGCAGAAAAGCAAGCAAAGCCCATTCAGCATCCGGCGCCGATTTGCCGTCATTGAGCCAAGCAAACAAATCAGCGTCGATGTTATTTTTTAGCGCATCGCGGGCACGAAAAGTGGGATGCAGCAAAGCGAGCGCAGAATTGTGGCTTTTAGAATAACTCTTGTCGCCCTCGCATTGGTCTGCCCCTCAGGAGAGGGCAGATGAAGTCAGCGTTTTTCGGGGTCTATTAAAATTTGCCCGCTCATGCCGGCGATCAGCTCGGGATAGCGGCCATCAATCACCGCCACGGCCTTAACCGTCTGGCTTACAGGATCGACCCGGGCGCCCAAACGCAGCAGCCTGACCGGGTAGCTGCGGCCCGTCTCGTCGATGCGAACGCTGAACTTGTAACCTGGCTTGAGCCAGGTAAGCCAGCGAGAGGGCAGTATAAATTCGAGTTCCAGCTGGCTGTCGTCAAGAATATCAAGGAGTGCTACACCCGGCTGTACAAATTGCTCTTCCCTTGCCTTCTGTTCAGCCACCCTTCCGGCAAAGGGCGCCAACACCTTGCATTTGTCAAGCGTAGCCTGCAGAAAGGCCATATCGGCTTTCGCCTTGCTTACCTCAGCCTCACTGTTTTGCAGTTCCAGACGTCCCACCGCATTTAGCTCAGCCAATCGCTGGTTACCCTGCCAGGTGTTTTGGGCCATCGTGAGTTGGGCGCGAGCCTTATCCAGCTGTGCCATCTGCAAAGTGCAGTCAAATTCGATCAGCAGTTGTCCCCTTGCAAAACGTCCCCCTTCCCGCACCGGCAGGCGCTTGATCTTCGCTCCCATCTCAGCAGAGAGCGTGGTGTAGCGATGGGCCGATAGTTGCGCCCGCATTTCATTGCGCTCCAGACCGTATTCGGCAGCCATTAACGGCGAGTGCACAAGAACTAGGGCCCAGCACCAATGCGCCAGTAAGACGTTTATTTTGCGGTAGCCCATTGCTGGAGCGCCGTTTTGATCAGGCCCTGCAGGGTTGTGAGGTCGATATCATCAAGGCTGGCAATTTCCGGCTCCAGACCCAGTGTGGCCTGCACACGGCCGGCCGACTCGTGCACCTTGGCAATCGCCTGATATCGGCGCACTGCGCTCAGGATTTCAGAGACATCAGCTGAAATCATATCTAGGCGGCTGGTCAGGTTGCTCCGCCACTGGCTGTGCATGATCCGTGCCATTTCGGCGTCGATATGGTAAATGGCATCGGCACGCGTGTATTGCTGCAGAGAATCGTCATACTGGTGACGGGCAAGATGCACCTGAGTCAATACTGACATCTGCAGGGTCATGCGGCGTGCCTCTTCCACTTTTTCGTTGCTCTCGGCAGCCCGCAGACGGCTCGGGCCCGAGAGCAGGTTAAAGAGGTTGAAACTGATGCGCACACCGGCCTCATGCCATTGCTGGTTGATGAGGTAGGAGTCGTTGTCGTATTTGCGACCATACTCAAAAGAAATCCCCGGCAACAACTTGAGCATGGCCTTGCGGGTCTCGGCAACCGCTATCCGCGCGTTGTATAGCGATTCACGTAGGTCAGCATTTTGTCTCAGCGCTATCTCTTCCATGCGGGCAATGGGCATGGTCAGCGGTGGGAGAATCAGTTCACCCTCGGCGAGTTTGATGGAAACGCCCGGCGACAACCCGATCAGATTGGTCAGTTCGATTCGTGCACTAGACAGTTCACGCTGCGTGCCCTCCAGCAGTCGCAGGTTTTCCAGCAGTAGCCGGCGATAGCGCAAAGACTCCGCGGGATTCTTCACCCGCTCAGTGGTAACTTTTTGGGCATCGGCAAGGGCTGCCTCCCCCTGTCGAATTGCAGAGCTGAGCCGTGCCCCAAGCATTTGCGCGGCCAGTGCGCGCCAGTAGGCGGTGCGGACATTCTGTATCAGGGTGTGTATCGCCTTGCGGCGTCGTTCATTGGCAATCAGCAACTGGTCGGCGTTTTGTTTGGCCGTGTAGTAATTGGCCCCAAAATCAAGAACGTTCCACATAAGGCTGATGTCCCCGGAGACATGGTCCCGGTCTGCAGAGACGTAGCCAATATCTGAAACGGTCCCGGTCGAAGGGTTCAGGGATCTGCGGGTGGCGTCGTTATCGCGATTGGCATAACCTGCATTGGCCAGCAGACGCGGCAACATGTCGAAGCGCCCCGCCTCGAGCTGGTCGGAAGCCAGCGCCTGCTGAATCATCCGGGTGCGATGCTCAAGGTTGTATTTCAGCGCGCGCGCAATCGCCTCTTCAAGCGATATGGGACCGGTAACCTGCGCCATCCCTCGGATCACATGCGCGCGATCCGCTTCGAGTATCCCGAGCGACTCACTTTCTGAGTAAGGGGTGGGCGTGACCGCACAGCCCGACGCCCACATCACCACTAAGCCAGACAAAAACCAGTAGCGAAAACTATAGCGGCTCATAGAGAAATCACCAAATGCTTTTGCAGCTTTACATTCATTAATGATTTTTTACCTTAAAATTTTTAATCTTTACCGCTTCGGTATGTTGTTGCTTGTAATCGGGCAAGCTTTCAAAATCCTTACCAACAAAAAAGCTTGTAGTCGGTATAAAGAAAATAAAACTATAATATTAGATTATAAAATTACATTAATTCAATAGTTTAAGTAAAATTTTTAGGGAATCTATCAAACTTTTTATACCCGGATCCCACCCCCCAACGCGACCTGGTCATTGACAGAAACTCCTGTGCGGCTGGAGACAAAGTCGCACCGCGCCGCCGGATGAGAGCCAGCGTCCGTGTCAGCTTAGGCTCAACCAGCAGGCGACTTACCAGCCGCGCATCCCGTCGTCCTGCCAACGCGAGCATCGGCACCGCGATCACACCCATGCCGGCGCTGGCCAGCCCCAGCCCTGTCGAGAAAGAATGCTGCACCTCATAGGTCCAGCGCTGCTGCGGCAGATGCGTGGGCAAACCAAATTCGAGCAGCGCGCGATTGCCAGACAGCCTGCCCACGGTAATCACGCGGTGATGGTTAAGTTCAGACCACCTCACCGTTCGACGCTTCGCTAGAGGATGATCGCGGTGGCAGGCCAGCACGAACGGATCCTCGAACAGTGGATCAATGTCGACCTCAGGTTCATCGGCGCCCAAAAGCGTCAGACCGAACTCGGCTTCGCCGCGCAGCACGGCCTGTAACACCTCGTTGGCATGCACGTCGAGAATGCGAATGCGGTTTTCTGGATGCTTCATGGCGTAATCACGAATCACCGGGGGCAGGATGTGGATCGCAGCGGTGGGCACGCAGGCCAGCGCGACCTGTCCCGAACCGAGTTTCGCCATATCGCGCAGCCCGGCGATCGAGGTCTCCAGTTCCTCGATTAGCCGCCGTGCTTGAGGCATGAAGTCGCGCCCCACCGCGGTCAGGCGCACCCGACGCGTGGTGCGGTCAAGCAGGCGCACGCCGAGGTCGGACTCGAGTTTACTGATGCGCCGCGACAGCGCGGATTGCGACAGGAACAGGGCCTTCGCCGCCTTCTGGAAAGTGCCAAGTTCTGCAATGCGGGCAAACGCCTGCAAGCCGTGGATATCGAGATTCATCTTGACTGTCCGTATCTTGAATTAATGCGTATTAGCGAACAATTGTTGCAACAATCTCATTTTACTCAAGAGTGTACTGCGCGGATAATTGCGGTTAACAACTTATCTTGCCGCGAAAGGCCCCACACCATGCAACAGGAATTTGACGTCATTGTTGTCGGCAAGGGCAATGCCGCGCTTTGCGCCGCCCTGTCTGCTCATGACCAAGGTGCAAAGGTTGCCGTACTCGAAGCCGCCAACGAGGATGAATCCGGCGGCAACAGCCGCTTTGCCGGCGGTGTGATGCGTTTTGCCTACGAGACCGTGGAAGACCTGCTCAAGGTCACCGACATCACCGAGAAAGAAATCGCCGAAACCGACTTCGGCACCAACACCCGCGAGGAATTCCTCGACAAGGTCCACCAGCTCACCAGCTACCGTACCGACCCCGATCTCTCCGAATACCTGGTCAACGAAAGCCTGCCGACAATGATCTGGCTGCGCTCCAAGGGCGTGAAGTTCGTGCCGAATTGGGGCCGCCAGTCGGCAGTGGTCGACGGCCGGCGCAAATTCTTCGGCAACATGCCGATCGAGGTCAACGGCGGCGGTGCGGGACTGGTGCAGTTTCTCGACAAGGCCGTGCAAAAAGCCGGCATCGACGTGCATTACGAGACGCGCGCGATCAAGCTGATTTACGACGGCGCCGAAGTCAGCGGCGTGCGCGTGCGCAGCAAAGGCAAAGCTTTCGACATGAAAGCCAAGGCCGTGGTGCTCGCCTGCGGCGGTTTCGAGGCCAACCCGGAAATGCGCGCGCGTTATCTCGGCCCCGGCTGGGAGCTCGCGAAGGTGCGCGGGACGCGCTACAACGTCGGTGACGGCATCCAGATGGCGCTCGACATCGGCGCCGCGCCCTACGGCAACTGGTCAGGCTGCCACGCCACCGGCTGGGACCGCTACGCGCCGGAATTCGGCGACGTCAACGTCGGCGACCAGTTCCAGAAACACAGCTACATCTTCGGGCTGCTGATCAACGCCGACGGCAAGCGCTTCGTCGATGAAGGCATCGATTTCCATTCCTTCACCTATGCCAAGTACGGCGGCGAGGTGCTGAAGCAGCCGGGTCAGTTCGCCTGGCAGGTATTCGACTCCAAGGTCACCAAGCTGCTGCGCTCGGAGTACCGCATCAAGTTCGTCACCAAGGTCAGCGCCAACACGCTGGAGGAACTCGCCACCAAGCTTGAGGGCGTCAACCCCGAGGGTTTCCTCAAGACCGTGCGCGACTACAACAACGCGGTAATGAAGGACAAGCCGTTCAACCATGTGATCAAGGATGGCAAGGGCACGGTGGGCATCGAACCGCCGAAATCCAATTGGGCGCAGGCGCTCGACACTCCGCCCTACGACGCCTACGCCACCACCTGCGGCATCACCTTCACTTTCGGCGGCCTGAGGATAGACAAGGAATCGGGCCAGGTGCTCGACACCAACCAGTTGCCGATTCCCGGGCTTTACTGTGCCGGCGAAATGGTCGGCGGCCTGTTCTATTTCAATTATCCCAGCGGCACCGGGCTTGTTTCCGGCGCGGTGTTCGGCAAGCTCGCCGGCACGTCCGCCGGTCTCGCGGCAAAAGGCTGAGGAGTCGTGTCTTCGGGCATGCCGCCCCTGCTCGCTGACGCGACGCGCGATCTTGCCCGCTTCGGTGCTGCGCTGCGCTACGCGGACATTCCAGCGGATGTCATTGCACGTATCAAGCTGTCGCTGCTCGACAGCCTGGGCTGTTGCCTCTACGGTGCGACGCTGCCGTGGACCCGTAAGGTCGCTGAACTTGCCGCTGCCGAACAGGCACAGCCGGTGGCGACGCTGATCGGCCTCGGCAGCAAGACTTCCTCCGCACTTGCCGCGCTGGTCAACGGCACCTCGGGCCACGCTTTCGAACTCGACGACATCCACAAGGAATCCATTGTCCACGCCGGCTCGATCGCCACGCCTGTGGCGCTGAACCTCGCTGAGGCCAAAAAAGGAACTGTTTCCGGCAAGGATCTGCTCACTGCGATGGTTGCCGGCTATGAAATCGGCCATCGCGTCGGCAATGCGGCTACGATGAGTCTGTTCTTCCGCGGCTTCCATCCGCAGGGCACCTCGGGCGCTTTTGTCGCCGCCGCCACCGCGGCGCGCATGCTCGACCTCGACGCGACGCAATTCCAGCACGCGCTGGGCATGGCCGGATCGCAGGCCGGCGGGCTGATGGCGGCGCAGGAAGGCGCGATGGTCAAACGCTTTCACAGCGGCCGCGCCGCACAGAGCGGTGTCTATGCTGCGCAACTCGCATCCCGCGGTTTCACCGGCATCCTTGATGCGCTGGAAGCGCCGTACGGCGGCTATCTCGCCACCTACTCCGACAAGCCGAATCCCTCGCGACTCACCGATGGTCTCGGCAAAATCTGGGAAACGCTCAACGTCGGTTACAAGCCGCACGCCAGCGTCACCAGCATCCACAGCGCGCTCGATGCACTGTCGGAACTGATGAAAGAACACAAGCTCAAGGCCGGCGACATCGCCAAGGTCGAAACCGGCCTGTCGCCGATGACTCATGTGCATTGCGCCTGGGAATACAAGGCACAGGGCGTCACCGCTGCGCAGATGAACCTCTACTACGGCATGGCGGTGATCGCTCTCGACGGTGCAGCCTTCACCGGGCAGTTCCGCGAAGCGCGGCTCAGCGACCCGCAGATCCTCGATTTCATTGCGCGCATCAGTGCGCATGTCGATGGCGAGATCGAGCAGATGGGTGCGCCCTTCCGCCACGCATCGCGCGTGAAGATCACCACCCGCGCCGGCAAGGTCCATGAGAAGCTCGCATTGCACCGACGCGGCAGCCCGGAAAATCCGCTGGCCCCGGAGGAAGTGGTGCACAAGTTCCGCAACGTCGTCGCGCCGTGCATGAACAAGGCGGATGCCGAACGCATCATCGCCACCGTTGACCGTTGCGAACAACTGGCCGACATCGGCGAACTGGCAAACATCGTCGGCACCGCGGTCAGCCTGCCGAAATAACCCTGCAATATCGTAACTATCTGTTTTTATTAATATTTTATAGCACACAAGAAAGATCCCGCACCATGGCCAAGCAATCGACCCACTCCAATCCCTACACCCGCGGTATCGCCGAGTTCGTCTCGGGGCTGACTTACGACAAGATTCCCGAGGAAGTGCGCCACCGCAACAAGCTGCTGATGCTCGACTCGCTGGGTTGCGCGCTCTACGGCGCCGACCTCGAATGGAGCCGCATCCTGCAGGACAAGCTGGGCGCGATCGACAGCACCCGCCAGTGCAGCGTGTGGGGCACCAGGAAAAAACTTTCGGCGCCGCATGCCGCGCTGGTCAACGGCACGCAGGTGCAGGGCTTCGAACTCGACGACGTGCACCGCGCCGGCGTGCTGCATGTCGGCGCCGTGGTGCTGCCGTCGCTGATTGCGATCACTGAAATGAAACCGGGCATGAGCGGCAAGGAGTTCCTGACTTCCGCCGTTGCCGGTTACGAAATCGGGCCGCGCGTCGGCCTGTGCATG
>JAYQPQ010000055.1:0-11870 GCA_038145405.1 Porticoccaceae bacterium | reverse complement strand
CGCGCGTGCGCCGGCTTGTCGAAGCCGAACTGAGCTTCGAGCTCGGCGATAAACTCCGGGTCGAGCCCGCGCGAACCGCGATATCTACTGGTTTCTCCACCGCCGGTGGCGACCCGTGAACCGCCGCCGATTTCGCCACCCGAACTGGAGATGCGCGATGTAGCGTTGGCGCTGATACCGTTGATCTGGGCGATCATCTGCTCGACCGGCCCACCCGGCGCAAACTGCACCACGACAAAGCTGACCAACATGATCCCGAACAGAGTCGGGATCATCAGTAGCAGGCGACGGAGAATATAGGCTGTCATTTACTGTGGGCTATTCGGCTGATTTTGACCACCAGGTGTCGAGCACACCGCGTTGGTAAATCGGAGTGATGTCGGGGTAGCCGAACTCGTCCCAATAGGCAGTGCGGTAGGCAGCCACATGCCAATGGGATACCCAGTAGTGGCCAGCTCGCAGTAGGCGATCCAATGCACGGCCGGCGGTATCCAGCTCTTCACGGCTTTGGGCAGCGATGACTTTCTCTACCAGCGCATCGACTACCGGATCATTTACGCCAGGGAAGTTCCAGCCGCCCGAGGAATTTGCGTAAGCCGAGCCGAAACGATCGCGCAGTTCATGCCCCGGTGTCGACGAGGTCGGAAGATTCGCTGTCATGATGTCAAAATCAAATTCCTGCACCAGACTCTCGTACTGAGAGGCATCGACCAGACGATTGGTTGCTTCAATTCCCAGCAATTTCAAATTCTGAAAATAGGGTCCTGTCACGCGAAAAAAGGAATCGGAAAAGTCGTAGAACTCCAACTCGAATGGCTCGCCTTCTGCATTCACGAGACGCCCATCAACAATGGTCCAACCCGCCTGTTGTAAAAGTCCCAGCGCTTGCCTCAGCCGATCGCGAATATTGCCCGAGGCGTCGCTCACTGGCGGCACATAGACCTCGCCAAAAACTTCGGCAGGCAATTGGTCGCGATAGGGCTCAAGCAACTCAAGCTCTTCAGGCGTAGGTCGGCCAACGGCTTCCATCTCGGTGCCGGGAAAGTAACTGACCGTTCGCGTGTATTGACCGTAGAAAAGATTCTTTGAAAGCCATTCAAAATCAAAGGCTAAATCCAGAGCCTGCCGCACCCGCACATCGGCGAACTCTGAGCGGCGCGTGTTGAGATAGAAGCCCTGGGCAGACATAGGCCCAAGATCCGGGATTTCGCGCTTGATTACGCGTCCATCCCGCACAGCGGGAAAATTGTAGTCCTGAGCCCAGGTGCGCGAACTCGACTCCACATTTAGCAGAAATTCTCCCGCCTTAAATGCCTCGAGTTGCACCGTAATGTCGCGATAAAACTCGTAGCGAATCACATCAAAATTCCAGCGCCCCCTATTTACCGGCAGATCCTTGGCCCAGTAATCTTCCACTCTCTCGTACTCAATCCAGGAACCAACGCGGTAATCGCCGATACGGTAGGGACCACTGGCCAGGGGTTTATCCAAACTCGATTGGGTAAAATCATGCTGGGAATAGTAAGCCTTGGAGAAAATCGGAAAGGTCGAAACCAGCATGGGCAAGTCGCGAGTGGCAACGCCTTGCTTGAATACGACTTTCACTTCGTTACTTCCCAGCACCTCGACTCGATCAACATCCATCAGCGGCACCACCGCTCGCGGATCGCCTTCGGCCTTCAGAATATCCAGCGAAAACTTTACGTCCTCCGCCGTGAGCGGGGATCCATCGTGGAAGCGCGCCTCGGGCCGCATGCGGAAAATCACCCAGGAGCGATCCGGCGGATACTCGGCTTCATAGGCGACTAAACCATAGACTGACCCGGGCTCATCTGCAGCGCTTACCATCAGCGAATCGAAATACAGTCCAATGGGGTCGCTGGAGGTGACTACCAGCCCCTCCGGTGGCGTTCCTTTGAGGATGTAGCCGTTGAAGGTATCGAAGGTCTCAGCGTTAGCGTAACCGGTATGGGAGAGTTCGCCACCTTTGGGTGCATCGGGATTGACATAGGCGAAGTGAGTAAAGTCCGCCGGGTACTTGAGTTCGCCAAAAGAAGACAATCCGTGCGCTACCGTAGTCTGCTGATCCTGCGCCAGCGAATTTCCGGTTAAAACGAATACCAGGCTGAGTGCCAGACTGCGCAGCGAGGCTTTCATCTACTGCTGCTCAGCCGCCTTGAACCACCAGAGCTGCGGGATAGCGGAATAACCGCCCGCGCCAGGATGGTAAGCAGGCAACTCTTCCATGTGGTGAAAGCGATCCCAGTAGGCAAAGCGGACGGGAGCGGTCCATTGCAGGATGACGTAATGATTCCAGAGCAGAACCCGATCCAGCGCCTTGGTGAGGTTAACCAGAGTTTCGCGATCTGGCGCAAAGACAATCTGCTCGATCAGCGCGTCCACGACCGGATTCTTGACGCCACTCAGGTTACGACTGCCCGGCTGATCGGCCGCCTCGCTGCCCCAGTATTCGCGCTGCTCGTTGCCCGGCGACAGCGTGAAACTCACAGCATTGGTGATGATGTCGAAGTCGCCATCCTGCACTCGCTCAACATACTGGGTGGGATCCACCAGCCGCATCGTGCCGCGTATCCCCAGGCGCTCCAGATCCCTAATATAGGGTTGGATGACGCGCTCAAATGTGGGGTTGGCCGTGAGGAATTCGATGGTGAAAGGCTCGCTGGCTGAATTAACCAGTGCGCCGTTTCGCAGCTGCCAGCCTGCCTCCTGCATCAGCTGCAGGGCTCGGAACAGATTGTTGCGATTGGTCTCCGTGCCGTCGCTTACCGAGGGGCGGAATTCCGCAGTGAAAACCTCAGGGGGTAACTGATCGCGATACGGCTCCAGAATTTCCAGCTCCTGCCCCGTTGGTAGACCGGATGAAGCAAGCGGCGAATCGTTCCAGAAATTCGTTACACGTTCATATTGGCCGTAGAAAAGATTCGCATTCATCCACTCAAAATTGAATGCCAGCTCCAACGCCTGGCGCACGCGGCGATCAGAAAATTTTTCCAATCGCAGATTGGGTGCAAAAAACTGCGCCTGGACTGGCAGGATTGCCGGAATGATTTCCTTGATAATAGAGCCATCGCGAACCGCTGGGCGATCATAGGCTGTCGCCCAGTTGCGGGCCGAAAATTCAGTACGCAAATCGTACTCATCGGCAAAAAAGGCTTGTAAAGCGACTTCATCATCGCGGTAATAGTCATAACGCAGGACATCAAAATTGTGCTGGCCCACCATGACGGGGATGTCCTTGCCCCAGTAGTTTTCGTCGCGCACATATTCTACGTAGCGGCCGGGTTCGTAGCGGCCGATGCGGTACGGACCGCTGCCAACTGGGCGTTCCAGCGACGATCGGGAGAAATCGCGGGGGTTACCGTTAGCATCAACGCCCTCCCAATAGTGTTTGGGAAGTGCCACGACCATTTGTCCGGTAATCAAGGGTAACTCACGGTTGCCGGCCTGATCGTAGTTAAAGCGGACGCGCCGGTCGTCGAGTGCCTCAGCGCTGACAATATTTTGATAATAAAAGCGGTATAGCGGTAAGCCTTTTTCCTTGAGGATGTCGAGGGAAAATACAATATCTTCCGCCGTGATCGGCACGCCGTCGTGAAAGTGTGCGCCTTCCCGCAGCGTATAAATGGACCAAGAAAAATCGTCAGCTACTTCGACAGATTCCGCCAGTTGTCCATACATGGAAAAAGGCTCATCCAAAGCATCAGTCAGCAGTGGCTCGTATAGCAAGGGCGATCCTAGAGCCGGCGTGCCTTGGGTAATAAAGGGATTAAAGGAATCGTAGGTTCCAATTGCGGAAAGTCGCAATGTACCGCCCTTGGGCGCTTCTGGGTTCACGTAGTCAAAGTGAGAGAAATCCGCTGGGTACTTGAGATCGCCAAAGAGCGACAGGCCATGAGAAATGCGACTGCCCACCTCGGCATTTTGTGCCAAAGCAGCGCCGGACCAGCAGATCGCCAATGCCAGGAAAACTCGGGGCACTAGGTGCTTTAATTTCATAGTGATCTTGGACCGAAAAGGCTACCTAAGGTCATTGCATAGTAACAAAGCAGGGGTAAAGAAAGGTTAATCCCTCGTTAAGCTCAACGCCAGTGAAATCGGGCCAAAACCCCGATTGCCGAGGGCGCACGGCTGGGCTAACCTGAGACTCCGATTGCGACCATGCCCTAGCCGCCCGGTCGCACCACTTAGAGCCAGGAGTTAACCTTGTCCCTGTTCAAAAAAAGCCGCGAATCCAGCTGGAAAAAGCGCTTCTATCGCCAATTTGTGCATCGCCTGTACGCGCGCGACCTGCTGCTTGGGTTGCAGCGGCACGCCACCGCTGAGACCCTGGATTACGTGCTGAGCAATATGCGGCATTGCATGCATTTTGAGCACCGCTTCGGGCTACTGAAATATGCCCTGTCCAAGATCGAGGCCGAGGGCTTGTTTCTGGAGTTTGGCGTGGCCGAGGGCGAGAGCATTCGCGAGACTGCCCGCCTGAAGCCCGGCCAGCCCATCCACGGCTTCGACTCCTTCGAGGGCTTGCCGGAAGACTGGGCCGGCACCAGCAGCCTGCAGGGCAAGTTCAGCCGGCGCGGCAAACTGCCACCGGTACCGCCTTCAGTTACCCTGCACCAGGGCTGGTTCGACGCCACCGTTCCGCCCTTCGCGGCGCAGCACCCGGGCAAGATCGCTTTCCTGCATGTGGATTGCGACATCTATTCCTCGACCAAATGCATCTTTGACCAGCTCGGCGCACGCCTGCAGGTGGGCTCGGTCATTCTGTTCGACGAGTACTTCAACTACCCCAACTGGCAGCAGCACGAGTTCAAGGCTTTCCAGGAATATGTGGCCGCCTCGGGCCTGCAGTATGAATACCTGGGCTATTGCATCCGCTCGCCCCAGGCAGCAGTGCGGGTAACCGGCGTCTGAGCTACCCCGTGGGTCAAACCCCGCTTGCGGCAACTGCACATATGGCCGGCATGCAAGGCGGCAGCGCACTAGTGCATCTCCTGACTCAATTGCGCGATATCCCCTCGTTAGATTGGGTCATGGCAACCATCGTCACCAAGGAGCGCTCCAGCTATCGTCGACCCGGCGCCATGATGTTTGTCAGCGAATCGGGAGAAAGCATGGGCCTGGTGAGTGGCGGCTGCCTTGAGGCTGATATTCGTCTGAATGCGCGCAAGGTGCTCGCCTTCAACGAACCGCGCTGTTTGCTCTACGACAGCACCGAGGAAGGCAATATCGCAACCGAGCTGGGCCTGGGCTGCAATGGCCGCGTGGAAGTGTTGGTGCAACCTCTGCGAGCGGAATCACGCCAGCTGCTGCTGACCCTTCTGGAGCGCATGACATCCGGCCGCACTAGCTATTTGCTGCAGTGCTTTCGCAGCAGCAGAACTGAAGACCTCAACGCACTGGCTCTGCTGGATGAAGCAGGCAAACTCCTCATGTCGAATCAGGGTGCCGAGCTACCGGCGATTCCGCTGACGGACAAAGCGCACCAGGTGGTGCAAGACGGCAGACGTGTTTGGTCGCTCAATCGCCACGCTCACGCAGTCAGACTCTGGATTTGCGGGGGTGGCATTGATGCCCGCCCCATGGCTAATCTGGCGGCGTCGCTGGGTTGGCTGGTCACCCTGGCGGATCATCGCCCGGCCTATGCAAAGGCTGCGGACTTCCCCGCCGTCCAGAAAATATTGCGCCAGCGCCCCGAGGAGGCTGAGGAAATTGATGCCGATGCAGCCATTCTGATGAGCCACAATTTGCGCCTGGATGCTGCTTGGCTCGCGCGTTTGAGCAGCTGCGAATCCCTGCGATATCTCGGCATTCTGGGGCCGGTCGATCGACGCAACGAGGCACTGAAGCTCGCAGGAATTGCTGCCGATGCACCCCTTCTGAATATTCTGCACGGGCCTATGGGGTTTGCTATCGGTGGCGATATGCCGGAGACCGTGGCGCTTTCTACCCTGGCTCAATGCCATCAGGTGCTCTTTGCGCAGGAAACAGGGCGCTCCCGATGAAATCGCTGGCGCTGGCGGTTCTAGCGGCCGGTGCTGCGACGCGCTTTGGCGCCGCCAAGCAGCTCGCACTTATCCAGAATCAGCCCATGCTACAGCGCGCAATCGACCAGTGCTGTCGGGTCGGCCCTGATGTCTTTGTTGCCCTGGGTGCACATCAGGCGGACATACGCGACCGGCTGGATCTGTCGTCAGTCGAGGTGATTCCGGTTGCGGACTGGTCTGAGGGCATAAGCGCCTCCATCCGCGCCGTCATCACTCGCCTGCAGGGGAACTATGATGCGGTGCTGCTGCTGGCGGGTGATCAGCCCTTGGTGGGTACCGACCAACTGGCGGCCATAGTGGATCGGTGGCGCGCGGCTCCGCAGCAAATTTGCTGTGCGCAATACCAGGACACCCTGGGTATTCCGGCGATTTTTCCGCGTTCTTTTTTTCCCGATCTGGTGGGTCTGCGCGGCGACCGGGGAGCCAAAGCTCTGCTACAGGATCAGGCCGCGAAATTGCAGGTGGTTGATCTGGCCGAAGCCGCGGTGGATATCGATTGCCCTCATGACCTAGACAGGCTGCCGTGGTAACCCGGTCGCGCGGAATTAATGCGGTTGAATTTGACTTCCGCCCTGCTCTGAACTAGAACAGAGCGCAAACAACGACCCTTCAAAGGATCGACCCATGCCTGATTTCACCTTCACCATCAACGGTCAGCAGCGCACGGTCAATGTGCCCGACCCCTCCACACCCCTGCTGTGGGTCTTGCGCGATACCCTGGGCATGGTCGGCACCAAGTTTGGCTGCGGCATCGGCCAGTGCGGCGCCTGCACGGTGCATATTGATGGCCAGCCGATGCGATCCTGCTCCTATCCGGTGTCGGCGGCGGCCGGACGCGACATCACCACCATCGAGGGTCTGGCCGTGAGTGGCCAGCTCACTGCTGTACAGCAAGCCTGGATCGATCACGATGTACCCCAGTGCGGTTACTGCCAGGCTGGACAGATCATGGCGGCCACCGCCCTGCTGAATGCCAATCCCAACCCCTCGGACGCGGATATTGATGCTGCCATGACCAACCTGTGTCGCTGCGGCACCTATACCCGTATCCGGGCGGCGATCCACGCGGCAGCCGCTGTACAACGCGGAGAGCCGGTATGAGCACCCAGACGCAATACACCTCCGGGTTGATCGATCCCATGCTGGCCGAGCTCTTCGCCGAGACCGAAACCATGGTTTCCCGCATGCCCTCATCGAGCCTGAGCCGCCGCAGCTTCCTCAAACTGACCGGCGTGGCGGGCGGCGGACTGGCATTGGCCATCAGTTTCTCGCCCCAGGGCTTTGCCCAGTCGGGCACCAACGGCGGCCTGGCGCAGCTGAACGCCTTTGTGCGAGTTTCTCCCGATGGAAAAATTTATATCTATGCCGTGAACCCGGAAATCGGCCAGGGTGTGAAAACTGCGCTGCCCATGGTGATCGCCGAAGAGCTGGATGCCCGCTGGGACGACGTGGTGGTGGAACAGGCGCCCATCGATCGGGTTTACGGTAGCCAGTCGGCTGGAGGATCGCGCTCGGTTCCCTCCACCTGGGATCCCTTGCGTCAGGCCGGCGCAGCAGCGCGCGCTCTGCTGGTTGCAGCCGCTGCACAACGCTGGAATGTGAGCCCGGCCAGTTTGCGCACGGAAAATAGCGCCGTGATCAACGCTAACGGTGAGTCACTGAGCTACGGTGAACTGGCTGCGGCGGCCGCCAACATGGAGCTGCCTACCGAGATTCGGTTGAAAGATCGCAGCGAGTATCGCCTGCTGGGACAACGCATCACCGGCGTAGATAATCTGGATCTGGTTACCGGCAAGCCCCTCTTTGGTATTGATCAGCAACTGCCGGGCATGCTCTATGCCTCCTATGTACGCAGTCCGCAGTTCGGTGGAGTAGCGCGCAGCGCCAACCTGGAGGCGATTCGGCAAATGCCGGGGATACGCGATGCTTTTATTCTGGAAGCGCGCGGCAACGCCACCCAGCTCAGGTCGGGCGTGGCCATCGTTGGCGAGTCCACCTGGTCTGTCATTCGCGCCCGCCGCGAGCTGCGGGTGGAATGGGATAGCTCCAGCGCTTCAACGCTGAGCTGGTCGGAAAGTCAGGCGCAAGCACAGCGCCTCGCCGTGCAGCAGGGCCAGGAAGTGGTGGTAGAAAAAGGCGCAGTGGATGCTGCCTTTGCCAGTGCGCGTGCTACTGCCGAGGGGCTCTACACCTATCCCTATCTGTCGCACGCGCCGCTGGAGCCGCAAAACTGCACGGCCTGGTACCGCGATGGCCGCATGGAAATCTGGGCCCCCACCCAGCGACCCGATATCGGTTCGGTCGAAGCCGTCACCGGCATTCCGGCGGCCTCCGTTACCCTGCACCAGACGCGCGTCGGCGGTGGCTTTGGCCGCCGTCTGATCAACGACTACGTGTGTGAGGCAGCTGCCATCGCTCAGCGGGTCAACGCACCGGTCAAGCTGACCTGGACGCGCGAAGAGGATATGCAGAGCGATCACTTCCGACCGGGTGGATTCCATGCCATGAAGGGTGCCGTGGATGCCCGGGGCCGCTTGTCAGCCTGGCAGAATCACTTCGTTACCTTTAATTTTCAGGGGCGATCTGTCGCCGGCGGCACCTTATCGGCTTCGGAATTCCCGGCGCTGAACCTCGACAACGTGCGGGTCACCAGCACTGCGCTGGATATGGGTACGCCCTGTATGTGGTGGCGCGCGCCTGGCTCCAACGCCTTTGCCTGGGTGATTCAGAGCTTCCTGCACGAACTGGCGGTAGCGGCCGGTCGCGATCATCGCGACTTCCTACTCGAGGTGATGGGCGAGCGACGCTGGCTCAACCCCGGCAACGCCTCCTCCCTGAATACGGGTCGCGCCATCGACGTCATTAATCTGGCTACAGAGAGGGCTGGATGGGGCGCCCCGCAGCCCGCCGGCCGCGCGCTAGGATTGGCTTTTCATTTCTCCCATGCCGGCTATGTTGCGCAGGTTGCCGAGGTGTCAGTCGATGCCAACCGCAAAGTGACGGTGCACAGAGTTGTGGTTGCTGCCGATGTCGGCCCGATCGTCAACCTGAGCGGCGCCGAGAACCAGGTCCAGGGCTGTGTGGTCGACGCGTTGAGCACGCTTGCGGGTCTGGAAATCACATTCGAAAACGGAGCCGCCCAGCAGACCAACTTCCACAATTACCCCCTGCTGCGAATGGCCAGTGCACCACCGGTTATCGAAGCGCACTTTATTCAGAGCGACTACTCACCTACCGGATTGGGAGAGCCTGCATTTCCCCCGCTCGCTCCCGCGGTATGCAACGCCATTTATGCCGCCACCGGCCATCGCATCCGCACGCTGCCATTCTCCAAGGAGGGCTTCAGCGTCTAAAGGCGCGAAGCCTTGCGCACCAACAGGGCCATGGCCTCTAAATGGGTGGTGTGGGGAAACATGTCCATGGCCCCCACGCGCTCGAGACGATAGTCCGGCATCAGTATAGCCAAGTCGCGCACCATGGCGGCTGGGTGACAGGACACATAGAGAATTTTCTGCGGCGCCAGGCGCTTCAGTCCGGGCATCACTTCCGCCGCGCCCTCGCGCGGCGGGTCGAGCAGCACCAGATCATAGGGCTCCTTGGCTAAGCGACCCAGGGGAGATTCAGCAGCCAGGTTGGCCACCCGAAATTCCACGTTTTTCAGTCCATTGTCTCGCGCATTATCCCGGCCCTGCTCACAGAGCGTGGCAATACCTTCCACTCCCACCACCGACTGGCAGCGAGTTGCCAGCGGCAGACTGAAGTTGCCACTGCCGCAGAACAAATCGAGTGCCCGTTGCGCAAACTCGGGCTCCAGCCAGTCCAGCGCCTGCTGCACCATGGCTCGATTCAGTTCTGCATTGACCTGCACAAACTGGCCCGGCACAAAGGCCATACGAAGCCCCTGGCCGAGCTCGGTCTGCAGCGAAGGGTAAGCCGCCAGCGCCAGTGGTGGCTTGCCTGGCAGCTTCTGCCAAAGCTGAATCGATTCCAGAGAGGCCGCGATTGGCGCCAGGGTCACTTCATCCAAAACACGCTTGAGATAAAAGCACGCTGCCAGATCCTGCTCGGCGGCGGACAGTTCTATCTGGTCCAGGCCCAGGGGTTTGAGCTGCTCGGCGACCCGGGATAGCGGCTCGAGCAGCGCATTCAGTCGTTCATCCAGCACATCGCAATGCGCGATGGGGACGACCTGGCTCGAACCCCGCGCGCGATAGCCCAGGCGCAGGCCTTGTTTGCCGTAGTCCAGTGCCAGACGGGTGCGACCCCGGTAATGCCAAGGGTCGCCTGCCAGCGCTGGCATCCACTCGCGAGGCGTCAGATCGGCGCGCTCCAGGGTTTTACGCAGCTGCTGTTCCTTCCAGGCAAGCTGTGCGGCCGGTGCGAGATGCTGCAGCTCGCAACCCCCGCACTGACTGTAGTGGGCGCAACGCGGAACAACGCGCTCCGCTGAAACACGCAGGATTTCCTTGGCCAGACCTTCGACGTAGGAACGCTTACTCTGGGTTTGCTGCCAACGCACCTGTTCACCCGGCAGGGCACCGGCAACAAAGCAGGCCTTGCCTTCAGGTGTGCGGCCGACGCCGCGCCCATCGTGGCTGAGATCGTGAATTTCCAGAGAGACGGGAGCAGGTGCAGACATGCGAACTACCAATATTTACGCCCATTATAAAAGCGAACCGGCCACAGGGGCCGGTCGCTCAATAGGCTTTGCCAGCAGGCGGTCAGCGGAAGTTCTGGAACAACTCGCCGTAAATGGCCATGCGGTCGAAATCTTCGTACTGCAGCAGCTGGTCGATATTGTGTGGCGAACCAGCGACGGGGATAAAGCTGTTGGTGATCCCCATAGCAGTGAGGTCATTGGCCAGCTTTTCGCAACCCACGATGAGGCCGTCTTCGGTGCCGACGATAATGCGGATGTTCATCTGGCTGACGGCGGCGAGGTTCTGGCGCGCCAGGGTGGCCGGATGCTGGGACTCCCAGAAGGCTTGGCTGCCAACCCCATCGGTGACTTCCTCGATCAGTGCGGCGGAATTACCCGTCACCGCAGCGAACAGCTGCGGGTATTTGAACGCCAGGTGCAGGGCGCCATAGCCGCCCATGGAATGCCCTTCAATTACGCGCGCTTCACGCGTAGCAACGGTGCGGTAGCGTGCATCGATGTAGGGGATCAGATCGCGGATGAGCACCGACTCCATGACGCGCTCGCCGTCTTCGGTATCCAGGTACCAGCCGCGATTCAATCCCTGGGGCAATACCACGATAGCTGGTGGCATGACACCGCTGCGAATGGCGGCATCTACCCGCGCCACGTAGCCGGCATCGACCGAGCGTTTGGAGTCCACGCTGCGGCCATGGATAAAGTAGATCACAGGGTAGCGCTTGTCCGGGTTCTGCGCATAACCCGGCGGCAAGTAAATGCGGTAACTGGCGAAGGTTTCCGGACCGCGAACCAGGGTGGGGTAAAGCTCGTACTCCGTGCCGCCAAAGTCCAGCGCCACCGGGTCGATATAAGTCGCAGGAGGTGTGGAGACAAAGCGCGACAAACCGCCACCGGACTGCTGGCCCAGTAACTGCTGTTCGATATATGCCACCACGCCCTGCCAGATGGCGGGGGCAAGCAGTTCACCACGATCGTGCCCTACAGCCATGGGCATGTCCAAACGTGTTACCACTCCAGCGACTTTGAGCGCAGATACCAGCTCCTGGCTCTCCAGCGTAGACACCTGGTCGTCGGCGGTGCCGTGAATCAACAGGGTGGGTGCGTCATCTTGGGGGGCATAGTAGAACCGCACCAAGTAGCCACAA
>JAYQPQ010000054.1:0-12237 GCA_038145405.1 Porticoccaceae bacterium | reverse complement strand
ATGTGCATTTCGAGGAGGTATTTAACAAAGCTAGAGCAAGGCTGGGTCGCTTCTCTATATCTCGTTGCGCAGGCCCAGTTCGGATGGATAGGGCTCCAGATACACCTGAGCCCGATAATAGTCATTGGCCAGTTTGGCGTGATGCTTCAGCAGTACCAGGGGTGCAATCAGCGGCACCTCACCCCGACGGTAGGCGGCGATAAGCTCGCTTAGCTCAGCGCGCGCTTCGCCATCCAGTTCCCGCTTCAAGTAACCCTGCATATGCTGCAAGGCGTTGGCGTGGCCGCCGCGACCGGCGATGCGGCCCAGCCCTGACATCAGTATCTTCAGATAACGGCTGCCCAGGAGCTGGACGGAATAATGTCCAGCGCGCGCCAACAATTTGCCCGACAGCCGATAGTGCCGCTGTGAGTGGGCCACCAGCAAATATTTGTGACGGCTATGAAAATCGATAATGCCTTTGCGCGTAAGTCCCTCCGCCGCCAATTGTCGCCAGTCGCTGTAGATAAAGACGCGGGCGACAAAGTTCTCCCGCAGCTGGGGGTCGGCCAGACGCCCTGCCTCTTCGACAGGCAGCCAGGGATAGGCCTGAGTCAGGGCCTGGGCAAAGGCGCATGCTGCCCGATACCGGCCGTACCTCGATACCCGATTCAGCCTGCACCAGGCGCACCGGCTCGCGCGGCACGCCCATGCCAATCTGCACTTCGGGACAGACATCGACATAATGAAACCAGCGGCTCAGATAATCGCGACAATAGCGTGACAGCTTGTGGCCTGCGTTGTATCGCACCGCCGCGCCCAGCAGGCAGCGGCTGATGCCGACCGGAATCTTGCTGTTTTCGGAAAATGGCGTGGAGTCTTTCATGAGGCCTATATTTTGCAATGCATCGGCGCCGACTTCTGGTTACAATTTCGACAGCTACACTCCACCAGCTTATATGTCTCTCGCCAAGCGCATCATTCCCTGCCTTGACGTCGACCAGGGTCGCGTTGTCAAAGGTGTTAACTTTGTCGACATTCGCGATGCCGGCGACCCGGTGGAAATCGCCGCCCGCTACAACGAGCAGGGCGCCGACGAAATCACCTTCCTCGATATCACTGCCAGCCACGAAGAGCGCGATACCACCATCCAAACGGTGGAGCAGATCGCCGGTGAAGTCTTTATTCCCCTTACTGTGGGGGGCGGTATTCGCGAACTGCAGGACATTCGCAACCTGCTTAACGCCGGTGCCGACAAGGTGGCGATTAACTCCGCCGCGGTAAAAAACCCGGACTTTGTTGCAGCCGCCGCCGACCGCTTTGGCGCCCAGTGCATCGTGGTTGCCATCGACGCCAAGCAGGTGGGCATCGACCGCTGGGAAATCTATACCCACGGCGGACGCCGGCCTACCGGTATCGACGCTGTGCAATGGGCCATCAAAATGACCGAATTCGGCGCTGGCGAGATTCTACTGACCAGCATGGATCGCGACGGCACCAAGAACGGTTTCGACATCAAGCTCACGCGCACCGTCTCCAATGCGGTCAGCGTGCCAGTGATTGCCTCGGGTGGGGTCGGCAATTTGCAGCACCTGGCCGACGGGGTCAGCAAGGGTGGCGCCTCAGCCGTGCTGGCCGCCAGTATCTTCCACTACGGGGAATACACCGTGGGACAGGCTAAGGAGTTTATGGCGGGTCAAAACATCGAGATGCGCCTCTAAAGGGCCGGAGCAGCGTCAGGCTTCGTTGAAGCCGCTCCTCAAAATGCTCATTTATCGTCTTATAAACTCCGCTTTTTCGTCGCCGTTCGCCTCGCCTACCCTTGCTCCCGCAACTTTTAGCTTCTCAGGAGTTCGTGAACTCTTTGCCTAACCTTGGGAACCAAATCAGCTTCAACCCAGGCGTTCTGATTTAACTAACAGCGGTTGCGCGCGCTGGGATGCGGCATGGGCAATCAGGTGTTGAGACGATTTTTGACCAACTGTTCCACCACGCCGGGATCGGCCAAAGTCGAGGTATCCCCCAGGCTATCCAGCTCGTTGGCGGCCACCTTGCGCAGAATGCGGCGCATGATCTTGCCCGAGCGAGTCTTGGGCAGGCCCGGCGCCCACTGGATCAGGTCGGGCTTGGCAATATTGCCGATTTCCTTGGCGCACAGCTGAATTAATTCCTGCTTAAGCGCATCGCCACCCTGCTCGCCCCGCATCAGGGTGACGTAGGCATAGATGCCCTGCCCCTTGATCTTATGTGGATAGCCCACCACCGCCGCCTCAGCCACCTTTGCGTGCAGCACCAGGGCACTTTCAATCTCGGCGGTTCCAAGTCGGTGACCACTCACATTTAATACATCGTCGACACGGCCTGTGATCCAGAAATAGCCGTCGGCATCGCGACGGGCTCCGTCGCCGGTGAAGTAGTAGCCTGGGAACTGAGTGAAATAGGTTTTTACCAGGCGCTCGTGGTCGCCATAGACGGTGCGAATCTGGCTCGGCCAGCTCTGTTTGATGCACAGATTGCCGGCACCCTCGCCCTCGATCTCCTTGCCCTGGTCATCGAGCAGCACCGGCTGGACGCCGAAAAACGGCAGGGTGGCTGAGCCGGGTTTGAGTGCGGTGGCGCTAGGCAGCGGGGTAATCATGTGGGCGCCGGTTTCCGTCTGCCACCAGGTGTCGACCACCGGACAACGCTCCTGCCCCACTACCCGGAAGTACCATTCCCAGGCTTCGGGATTGATCGGCTCACCCACAGTGCCGAGAAGTTTCAGGCTGCCTCTCGAGGTACTGGTCACAAAAGTGTCGCCCTGCCCCATGAGAGCACGAATCGCGGTAGGTGCCGTATAAAACTGGGTGACCTGATGTTTATCGCAGATCTGCCAGCAACGTGAGGCATCCGGGTAGGTCGGCACGCCCTCGAACATCAGACTGGTAGCTGCCATGGCCAGGGGACCATAGACAATGTAGCTGTGGCCAGTGATCCAGCCGACATCGGCCGTACACCAGTAGATATCCCCTTCCTTATAGTCAAAGACGTATTTGAAGGTCATGGCCGCCTGCAGCAGATAGCCGGCGGTAGTGTGCAACACGCCCTTGGGTTTGCCGGTGGAGCCGGAGGTATAAAGAATAAAGAGCGGATCCTCGGCATCCATGCTCGCGGGCGGGCAATGGGCCTCGACTTCGTTGACCTCGGATCGGTAGTCCAGATCGCGTCCCTCGACCCAGTTGATATCGGCGCCGGTGCGTTCCACCACGATGCAGCTGTGCACACTGGGGCACTGGCTCAAGGCCTGGTCGGCATTGGCTTTCAGGGGGATGCGTTTGCCGCCGCGCACCGCTTCATCAGCGGTAATGAGTAGGCAGCACTCGGCGTCCTGGATGCGATCTTTGAGCGATTCCGGCGAAAAGCCGCCGAATACCACCGAATGCACGGCGCCGATGCGGGCGCAGGCCAGCATGGCGTAGGCCGCTTCGGGAATCATGGGCATATAGAGGCAGACGCGGTCGCCTTTTCTGACGCCGCGCGCCTTGAGCACATTAGCCAATCGGCAAACTTCTTCGTACAGCTCGGCATAGGTGATGCGCTTGTGCTGATCGGGCTCGTCGCCTTCCCAGATCAGGGCGGTATGGGTGGCGTGCAGGGGCAGATGGCGGTCGATGCAGTTGACCGAGACATTGAGCTTGCCGCCGATAAACCAAGCCGCTTCGCCTCGGCGCATATCGGCTTGAACGACGCGATCCCAGGGTTTGTCCCAGGTCAGGAATTCTTGCGCCTGCTCCGACCAGAACTGCTCCGGCTGTTCGACTGATTGGCGATAAAGACGCCGGTAGTCCGCAGGCTTGATGTAGCTGTTGTCCAGGAATGCCTGGGGAATGCTGTGGTCAGCAATAGGAAACGCCATGCCCCCTCCTCTTTTGGCCAAATCTGCATTTTTTGCGGGCCTGGAGAGGGTACAACATTGCTCCGGCAGCGCACAGACCGTGCGCCACCGCGGGATCAAAACGAAGGCGTTCTAGGCTAAACGAGCTGGACGGGAATGACGCCCTTGGTGCGCTCGACACGGTTGTCGGCGTCGAGGTAAACCAGCTTGGGCTGGTGCCTGGCGGCTTCTTCCTGAGTGTAGTGGCCGTACGCGGCAATAATGAGGCGGTCGCCGACCTGAACCTTGCGGGCAGCGGCGCCGTTAACCGAAATCATGCCGGTGCCGCGCTGGCCCTTGATAATGTAGGTCGTGAAGCGTTCGCCATTGTTGACGTCGTAAATGTCGATGGCTTCGAATTCGCGCAATCCGGCTGCATCCAGCAAATCTTCATCGATGGCGCAGGAGCCGTCGTAGTGCAACTCGGCATGAGTCACACTGGCGAGATGAAGCTTGGCTTTCAACAGGTTCAGCATCATATTTCCGGACCTCCCTACCCACTCAGTCCAGGCTGAGGGTCACGTTATCGATCAAGCGGGCGCGGCTGGTAAAAAGGGCGCCTAGTATAGCCAAATCGCGGTCATCGTCTACCGCTGGCAGCAAGTTTTGTGCACTGCACACAGCGAGATAGTCTACCCGAAATCCGGCCGCTGTGATCTGCTCAACGGCCGCCTGTTCCAGCCGCCGATAATCCCGCTCGCCGAGCTCAATCTGATCCCTCACCCAGCACAGGCTGCGAAATAGCTGATTGGCGCGGGGACGCTCGGCGGGCTCGATATAGGCGTTGCGCGAGCTGAGTGCCAGGCCGTCGGTATCGCGGGCAATGGGAGCGCCGATGACCTCGATACCCATGCACAGGTCAGCCGCCATGCGACGGATGATGGCGAGCTGCTGAAAGTCCTTCTGGCCGAAGATGGCTACGTGCGGCTCGACGATATGAAACAGCTTGGTCACCACCGTGGTGACGCCTTCAAAATGCCCCGGACGGCTGGCTCCGCACCAGATATCGGTCATGGAGGGGCAGAACACCCGGGTCTGCTGATCCATGCCATTGGGGTACATCTCGGTTTCTTCGGGAAAGAACAAAAAGTCGCAGTGTTCGGCGTCCAGCTTGTCGCAATCGGCCTCGAAGGTGCGCGGATACTGGTCCCAGTCTTCGTTTAGCCCGAATTGAAGGCGATTGACAAAAATCGTGGCGACCACCACGTCTGCCTCCGTGCGAGCACGGCGAATCAACTGCAGATGGCCTTCGTGTAGATTGCCCATGGTCGGCACGCAGGCGATGCGCTTGCCCTCGGCACGCAGCGATCGCAGATGCTCGCGCAGGGGTTCAATATGGCGATAAGTCTGCAGATGCATAGGCGTGGCGGGGTAAGGAAGAGGGGCGGCCAGCATAGCCACAGGTCGGCGCAAACGCCAGCCTGGCGCGGCTAGCGCGGCCCGGCGAAATAATCCCGGGCCAAATTGTTAAAGCGGGTGAATTCGCCCTGGAACTGCAACTTGCAGGTGCCAATTTCACCGTTGCGCTGCTTGCCGATAATGATCTCGGCAATACCCTTGTCCGGGCTGTCCTCGTGGTAATACTCGTCGCGGTAGATAAAGAGAATGACGTCCGCGTCTTGCTCGATGGCGCCAGATTCGCGCAAATCCGAGTTCATGGGTCGCTTGTTGGGCCGCTGCTCCACACCGCGATTGAGCTGGGACAGGGCAATCACCGGCGTGTCGAACTCCCGCGCCAGCTGTTTGAGCGAGCGGGAAATCTCTGAAATCTCCTGGGTACGACCCTCGGTATTGCCAGCCACCCGCATCAACTGCAGGTAATCCAGCATCACCAGACCTGGAATGCCGTGTTCGCGCACCAGACGGCGGGTACGTGCACGCACCTCAATGGGAGTCAGTCCAGGCGTATCGTCGATAAACAGCCGGCGACCCTTTAGGCGCGCGGCCGCTTTTGACAAACGATCCCATTCATCGGCACTGAGCTTGCCGTCGCGGATATGTTTGAGCGGTATGCGGCCAACCGAAGCCAGCAGACGCATGACCAGCGATTGGGCGGGCATTTCCAGACTGAACACTACAATGGGGCGCTCGTCGTGCAGCAGCGCATGCTCCACCATGTTGAGGGCAAAGGCGGTCTTGCCCATAGACGGACGCGCCGCCACCACGATCAGGTCGGCTTTCTGCCAGCCCGAGGTTTTATCATCCAAATCGTTAAAACCGCTGCTGATACCGGTGAGGTTACCGCCCGACTCGTAGAGCTCTTCAATGCGGTCGATAGCGCCCTTGAGCAGGGTCTCGGTGTCCTGAAATCCCTGGTCGCGCGGGCGCCCCTCGGAAATGTCGATAAAGCGCTGCTCGGCCTCGCTAAGCAACTGGTGGGACTCATCGCCCTCCGGGTTATAACTGCGGGAAATAATCTCAGTGGCGGCGCCGATCAGCGCCCGCAGTGTGGCCTGTTCGCGCACGATGCGGGCATAGGCCTGAATATTGGCAGCGCTGGGCGTATTGGCCGCAAGCTCAGAGACATAGGCCGCGCCACCCGCCTTGCCGAGCTGTTTGCGGCTGTTGAGATCGTCGCAGACGGTAATGGGGTCAAAGGGCTCGCGACCCTCGGCCAGGCGCGTCAGGGTGCTAAAGATCAGCTTGTGTTCGGCGCGGTAGAAGTCGTCCTCGCGCAGGATGCTGGCCACGCTGTCAAAAGCCTTGTCCCCAGCCAGCATCAGGCCGCCCAGCACGGCCTGCTCGGCTTCCAGCGAATGCGGCAACTGCTGGTTGCGGCTGTGCGGCGTGCTTTCGCTAGGCGCTTGGTTCATGCTCGGGTTCCATTTTCCTGATCAGATCGGTGACGGCGTTCTGTGCCTCGGCATAGCGGGGCGAAGGGGGAATATCCATGACTCCTATGCCTTCGTCAATGCAACGCAGGAAAATATACGAATCGGGAATATGAACGACGTCTTCGAGCTCCAGGCGGCGTAAGATACGGTTCAGCTGGTGGAAATATTTGTTGCGCTTGTCCACCCGGTTGCCCACCACGATCAGCCTGCGATTGGAATTGCGGAAGGAGGTAGTGAGGTAGATCTCTTTGATGAACTCCGTGGTGGCATGAATATCGATCGACGAGGGCAGCAAGGGAATGACGATCACATCGACCCGCTCGATCAGATCGTTGAGCCGATGGCTGGCGATGCCCCCGGGGCTGTCGATAACCAGACGTTCGGTACCGCGAGGGATGCGGACCAGCCAGTCGAGCATGGGGCGGGAGGGTTGATCGATACCCACCACGCCGTGAATAGTTGCCAGATCGCCGGGGCGCCGCGATAGCCAGAACGAACCGGTCTGCTGCGGATCACAGTCTACCAGCGCCGTTACATGGCCCTGATTGGCAAAGGCCGAAGCAATATTGGAGGACAGGGTACTCTTGCCACAGCCGCCCTTGGAGTTGGTAACCAGAATGCGCCGCATGGGAGGTGCTGGCGGGCGGATATAGACGCGTACCTGGTCGCTCATTCACGAATTCCGTCATGGGTCTTTCGGAAACCTTGCCGAAACTGCGAGCTTTTTTATTTTCTCGCGAGCCAAGGCCAGGCAAATTGGCTGAGTAAGCAGAGTGTACAGTGAGCACATGAGCACTCCGAAGCCAGCTTTAACACCGCATGGACAATGCGCCGCAGATACAAAGCGGGCTCTGACAAAAAAGCCGGATCAGCGTTAGCTTATTCCGGCTTCCTGCAGGTCGGTGATCCCAAGCCTTATTCAGCTTCGACAACAACCTTAATGGTACAGACGACGTCGGCATGCAACAACAGCTCGATGTCGAACTCGCCCACCTCGCGGATGGGGCCTTCCGGCATCAACACTTCGCTCTTGTTGACGGCCTCGCCCTTGGCATCGAAGGCTTCTTCGATTTCGCGGGGACCGACGGAACCAAAGAGTTTGCCCTCTTCGCTGGCATTCGCCTTGATGGTGATAACACCTACTTCAGCGATAGCGCGGGCGCGGCCCTGAGCCTGGGTCAGCTTGTCGGCTGCGGCTTTTTCCAGTTCGGCGCGGCGAACTTCAAACTTGGCCTTGTTTTCCGGCGTCGCGGAAACTGCCTTGCCATAGGGAATCAGGTAGTTGCGGCCAAAGCCGGGCTTTACCTTAACTTCGTCGCCAATATTGCCGAGGCGACCAATTTTCTCAAGCAGAATAACTTCCATTGCAATTCACCTCAGGCCCGATGGTTATCGGTGTAGGGCAGCAGCGCCAGAAAACGCGCCTGCTTGATGGCTTCGGACAGCTGACGCTGATAGCGCGCCTTGGTGCCAGTAATGCGGCTGGGCACGATCTTGCCGTTTTCGGAGATAAAACCTTTCAGCACTTCCAGATCCTTGTAATCGATCTGATCAATGCCTTCTGCAGAGAATTTGCAGAATTTTCTACGTCGGGGAAAGCGAGCCATTAGTTGTCCTCCTGCTCGTCGCTGTCGTCAGCGGACGCATCGTAATCTTCATCAGCCTCATCGTCGGCAGCGGCTTCTTCAGCCTTGGCTTCGCGCTTGCTGCTCTGCTGAGCCTCGCGAGCGGCGTCGCGCTGCTGCTCTTCGCGCTCTTCCTTCATGATGAGGGTTTCTTCGGTAATCGGACCTTCGCGGCGCACAATAAGGTTGCGCAGCACGGCGTCGTTATAACGGAAGTTGGTAGTGAGCTCGTCCAGCACGTCGGCGCCGCACTCGATGTTCATCAGAACGTAGTGGGCCTTGTGGACTTTCTGGATCGGGTAGGCGAGCTGGCGACGACCCCAGTCTTCCAGTCGATGCACCTTGCCGCCGCCGTTTTCGACGGTGCTCTTGTACTTCTCGACCATGGCCGGGACTGTTTCGCTCTGGTCCGGGTGAACCATGAAAACAATTTCGTAATGACGCATTGTGTCTCCTTGTGGATTAAGCAGCCTCCCGTTCAAGCGGTGAGGCAAGGAGCCTGACGGCCGGAGCTGTCAGGGGCCGCGCATCATAGACCTAAGTTATTCTTTCTGCAAGCGATTGGGTGCCCTGTCGAGCGGGCTAGGGAGCCTGGGGAAGCAGGCGCTGGCGCACCGCCTCAAAGAGCACAATGCCGGTCGCCACCGAGACGTTCAGGCTCTGTACGCTGCCGCGCATGGGAATGCGCGCCAAAAAGTCACAGCGTTCTCGCGTCAGGTGTCGCAGGCCCCGGTCTTCCGAGCCCAACACCACGGCAGTGGGCCCAACTAGGTTCAGCTCGGAGATGGTCTGTTCGGATTCGCCAGCTGCGCCCACGATCCAGAGCCCGGCATCCTTGAGCTTGTCCAGGGTGCGGCTGAGGTTGGTCACCAGCACAAAGGGCACGGTTTCGGCGGCGCCACTGGCGACCTTGCGCACCACTGGGGTCAAACCACAGGATTTGTCGCGCGGCACGATCACGGCATCGACGCCGGCGCCATCCGCACTGCGCAGACAGGCGCCCAGGTTGTGGGGGTCGGTCACGCCGTCCAGCACCAGCACCAGCGGCGCATGGTCGAGACTGGACAGGTAGTTGAGCATCCAGGCTTCGTCGTACATCTTGGTCTTGCAGGCCAGCAAGGCCACGCCCTGATGGCGCACGTTGTCAGCGTACTTATCCAGTTCAGTGGCAGAGACAATGGTGACCGGAATATTGGCGCGTTCGGCTAGCTGAATGGTTTTCTGCAGGCGCTGATCATTGCGGTTATCGACAACCATGAGCGATTTGGCCCGGTTCGGGGCCGTCTTCAACAAGGACTGGACGGCGTGAAAGCCGACCATGACATCGGTCGTGTGGGTCATCGTTGTTTTTTACGTTTGCGCGGCTTGTGCCGTCTGTCGCGTTCTTTCCGGGCGAACTTCTTGTCGTCCTTTTTGCCGCGTGGTGCCACGATACGAAGTTCTTCCTTGCTGTCGGCCAACACCAGATCAATCTTGCGTTCGTCCAGACTGACCCGGGCTACCTGCACCAGCGCGCGATCGCCAAGCCCAAAGATACGCCGTGTCTTGCGGCCGATCAACTTGTGCGCCACCGGGTCATGATCATAGAAGTCATTGGGCAGCGCCGTGATATGAACGAGGCCATCGATGTAGAGACCCTCCAGCTCGGCAAACAGGCCGAAGGGGGTAATGGCGGACACAATGGCGGGGAATTTCTCGCCAACCCGGTCGAGCAGGAACTCGCATTTGAGCCACTGCAGCACATCGCGCGATGCTTCTTCGGCCCGTCTTTCGGTCATGGAACAGTGCTGGCCGAGCTGATCCAGGGCCGCCAGATCGTAGGGATAGATCGTTGCACGCTTGAGCAAACCGGCCTCTTCGAAGCGGATCACCAGAGACGTTTTACGCTTGCTGCGAATCACCGAACGAATAGCACGGTGCACCAGCAGATCGGGATAGCGTCGAATGGGCGAGGTGAAATGAGTATAGGCCTCGTAGGCCAGGCCAAAGTGGCCGAGATTTTCCGGCTGATACACCGCCTGCTGCTGGGAACGCAGAACCTGCATTTCGATCAGGTGGCGGTCCGGGCGGTTGGTCAGCTGATCGGTAAGGCGCTTGAAATCCATGGGTTTGGGCTGTTCGCCGCCGCTCAAGTGCAGCCCCAGGTTAGAGAGGAAGTCCCGCAGCATCTCCAGGCGTTCGTTCTTGGGTGATTCGTGCACCCGGTACAGCCCTTCCAATTCGTGCCGCTTGAGGAAATCGGCAGCACAAATATTGGCGCATAGCATGCACTCTTCGATCAGCCGATGGGCATCGTTGCGCTGGATCGGAACGATCTGCTCAATCTTGCGCTGGCTATTGAAAATGACCCGTGTCTCGGTGCTGCCAAAATCCAGGGCGCCACGCAGATTGCGCGCCCGCAGCAACAGCTGGTAAAGCTGATTGAGGTCCTGGATCTGCGGCTGCATCTCCTGGGCGCGGCCTTCACCGCGCCCCTCGATTATGGCAAACACCTGGTCGTAGGTCAGCCGCGCATGCGAGCAGATCACCGCCTCGGCGAAATGGTATTTGCTGATTTGACCCTTGGCGTTGATCTGTATCTCGCACACCAGGGCCAGGCGGTCGACTTGCGGGTTAAGGGAACAGAGACCGTTGGAAATTTCCTCCGGCAACATGGGCACTACAAAATCGGGGAAATAGACCGAGGTGCCGCGCTTCTCGGCCTCCTGATCCAGTGCCGATCCGACATGCACATAGTGGGAGACATCGGCAATGGCGACGCGCAGGATCCAGCCATCGCCCTTTTTTTCACAGTGCACGGCGTCGTCAAAATCGCGCGCATCGGCACCATCGATGGTGATCAGCGGCGTATTGCGCAAATCCAGCCGGTTGAGCTTGTCGGCCTCGGCGACTTCTTCGCCCAGACTGCGCGCTGCCTTGCGCACGCCCTTGGGCCACTCGTGTGGAATGCCAAAGCGGCGGATCGCTACCTGAATTTCTACGCCCGGATCCATCTTGTCGCCCAGAATCTCCACAACCCTGCCGCGTGGCGGCGAATGGGGCGTGGGTTGCTCTTTCAGCTCCACCACCACCATCTGGCCGTGGCGGGCATTGCCCTGATCGGCAGGATCAATATAGATGTCCTGAGAAACCCGTGGGTCATCCGGACGCACATAGCTGAACCCATCGCTGGCTAGGAACTGGCCCACCAGATTGGCGCCGTTGCGCTGTAGCACCTCGACAATGGTTCCCTCCACGCGGCCGCGGTAATCGGGTGGGCCGGGGCGCACCAGCACTTCATCGCCAGGAAGCACGAGGCGCATTTCGTGGCGGTTAAGGTAGACGTCTTCGGGTTTGGCGGAGACCCAGCCGTGGCCGTCGGGGTGGCCTATCACCGTACCCTGGATCAGGCCTTTGGCCGGTGTGGAGGAGGTCTTTTTCTTGTTGGGCAAAATGGGGAATAGTTTGATTGGAAGGCCATATCTTAACATCAAGGCTCTGCGCCGTCAGTGGTTCCTCACTTCAGCAAAATCCGTACAACCATGATTCGGATCAATGCTCGTGCTAGGGTCGCCGCCTAAACTGCCGACCATGATGAGCCAACGAATAAGCGCCAAGCCCCGGGCTACTGCTCCGATCTGGAATGCCGATCTGATCTCCCGCTATGATCTGGCCGGGCCGCGCTATACCTCCTACCCCACGGCGCCGCAGTTTCGCGACGACTTCGGGGTGGAAGCATTTAGGGCGGCTGTGGAGCGTTCCAATCAATGCCTCCGGGCGTGATCTGTCGCTCTACTTCCACATCCCCTTCTGCAGCCGGGGTTTGCTACTACTGCGCCTGCAACAAGATCATCACGGCTGATCGCAGGCTGGCCAGCCTGTATCTGGTCTCGTATACACATAACCG
>JAYQPQ010000053.1:0-12241 GCA_038145405.1 Porticoccaceae bacterium | reverse complement strand
AAAACGCCAGCCCAGCCTTACCTCACTATTCGCACTCGCCGAACAGCTAGAAACGCGGCCGTCCGATTTACTGCGCAAAGTAGAAGCGCAGTTAGACTAAATTACTGCGATTGTGCCGCCCATTCCACACGCCAAAATCGGGCTTGGAGAAAATCGGGGATTTCGTAGAGACTACCTGATCTCTACATGCGGTTTCCAGAATTCGGAAATGAAAAAGCCCGCGAACGGCGGGCCTTTCCGGGGTCAAACTGCATTTTCAAACGATTTCTTCAAATACAGCAGACTGTGTGGCGGTGAGGGAGGGATTCGAACCCTCGATAGGGGTTAGCCTATACACACTTTCCAGGCGTGCTCCTTCAACCACTCGGACACCTCACCGTTACCTGGGAACAGTCAACCTTAAAGGCGACTACTACTAAACTCATTCTGTCGCACGCCCGGAGTACTCGTTACTCGGGGTATGCTACCCCTCGCCCTACGGATCCGCCGCATTTCGCGGCGTCTCAGCTCGGCTGCGCCGAGCTAGTCAGCCACTCGGACACCTCACCGGAGACAGGGCGCACTCTACACAAAGCTTCACGGCAAGACAACGCCAAACAGCAACGTAGAATTGGACATGGCATGAGGGATAGCGCTACGTGGACGGGCCCGATGAAAGCATCGCCCAGAACCTGCACGTGCGCATAGGTATTAACTCCGGCTATGCCACGGTGGGGAATTTTGGCTCCAATGATCGCCTCGACTACACTGTGTTGGGCACTGAAGTGAATCTGGCCAGCCGGCTGGAAACTGCCGCTCAGCCCGGTGAGATTCTGATTTCCAGCAGCACCTTCCTGCTGGTGCAGGATCAGTTTTCCTGCCAGGACAAGGGCGAAATCAGGGTCAAGGGATTCTCCGAGGAAATTCGCGTGTTTGCGGTCGTCGATAGCCACGACAGCCTGAAGAAGAGCGCCACCTTTGTGAACAAGGTATCCGAGGGCTTCTCACTCTTCCTCGATCTCGACACCGTGCCGCACTAGGACCAGCCCAAGATCATCGATCTGCTGGAAAAGACCATCCAGTTCATTAAGAAGAATAATTGATTACTGCCTAACCAGGCGGATATTGCGCTCCACCAGATCGGTATCCGAACACCGGTAGGGATTGATCTCAATGCCGCCGCGGCGCGTAAAGCGTGCCGTTACGGCTAACCCCTGGGGGGCGCACTGCTGCCAGATTTCACAGTAGATGCGCTCTACACAGTTCTCGTGAAAGCCCTGGTGCTCGGCAAAGCTCAGCAGATAGCCCAGCAATCCGGATTCGTCTAAGGCGATGCCCTGACATTCAATAAAGACAGTCGCGCAGTCCGGCTGACCGGTCACCGGGCACAGACTGCGGAACAGATGACTATAGTAAAGTCCCCTCGCCTGAGGCGAACGCGACTGCACCTGCAGGTTGGCGGGTAGCTCTGCGATGTCGGCGAGTTGGTCCAGGCACCGGCCCTCAGGTATAACCGGCTGCAGACTCGCGAAGGCCGCGTCCAGAGGTTGCAGGCGCACCGTGACAGCGCCGCCACAGGTCGCGCTTAACTGGGCGGCCAGGTCCTTCTCCACGTCGGCTTCGCTGGCGAAGCGTCGGTAGAAACAGCTATTGAGATAGAGCTTGAGCGACTTGGATTCGACAATCTTGCTGGAGCTGGCCGGCACCTGCATGTCCAGAATGCCCACGCGACGCGCTCCTGCCGCATTCAGCCAGGCAAATTCCCAGGCGATCCAGCGATCCCAGCCGAGCAGAGGCATCGCACGCAAATCCAGCAACCGTCTGCCTTCGGCTCGCGGAATGCCGACCAGCACTTCCGGCCAGTAACGGGCTGGTGCCTCGACTTGCTTGCCGAGTGGAAGCTCAACCATGCTCAGGAGCGCAGCCGGGTACCGCGCTCCAGCAGATGCAGCGCGATGGCTCCCAGCAACACAATAAAGGCCAGCAGCATACCCAGGGCGAAACCCACGGAAATATCCGAGATGCCGAGAAAGCCGAAGCGAAAAGCGTTGACCATGTAGAGGATGGGGTTGAGCTGGGAAACCAGCTGCCAGAATGTCGGCAGCATACTGATGGAATAGAACACTCCTCCCAGATAGGTCAGGGGCGTCAACACAAAGGTCGGCACGATGTTGACGTCGTCGAAGTTGCGCGCGAATACGCCGTTGACCAGGCCGGCCAAGGCAAACAACACTGCGGTAAGTACAACGGTCAGCAGCACGATTGCCAGATTGTGGATCTGGATATGGGTAAAGAAAAGCGACACGAAAGTGACGATGATGCCGACCAGCAGTCCGCGCGCCACACCGCCCGCTACAAAGCCCAGCAGAATGATGTAATTGGGCGTCGGCGAAACTAGCAACTCTTCGATACAGCGCTGGAATTTATTGCCAAAGAATGACGACACCACGTTGGAATAGCTGTTAGTCAGTACCGCCATCATGATCAAACCGGGCGCCACAAATTGAATATAGGGAAAGCCATCCATTTCGCCGATGCGGCTGCCAATCAGGGTGCCAAAAATGGCGAAGTAAAGCGTCATCGTGATGGCCGGCGGCAGCAATGTCTGGCTCCATATCCGCACAAAACGCCGGATCTCCTTGATGGCGATGGTGAAGAAGGCAACCCACTGATCATGCGGATTCATGGGCGTTCTCCTTGCGTGCCAGCATCGACACAAACATCTCTTCCAGTCGATTGGCCTTGTTGCGCATGCTTTGCACCTTAAGCCCGCGCTCGTCCATCAAACGGAACAGCGCATTCAGCGGCTGATTCTTCTCCACTTCCACCTGCAGACAGTGAGGATCTAGCAGGCGCGCGGCATAGCCCGGCAGATCCGGCGCCGTGCTGAGTTCATCCTGCAGGTCGAACAGGAAGGTCTCCTTGTTCAATTCGCGTAAAAGCGCGCGCACACTGGTGTTACGGATGATTTGGCCGCGATCGATGATGGCCACCTTCTGGCACAGCGACTCGGCCTCTTCCAGGTAGTGGGTAGTCAGAATAATGGTTGTGCCGGCCTTGTTAATCTCCTGCAGAAAGTCCCACATGGAGCGGCGCAGCTCGATATCCACCCCGGCTGTGGGCTCATCCAGAATGAGCAGGCGTGGCTCGTGCACCAAAGCGCGCGCAATCATCAGGCGGCGCTTCATACCACCGGACAGCGTGCGCGAAGCCTGGTTGCGCTTGTCCCACAGACCCAGTTGGGTCAGGTATTTCTCGGCCCGCTGCTCGGCCAACTTGCGCGGCAGACCGTAATAACCGCCCTGGTTGACGACAATGTGAAACACCTGTTCCCAGGCGTTGAAGTTAAATTCCTGTGGCACGACGCCTAGGTATTTTTTGGCGCGTGGAAAGTTCTCGTCGATATCGGTATCAAAAACCTGCACGCGCCCGCCGGTCTTACGAATCAGCGAACAGATAATGCCTATGGTGGTGGACTTGCCCGCCCCGTTGGGTCCCAGCAGAGCAAAGAAGTCGCCTTGTTGCACTTCGAGGTCGATGCCGCGTAGGGCGACAAAGCCGTTTTCGTAGGTTTTCTGCAGGTTTTCGATGCGCAGCGCTGCGGTCATGGTTCGCGATCCGAGATTAGAGTCGGGCTGATGGGCTGGGGCATTGTAGCGACTAACCCTGTCCCTTTTACAGGGCAGCCAGCTGAGCTGCAGGCCAGCTAATGGACGCTGGCCTGCTCCCTCAGCCGCTCGATATCGAGGATTTCAACTTCCTTGTTATCGACGTGGAGAATGTCGGATTTCTGCATCTTGCCTAATACTCGACTCACGGTTTCGACCGTGAGTCCGAGATAATTGCCAATATCGCCGCGCGACATGGGTAGCCGAAAGCGCAGGGAAGATTGCTTGCGCTCGGCAAAGCGGGTGGAAATGCTGATCAGTAAGGCAGCCAGACGCTCCTCAGCGGTGTTTTTGCTGAGCAGGGTAATGAGCTGTTGATCCTGGGCGATCTCGTTGCCCATGATGCGGAAAACGTGGCGCTGCAGCTGAGGTATTGCCGAGCTGAGCTTTTCCAACTGATCGAAGGGCAGTTCGCACACCGAGGTGGTTTCCAGGGCAACAGCCGAGTTGGTATAGCGCCCCTTGCCGATGCCGTCCATACCGAAGACCTCGCCGGGAAAATATAAGCCAGTGATCTGCTCCTTGCCATCCTCGGTAACGCGATAAGTCTTGATGCACCCCAGCCGCACCGCAAACAGCGAACGAAATTCGTCGTCCTGGCGGTAGACGCTACCCGGACGGTAGATCAGTCCGCCTTTCTGCACTACCTGCTCAAGCCGCAACATTTCGTCGTCGCGCAGCGCCAGCGGCATACAGAGCGAACTCAGGCGGCAATTGCTGCAGGATTTGGCTGGCGTATGTGAGCAATTGACATCGGCCTTGATCTGGATGGGCTGGTTCAAGCGATACACCGGGTTACTCCCTGTCCTCTAAGGCCATCATTCTAGCCAAATTTCGGCCGCCAGTTGGTAACAAGCGGTCCGCTTCAGGGCTCGATTGTGGGGGGCAACAAGCGATCGAAAAAAGCCCGCGGGTAGTGGTCAAGAAACTTAGGCGTCATGGCGGAGGGCACCATGCGATAGGCATCGAACAACGGCGCTCCCGGCAGGTTGGAGACCAGTTGATAGCGCCAGTGATCTGCCGTTAGGGCCAGTATATGGTACTGAAACAGGATCGGCGTGCCGGCTGCACTGACCAGCACCGTAGTGAGAATATTGTCCTGGCAATACCAGTAACCCTCGTGGCGATCGACTTCGCCGTCGTCGAAAAAGCTGAAGTCGATCATGACCATGCCACTTTCGTCTTAGGCGCCGTGAAATGCATAGTCCTGGGTGAGAAAACTGGCGTTATCGGGTCGATATTCGCCTTGCCAGTCCCCGACGATCAATTCGCAGTCGACCTGCTCGGGTTGTTCAGCCTGCAGCAAAACCGGCCAGAGCAGCAGAATCAGGGTAAGGCGCAGGAGAAAGTTGCCGAATTTCATGGGTTCATTGTAGCCGATGCAAGTGCGGGCCCTAAGCCTTGGGCCCAAATGAAAAAGCGCCCTAGCGGGCGCTTTAAAATATGGAGCGGGAAACGAGACTCGAACTCGCGACCCCGACCTTGGCAAGGTCGTGCTCTACCAACTGAGCTATTCCCGCAAAAAAAATGGCGTCCCCTAGGGGATTCGAACCCCTGTTACAACCGTGAAAGGGTCGTGTCCTAGGCCTCTAGACGAAGGGGACAGACGCACGTACAAGTCAAAGAGGCGCGCATTCTATGAACACCCCGGGGGGGTGTCAAGACGAATCCCGGCGTCAATCCTTCTCGTGCCGAATGGAAGCAGAATTGATGCAGTAGCGCAAGCCGGTCGGCGCCGGACCATCGTCAAATACATGGCCCAAATGGCTGCCGCAATGGCGGCAGGTGACCTCGGTGCGCACCATGCCGTAACTGGTATCTCGATGCTCGGCTATGTCCTCGCCCAGCAGCGGCTGGGAAAAACTAGGCCAGCCGCAGCCGGCATCAAATTTGGCTTCCGCCTCGAACAGCGGCTTGCCGCAACAGCGACACAGATACTGGCCAGACTCCCAATGGTTCCAGTAGCGGCCGGTGAAGGGCCGCTCCGTGCCCTTTTCGCGGCAGATGCGATATTCCTCGGCGCTCAGTTGTTCGCGCCACTTTTTATCCTCGTCACTCATGCTATACCCCCTCCTGCTGTTGCAGGAATGCGCGGACCAGTGGCAGCGTCAGCTGGCGCTGGTGTTCAAAAGCATAACGATCGAGCTGATCGAGCAGGCCAAACAGGGAACGGCTATCGCGCGAAAAGCGCCGGAAAAGATAATCCAGAACCCCTGCGGGAAGTACTAGTCCCAAGCGCTCGGCCCGCCCGGTCAGGGCCTGACGCAGGGCGGGCTCGTCCAGCGGCTCGAGACGCCAGCTGGAACCGGACAGCAAGCGCGAGCGCAAATCCGGCAGCTGCACCGCCAGGCTCGCGGGGGGTGCCTGCGCGGCAATCAGCAGGCGTCCGCCCTGGATCTGCAGCGCATTGAACAGATGGAATATGCCCTCCTCCCAGCCGCTATCTCCGGCAATGCTGTCGAGGTCGTCCAGCGCCACCAAAGCATAATTCTGGATGCCATCCAGTACTACCGGTCCGGCTTCTGCCAGCTCGGCGAGCGGCAGATAGATGACTTGCGCCTGGCGCTGCTCCTGCCAATATCGACAGCAGGCGTGCAGCAGGTGCGTTTTTCCCGAACTTGCCGCGCCAGACAGATAGGCCACCTGCCAATCGGCGCTTTGCAGCAGGCCGGGCAAGGCGAGCGCAGCTGAACCCGGCGCCAGGTAAAAATTCTCGAAACTGGCCCAATCCTGCAGGCGAAGGGGCAGACTGATCTGCTGGCTCACCGGCTAGCGCTCGCGGTAGTTCAGCAGCAGCGGCTCGCCGGGACCCGGCGGCGCCAAACCCGATTCTGCCGGCAGCAGAACACCCTGATGGATCAAGGCATCCAGCAACAGGCCCAGATTCGCGGCCAGCGAGACGCGCACCTGGACCTGCTGGGTATCCAGTTGCAACACCTGCACGCGGTCGACCATTTCCAACGAGCGCAGACTTTCCAGCGCGCGCTGATAGGCCGTCAATGTGGTGATTCCACGCAGTTCCAGAATGATCTGCCCGCCGGGCGCTCCACCGGCGACAAAGGACTGTGCCAGGGACAGCCTGTCCACCAACTGATCCAGCGCTGCCTGCATGGCGCCAGCCAGGCCGTTTGCCCCGGCCTCGGCCTGCATCGCGGCGCCGCCCGGACGTACCACCGTCAAACTGACCTGCTGCTGGCCAAAACGATCTAGCGCCAGCCAAAGCTCGCCGAGATAATCCGGGTTGTCGGGAGGCGGTGCCGACGCGGGGTCCAGCAGGCTGATGCTTATTCCCCGGGCAAAGGCCTGCTGGGCCAGCAGGGCGGCAGCCGCCGGATATTGAGACGCTTTCAGGCTTATCCACTGGCCGGCCAGCGGCGCCTGCAGGCGCAGGGCAATTTCGGGTCGCGACGAGGGCCATACAGGAATTTCCCAACGTCGCACCAGAGCATCGACCTGCTCCTGATTAAAGCGCATCCACAGCGCTTCGCCCGGCTGGGTGGCCAGGCCGTCCGCCGCCACCTGGGGCTGGGATTCGATGGAGAATTCGAGCAGATAGCGATCGGCCCGCGCCAACTCGTCGGCCACCCCAGTAAAGCCCGGGGTACCGCTGTAGCCGGATACCTTGACCAGCACCTGGGCCAGCCCCTGCCGAATCGCCGCCTGTTGCGCGGCGGTACTGCGGTCGGGCAGCGCTACCCGGGCCTGGTAGAGGTGGTTGACCAATACCTCGGCCGACACAGTCTGACTCCAGAACAGCAGGCAAATCAGGGCGCTGAAAAGCACTCCCTGCAGGGACGGTTGCGGCGGGAATTTCATCGCGCCAGTGTACACAACCCGCAGCGAATTCTCAGCGCCGGAAATCCGCCAAATCGATCCCAGCTGCGGTAGAATGCGCGTCCCCGACGGAAGTGAATATGGCCAACAAAAGAATCCTGACGTATCGAGACGCCGGCGTGGATATTGACGCTGGCAATGCCCTGGTTGACCGCATCAAGGGCTATGCCAAACAGACGCGACGCCCGGAGGTCATGGCTGGCCTCGGCGGCTTTGGCGCCCTGTGTGAAATCCCCAATCACTATCGCGAACCCGTGCTGGTGTCCGGCACCGACGGCGTTGGTACCAAGCTGAAACTAGCGCAGAAATTCGGTCGTCACGACACTATCGGCATCGACCTGGTGGCCATGTGCGTCAACGACCTGGTGGTCTCTGGCGCCGAACCCCTCTTCTTCCTCGATTATTACGCGACCGGCGCGCTCAACGTCGACGTTGCTGCCGAGGTCATCAAGGGTATTGCCGATGGTTGTGAGCAGGCTGGCTGCTCCCTGGTTGGTGGCGAAACCGCCGAAATGCCTGGCATGTATCCGGATGAGGAATACGACCTGGCCGGATTCTGTGTCGGCGTGGTGGAAAAATCTGAAATTATCGACGGCTCCAGTGTGCAGCTAAGCGACTGCCTGATTGGTCTGCGCTCCAGTGGCGTCCATTCCAACGGCTATTCGCTGGTGCGCAAGGTGCTGGAAGCCAATCAGATCGATGTGAATAACACGCGCATCGGCGACCAGCCCCTGGCCGACGCCCTGCTAGCGCCCACGCGAATCTACGTCAAAGCCATACTGCGCCTGCTGAAAACCCTACCTGTACATGCCATCGCCCACATTACCGGCGGCGGCATTACGGAAAACCTGCCGCGCGTATTGCCGCGCGGTGTCGGTGCCACCATCGAACTGGGCAGTTGGGGCATGCCGCCGGTTTTCAGCTGGTTGAAGGAGCAGACCGGATTGGATGATGCCGAGATGCTGCGCACTTTCAATTGCGGTGCCGGCATGATCATCTCCGTTCCCAAAGCAGTGGCAGACAAAGCCCTTGAGCTGCTTAGCTCCCTGGGCGAGGACGCCTGGATCATCGGCCACCTACAGTCGTTGAAGACCGATCAGCCCGTCATTCAGTATCACCGCTGACATGTCAGCCAGCCGTATCGCCGTACTTATCTCCGGCAGCGGCACCAATCTGCAGGCGCTGATCGATGCCCGCGGTGAAGGCCGCATGGCCGGCGACATCGTTCTGGTGCTGTGCAATAACCCGGAGGCATTCGGGTTGCAGCGCGCCGCCTACGCCGGCATTCCTACCCGCGTCATTAACCACCGTGACTTTGCCTCGCGCGAGGACTACGACCGCGTGCTGATCAGCGCGCTGGAAGACTGCCAGGCCGACCTGGTGGTGTTAGCGGGCTATATGCGCATCCTCAGCCCGCTCTTTGTGCGGCACTTCGAGGGACGGCTGATCAACATCCACCCCTCCCTGTTGCCCAAATATCCCGGCTTACATACGCATCAACGCGCGATTGAAGCCGACGACCGGGAGCATGGCGCAACGGTGCACTTTGTCACCGAGGAGCTGGATGGCGGCCCCCCCATCCTGCAAGGCCGGCTGCGAATCGACGACTCAGATGAGCAGCAATTGGCACAGCGCGTGCAACGCGAAATTGAACATCGCATTTACCCCCAGGCCGTGGACTGGTTTGTGCGCGGCCGCTTGTCCTTTCGTGAGCAACATGCTTATCTGGACGGGGAACTGATTCCCGCTACCGGAATCCAATGGAGCAATGAGAACCCTCCTACCTGATGTGCGCGCTTTGGCCTGGCTGTTCGGCCTGCTGGCATCCCTTGCGGCCTATGCCGATGAGGTCATTTTCTCCAACGAGTACGAGTCGCGCTTCGAAGGTTTTGACGTCAGCACCACCCGCACCTTGACGCGCCTGGACGACGGCACCTACCTGTTCAAGATCGAGTCATCCAACTTTATCGCCCGCCTCGACGAACGCAGCCATTTCCGCATCACCGAGGACGGCCAATATCAGTCCATCGAACACCGCGTCAGCCGACGTGTTTTGGGCGTCCGCCGCGAGGAAAATACCCGCTTCGACTGGGAAACCGGCGAGGTGACCTACGAGCGACGCGACGACCGTCGCGTGCTGCCCCTGCTGCCCGGCTACACCGATCGCACCCTCTATCAGTACCTCATGGAGCTGGATTTGGCCCAGGGTATCGATATGCCCAGCTACCAGGTAGTCGACCGCGGCCGCCTGCGCGACTTCACCTTTGAACGCTTGGGCGAAGAGTTAATCAATGTCGATGGCCAGGAAATGCTGGCGCTGAAACTCAAGCGCGTTACTGAAGACGACGACCGCGAGACCCTGGTCTGGTTTGCGCCCACCCTGAATTATCGTTTGGTGCAGATTCATCACACCGAGGATGACGGTGCCGAGTACTCTATGCATATTGAGAGCTAGGGCTCTCTTCGCTTTGCCTCAGGCATACAGAAACTAAAAAGCGGCCTCCACACCCTCGACATGAATTTCAAAAAGAACCCCACCGCAGTGGTGCAGCAAGCGTGAGACGCCCTCCCGTGATCCAAACCCAGGTCATCATCATCGGTGCTGGCCCTGCCGGGCTGATTCTCTCCCAGCTACTACATGGGCAGGGTATCGATAACGTCGTGATCGAGCGCCGCGACCGCGTCTATGTCGAGGCGCGCATTCGTGCCGGCGTGCTGGAAAGATGTGGGGGTTCATAGACTGAAGGGAGACATCAGCAAACTCAGTATCGCACCCAGTATGGCGCCTCCCACGATTAGGGGGATGGCAATCACCAGCGCCAGGAAAATCACGCCCACCAAGCCGAGCGACAGAGTCACTACGAAGCCGACCAGCGGCAACACAACAAAGATAAGGAAAGCTGCAAAAATGGCAGCGACCAGAAAGGTACCCAGGCCAATCACAAACTTCACTAGGGGATTGGTTATTTCTCTTCCATTTATAACGATTTGAATGGGCATGTCAGCGAGCGTCAATCAGGTTTTGGGAAGCGTAACCCCGGTCTGCCCCTGATACTTCCCGCCTCGATCCTTGTAGCTGGTTTCGCAGACTTCGTCGGCTTCGAAGAAGAGCATCTGAGCCACGCCCTCGTTGGCGTAAATCTTGGCCGGCAGACTGGTGGTGTTGGAGAACTCCAGGGTGACGTGGCCTTCCCACTCTGGCTCCAGCGGGGTGACGTTGACGATAATGCCGCAGCGGGCGTAGGTGGATTTACCCAGGCAGATGGTCAGGACCGAGCGCGGAATGCGGAAGTACTCCACGGTGCGCGCCAGGGCGAAGGAATTGGGCGGGATAACGCAGCAGTCGCTTTGGATGTCGACAAAGCTGGATTCGTCGAAGTTCTTGGGGTCGACCGTGGCCGAATGCACGTTGGTGAAGATCTTGAACTCGTCGGCACAGCGCACGTCGTAGCCGTAGCTGGAGGTACCGTAGGAGACGATACGGCCGTTGCCGTTCTGGCGCACCTGACCCGACTCAAAGGGCTCGATCATGCCCTGCTCTGCCGCCATGCGGCGAATCCACTTGTCCGACTTAATACTCATTGCTTTCCACGTCTTCGATGCTGATTTCCGGGAAGTCCGGTTCGACCTCCCGCCCTTCAAGGCTGCTTACCAGATTACGCGCCACTTGCCGATACAAGGCGGCAATCTCACCCTCCGGTGCCTTCACCAGTGTCGGCACGCCATCGTCCAGATCCTGGCGAATGCGGATATCCAGCGGCAGGCTGCCAAGCAGGAGCGTATCGTACTTGGCGGCGATGCGGGCGCCGCCCTCCTGGCCGAAAATATGTTCCTGGTGGCCGCAGTTCGAACAGATGTGCAGCGCCATATTCTCGACGATGCCCAACACCGGTACCTGCACCTTGCGAAACATTTCGATGCCCTTTATGGCATCCAGCAGGGCGATATCCTGGGGGGTAGTGACCACCACGGCGCCGCTCAGCGGCACTTTTTGCGCCAGGGTCAACTGAATATCGCCGGTGCCGGGCGGCAGGTCGATCACCAGAAAATCCAGTTCGTGCCAGAGCGTCTGGCTAATCATTTGCTGCAACGCACCCGAGGCCATGGGGCCGCGCCATACGGTAGGCGTATCCTTGGTTGTCAGGTTGCCCATAGACAGCGTTTGCAGGCCGTGCGCCATGATGGGCGCAAAGCGGTTGCCACCGACGACTTCGGGTCGTGTATCCGGGTCAACGCCCAGCATCGTCGGCAAGCTCGGGCCGTAGATATCGGCGTCCAACAGGCCGGTCTGGTAGCCCTCGGCTGCCAGCGCCAGGGCCAGGTTCACCGCGGTAGTGGATTTGCCGACCCCCCCCTTCCCCGAGGCAACAGCGATAACGCGCTTCACGCCGGGCAACGGTTCCTTGGGTGCGGATTCGGGCTGATTCATGGGCTGGGCTGGGCTCTGGACTTGGCAAATTTGGCCCGCGAGTATAACGAATTCAGACCGGCTCTTGGCACCCGTCTGAGCACTGGCACAATGCACCGCGGTATCGCACACTGCCACCATGCGTTTTTTGCTTTATAACATCCGCTATGGCACGGGTTCCGGCCCTCATTTTCACCGCCTATTGCCCGGCATGGGCTATCTGCGTCGCACCGGGCCGCGCCTGGAAAGCCTGATCGACTGGTTTCGCGAGCTGGATCCGGACGTGATCGGCCTGGTCGAGGTCGACGTGGGTTCCTACCGCACGGCCGGTGGTCGCAACCAGGCCGAGATC
>JAYQPQ010000052.1:0-12509 GCA_038145405.1 Porticoccaceae bacterium | reverse complement strand
GGTCAAAGAAATGAAGTTTCGTCCACATACGGACGTTGGAGACTATCAGGTCAAACTACGCAACCTGATACGTTTCCTGGAGCATGGAGACAAGGCAAAGGTCACTTTGCGTTTCCGCGGCAGGGAGATGGCCCACCAGGAACTCGGAATGGATATGCTTAAGCGTATCGAAACCGATCTGGCGGAACTGTCGATTGTCGAACAGCACCCCAAGATGGAAGGTCGTCAACTGACGATGGTGCTGGCTCCCAAGAGGAAGAAGTAGCGGTTGCTACAGCGTAATATTACTCAATGCGGAGTTTAGAAAATGCCAAAGGCAAAAGTACACAGCGGTGCTGCGAAGCGGTTTAAGCTGACCGGTTCCGGCCGCTATAAGCACAAGCACGCTTTCAAAAGCCACATCCTCACCAAGATGACGACCAAGCGTAAGCGTCAGCTGCGCGGCACGTCCTTGTTGAACAAATCTGACACGAAGCATGTTGATCGCATGCTGCGTGCCAAATAGGGAGGGCTTGAAGAATGGCACGAGTCAAACGTGGTGTGACGGCACGCGCCCGTCACAAAAAGGTTCTCGACCAGGCTAAGGGCTACTACGGTGCCCGTAGAAAGGTCTACCGAACCGCCGTCCAGGCCGTAACCAAGGCCGGTCAATACGCCTATCGCGATCGCAAGGCCAAGAAGCGCACATTCCGTCAATTGTGGATTGCTCGTATCAATGCCCAGGCGCGCGCCGAGGGTATTACCTACAGCCAACTGATTGCCGGTTTGAAGAAAGCGGGCATCGAACTGGATCGCCGCGTTCTTTCCGACATGGCGGTGTTCGATAAAGCCAGCTTTGCGCAGGTGGTAGAAAAAGCCCGAGCCGCCCTCGCTTAACTGTCGTTTTAGTTGACTATCGATGAGGGAAGGAGCGGCGCTTCTTCCCTCTTTTTGTGAGTAGCATGCAGAAAAATCTCGATCAGAAAAAAAGTCATGCCATCGAGGCAATCAACGCGGCAGCCGGCCTCGGCGACCTCGAGGCGCTGCGCGTTAAATATCTTGGCAAGGCCGGCGAGATTACCGAGGAGCTAAAAAAGCTTGGCAGTCTGCCCGAGCAGGATCGACGCGCCGCCGGCCAATTGATAAACGCCGCCAAGCAGGAAGTGCAAAGCCTGCTGGAGCAGCGCAAGGCAGAGCTGGAGCGGGCTGAACTCCAGCAGCGCCTGGCCAGTGAAAGCCTCGACGTGACCTTGCCCGGCATCGGCATGGAGGAGGGCGCCGAGCATCCGGTGAGCCGCACTATTGCGCGCATTGAAGCCCTGTTTCGCCAGGCTGGCTTCAACGTAGAGCAGGGGCCGGAAATCGAGGACGATTTTCACAATTTCAGCGCGCTCAATATTCCCGAGCATCATCCGGCAAGGGCCATGCACGATACCTTCTATGTTGCCCCCGGCACAGTATTGCGTACCCATACCTCGCCGGTTCAGATTCGCACCATGGAGAATCAGCCACCCCCCATTCGCTGTATCTGTCCCGGGCGCGTCTATCGCTGTGACTCGGACGTGACGCACACGCCCATGTTCCACCAGGTCGAGGGCCTGGTTGTCGATCGCGGCATCAGCATGGCCAATCTGCGCTCTGTGGTAAGCGAATTTCTCAACGCCTTTTTTGAAGGCGAATTTCCGGTGCGCTTTCGCCCCTCCTACTTCCCCTTTACCGAGCCTTCAGCCGAAATCGACATGCAGTGCACCCACTGTCATGGCGCTGGTTGCCGCATCTGCAAACAGAGTGGCTGGCTGGAAATTGGTGGCTGCGGCATGGTTCACCCCAACGTCTTCCGGGCCGTGAATATCGATCCGGAAATCTATACCGGCTTCGCTTTCGGCATGGGCGTCGAGCGCATGGCCATGCTGCGCTGCGGCGTGAACGACTTGCGCCTGTTCTTTGACAACGACCTGCAGTTTCTGCGGCAAAGCTGATACCAGGGCCTGAGACAACATGAAGTTTAGTGAAAATTGGCTGCGGGAATGGATTAATCCCAAGCTGGATATCAGGGCACTGGCCGACCTGCTTACCATGGCGGGACTGGAAGTCGACGCTATCGAGTCGCTTGCTCCCGCGTTCAGCGGGGTTGTGGTGGGTGAAATTCTGCAGGCTGAGCCGCATCCAGACGCCGACAAACTGCGCATCTGCCAGGTCAGCAATGGCCAGGGCGAACCACTGCAAATTGTCTGTGGTGCGGCCAACGCCAGGGTAGGGCTGAAAGCACCTCTCGCTCTGGTCGATGCCGAACTACCCGACGGGCTTCGCATCAAGCAAGCCAAGCTGCGTGGGGTGGCATCCTTCGGCATGCTCTGTGGCGCCGACGAACTGGGGCTCGAAGTCGCTGGCGAAGGCCTTTGGGAACTGCCGGCGGACGCACCTCTGGGTACCGACCTCGCCCAATGGCTGCAACTGAATGATCACTGCATCGAGGTGGATCTGACCCCAAACCGCGCCGATTGCCTGAGCATCCTGGGGCTGGCGCGCGAAGTGGCAGCGCTGAGCAGCATGCCGTTCAAACCGGCAGAAATTTTTCCGGTCACACCGACGCATGATCAGCGCTTGCCCATTCGCATTGAACATGGGGCTGGATGCCCGCGCTATCTGGGACGCGTTATACGCAATATTGATATTCGACGGCCGACGCCGATCTGGATGCAGGAACGTTTGCGCCGCTCCGGTATTCGCAGTATCGATGCCGTGGTAGATGCCACGAACTATGTGCTACTGGAGCTCGGGCAACCGCTACACGCCTTTGACCTGGCCCAGCTGGACTCCGGCATTGTGGTGCGGTTGGCCAAGGCCGAGGAAAAACTCCGCCTGCTGGACGGTCGTGAGGTAGATCTCGCCGCAGGCACTCTGGTAATCGCCGATCAAAGCCGAGCGCTCGCCATTGCCGGCGTTATGGGCGGCGAGGACTCCGGGGTCAGCAGTGAAACCCGCGATCTCTTTATCGAATGTGCCTTTTTCAGCCCCGCCCAGTTGGCTGGGCAGGCACGACAATACGGCTTGCATACCGAGGCCTCCCATCGCTATGAAAGGGGCGTCGATCCCGAGCTTGGGCTGCAGGCCATGGAACGCATCACCACCTTGCTGCTGCAGCTTGTTGGCGGTGAGCCAGGACCGATCGTGGAGAGCGTCAGTAACGAGCACTTGCCGCAACCCGCCAAAATTTCCCTACGCAGGCAACGGGCCGAACTGGTTTCCGGCATGCCATTCGACGATGACCGCATTGAGGGCATTCTCGCCGGATTGGGCTGTCAATTACACCGGCAGGCAGCTGGTGAGTGGCTCGTAACCGCGCCCAGCTGGCGCTTTGATTTGGCCATTGAGGAAGACCTGATTGAGGAACTGATCCGGATAACGGGCTACCAGCAGATCCCCGAGCAGCCCCTGAACGCCACCTTGCACCTGCATGCCGAAGGCGAAACCGTACGCAACCTGGCAGCCATTCATGGCAGCCTGCGCGCGCGCGGGTATAACGAAGCCATTACCTACAGTTTTATCGACGCCCGTGTGTGTCGTCTCTTTGGTTTTAAGGAGCCCTGGATCGAACTGCAGAATCCCATTGCCTCCGATATGTCGGTGATGCGGCCGTCCTTGCTTCCTGGCCTGCTGAAAGCGGCCAAGCATAATCAGGATCGCCAGGAGAGCAGGGTGCGGTTCTTCGAATCCGGCCTGCGCTTTACTCGCGATGCGCAGGCAGGCATCCAGCAAACGCCAACCCTGGCTGCCATAGCCTGTGGCGAGCTGCTGACCGAGCAGTGGGGCGCTCCTGCCCGCAAGATGACTTTCCACGATGCCCGGCAGGATGTCGATGTGCTGCTCAGCGCATTGAATCCAGATGACTACCGTTGGCAGGCGGGTGCCGATGTCCCCTGGCTGCACCCGGGCCGTGCCGCCAGCCTGATCGTGCGCGAAGCCGCTGCAGGCTATCTGGGTGAGTTGCATCCGCAACTGGTTAAGCAATTGGACATTCAGGGCCCCGTTCTGGTGTTCGAATGTGATCTTTCAGCGCTGCAGACCGTTCGCTTGCCGCGCTTTAGCGTGCCGGCGCGATTCCCAGCCGTGCGTCGCGACATCGCCCTGGTGCTGGATCGCCACATTTCTGGCCAGCAGATTCTGGACGCCATCGCCAGCTGTCAGGTGAACTTACTGAAGACTTCAAGAATTTTTGATATATATACCGGCCAGGGTATTGATTCCAATAAAAAAAGTGTGGCGTTGAGCTTGACCTTTAGGGATTCATCACGCACTCTTGAGGATGAGGAAGTCACTGATCAGGTTAGTCAGATTGTCGGCCGACTGCAGGCCGAATTTGACGCGATTTTGAGGCACTAAAGATGTCGAATGCGCTGACCAAAGCAGGTATTTCCGAGATGCTGTTTGAGGATCTCGGCTTGAATAAACGCGAAGCGAAGGATGTCGTGGAGAGTTTCTTCGAGGAAATTCGCCAGTCGCTTGAGCACAACGAGTCGGTGAAACTCTCCGGCTTTGGCAACTTTGAGCTGCGCGACAAGACGCCGCGTCCTGGTCGCAACCCAAAAACCGGCGAGGAAATCCCGATTTCCGCGCGCCGCGTGGTGACCTTCCGTCCCGGACAGAAACTTCGCGCTCGAGTAGAGAAACGTGCTGGAACCCAGCCAAAATAACGAACTGCCGCCCATTCCGGGCAAACGCTACTTCACCATCGGTGAGGTAAGCACGCTGTGCGACGTCAAGCCGCACGTGCTGCGTTACTGGGAACAAGAATTTCCCAAACTCAATCCGATCAAGCGCCGCGGCAACCGCCGTTACTACCAGCGCACAGATGTGATTCTAATTCGCCAGATTCGTACCTTGCTCTATGAAGAAGGTTATACCATTGGAGGTGCCCGACACCGCCTGACCATTGGCGAACCGAGCGATGGCAGCACGCAGCGCCGAGAGATTATCGAAGACATGGTTGCCGAGCTGAATTCCCTGCTCGATCTGCTCAAATAGCCGTTTTCAGCGGTTCAGTTTTCCCCTTCCTTAGGGTATGATTCGCCGCCTTTCCAAGGTCCAATCGGAGCGTAGCGCAGCCTGGTAGCGCACCACACTGGGGGTGTGGTGGTCGTGGGTTCAAATCCCGCCGCTCCGACCAATTCCTTCCCTGTTTTGCGAGTCCGCATTCCCCTCAGGGAACCTCTTCCACCATCTTAATCCAGGTACCTGGCTGCGCTTCTCCCGTCGGATAGTAGCCGTTGATCAGGCGCAATTGATCTTCTGCGGATAATCCCAATACCGTGGCCTCGCGCGCCAGGTCGGTAAAGGTTTCGCCCGGCTGCAGGCGACGATAGCTAATGCGTTTGATTGCCTCCGGCGGGTAGTCGGTTTGTCCGGCGCGCCGAAAGCTAGCGATGATGTCGACTATCACCTGATCCACACCCGCCGGCAAATCAGGCGTACTGCTTTCGAAGTAATACGCGTTGCCCCCCACCTTGATAACCGCCACGCGTTGTGTGCCCCAGTCGTGTCGGAGCAGTGCCTGTCTGGCATCCGCCTGCATGGTCTCATCTTCATAGACCGGCTTCATGTCCTGCAGGGTGCCCTCGTCAAAGCGTGACTTCAGCAATTCATCCGGTGGTGTAACCGGATCAGCCATTCGTTCAACATTCAGAATCAGCTTATTGGCCACGTCGTCGGCAGACAGAGTGAGCGTCGCCCCACTGACCTGTACAGACCAGGCTTCGGGAAAGACAAAGGTGATACCCAGGCTACGGATAGCAAATCGCTCCATGCCCGGAGGGGCATTGGAACTGCTGTTCTGGCCGAAAATTTGTCCCTCCATGGCGCGCCGGTATTCGTCGCGTCCGCGCGCCGCTTCACCCGGTGGCAATTGACCAGCCTGTGCGACCACCTGCTGCAGCCGCTCGTCGGACCGTGGGTGAGTGGCAAACACGCCGTGATAGGTGGCACTGAGACCGCCGGAGAGCTTGCTGGTATAGGTTTCATGATCCTTCAGCAGGCCAAGTACCTCGATGACTGCCTGCGGGTCATAGCCCGACTCATAGAGTATTTTGGCGCCCACCTGGTCGGCTTCCAGCTCCATATCGCGACCATAGCCGCTGAGCCGCGCTGCATTCCAGAGGCTGACAGCTTCGCCCACATTGCTGTTCCAGACGGCCACGCTGGACACAAAGGCCAGAATCTTGCCCAGCCGCTGCGAGTCCATTTGGCGCACAAGATGGCGTTGCGTGACGTGGCCGATCTCGTGCGCCACCACGGCCGCCAACTGGGCCTCGGAGGTCAGATAAGTCATCAATCCACGGTGCACATAGGCGTAGCCTCCGCGCGTGGCAAAGGCATTGATATCGTCGTCATCGACAATATAGAAATGCCAGTCAATGTCGGGCATGGTGCTATTGGCAGCCAGCCGATTGCCAACCTCGGTGAGGTAGGCGTTGAGCACCGGATCGTCGTAAAAACGGGTAGTCGCCTTGATTTCCTCGTGCATCTCGGCGCCCTCGCGTATCTCATCCGCCAGGTCAGCTACCGCAGCTGGAGCCAGGGCATAAAGTGCCAGGCTGACGACCAGAGCAATCCGGGCTTTCATACGTCAGGAGGCGGCTGTAGCCGACGGTGTAAAGAAATCCATGATCTGATCGCCCATACCTTCACAGGCATTGCTCTGAACGCGAGCGATCAGGGGTATGGGGATAATCACAGCCGGCAGGTAGGAAGTACCGCGTGCATCTGTGCTGATACGTCCTGCCTCGCTGAGGCTATTGAAGTCCCAAATCGTGGCTTCGTACTGGCTTTCATTTTCCCAGGTACCAAAGCCAAAGCAGCCGCCACCTCCGGGACCAAAGGTGCAGGCCAGAGAGCCGGATTCGTTGACCTGCTCGGTGGCGCCCGTGATCCAGACGATATAGCGTACGCCCATGCCGGATATGGCATCGCGAACCAGAGGTTCCTGCAGGATGCTGCCAAACTTGTCCAGTTGCAGCGGCGCGGTGCGCGGTTCAAACCAGGGGTAAAGCCGATCGCGAAATTCTGGAGCCGGGAGCACATCAAGACCGCGAATGCCTGCTTCCAGTCGATCACCGATACAGGCGACCAATTCAGGTTCGGTTTCGAATTCCGCCGAGTGATGGCGACCCAGAACCACCACGGTTTCCCGGGTTGGATCCAGGTCGGTTTCCGACAGACGCATCTCGTTGACATTGACCGAGGTGCAGCCGGTTAGCCAGACAGTGCCGGCCAATACAAGGCATAGATTCAGGACACTGGAATGTCTCATTCAGAAGCCTCCCCATTTGTCCTCTGCAACCAGTCAACCATAGCGGGCTGCCTGGCAAAGCCTATCGCAAACTGCACGCCGACATCGCGCAAGGCCAGCGTCACCGCAGCCTGTATGGCGTCACCCTGCGATTTCAACAGTGCGGTCGGCGTCTTGCCATATCCATTGATCAGCCAATCGGCCAATACCGCACCGTTCGGCTCTCTCACCTGGACCCGGTATTTCAACCAGACTTCATAGATATTGGCTCGGGTTTCCCGCGGTATGGCGTACTGAAAATCGTCGATACTTGGCTCAACCAGCAACTGCGCTCCCTGGTAAGGCGATTCCAGCGTGAGGGATCGAAACATTTGACCCATCACCACGCGGAATAATTCGGCCTGGGCGGTTCCCAGTTCGATGTGAATTTCGTCGCGATCTTCCGAAAGCTCCTCAAAGGCATAGGCCTCGAAAGCCTCGCCCAGAATCAAACCGGCATCCACTGGCAGTGGATTGACCAAGGGGGCAGGGAAGCTGGCGTCAATTTGGTAGTTAGAGGCACAGGACGCCAGTCCGAGCGCTACCAGTGACCAGATTCGCTTCAAGCCTCTCATCCCCTTATCGATAATCATTCAGGCCTACAAAGGTGCCTGCATTCTGATGTGTCATTTGCCGCATTAGCGCAGCGTAGCGGAAAGCTGATGACTGCGCATTGCCGCCCGTAACGTTGAACAGTACCGGGAAGCCGATAGCGTGTATCCGCACCATGGGCTGACCGCCGGGTTGCTCCCGGTTCAACGAGTTTACCGTGTCGAGCACACGCTGCAGCGAGCCGCCCGTATAGTCGTCACCCATGACATACAGACTGATTTTGTGGTCCGGTGAATAGAAGGAGCGAATGGCCGCATTTATACCCTCAACCGGACTGGAATTGCTGAAGGGATGCCAGTTGCGCAGCTGGCTGATGATAATGTTACGGCGCGCCGGGGTGTCTTCGATCCACTGATCCCGGTAACTGCTGAACATGTATTGGCCCATATCATTCATGATCTGCAGGCCTTTGACATTCGGATAAATATTGAGGATGTTGACCACCTCTTCAACCAGGCGGTTCCAGGCAAAGGTATACATACTGCCCGAAGTATCAATGATGAAAACGACGTACTCGGAGTCAACCGGAATTCCGCCGATGTAGTCATTCTGGGCTTCCTGCTGACGATAGAGGCGACGCATTTCATCCGTCAGAGTCTGTAGAGCAAAGTAGAGGTCGCGACGTTCGACGTCGGCATTGAGATTGGCCGCTTGCAGGGCCAATTGCTGGCTAGTTAGCTGATCGAGTTGACGGCGCAGAATGGCGACACGAGTTTGTTCGTCGTCAATCTGCTCCTGTTTGACGGTGAGCTCGCGTTCCAGGTAATTGATTTCGCCGCGCAGGGAGAACAGCTGATCCTGCAAAGCCTTGATGCGGCCCTCGCCCTCGACTTCGGAAACTTCCAGCACATTGGGCGCCTGAGTCTGAACAATCAAGAGCAGCAACACAATGGCGCCGAATCCACAGCAGATTACGTCAAGGAAAGAGATATTGGCTTCTTCGATCTCGCGTTTTTTCCTCATGGCCAGTCACTCGATGGGGTGAGAAAACTGCCCCTGGTATCCTGAGCCAGCTGCCAGAAGGCAGCTGCAGCCAAGGGGTCCCCCTCCATGGGTAGGAGTAGGATGTTAATCGGAATACCGCGCTCCGGCACCAATCTGACAGCATCATTAAATAATCGGTAACGCTCATTGCTCGATATGGCGGAGCTGCGCGGCGGCTCCCGGCCCAGGGTCGGCAGGCCATCGGTCACCAGAAAAATGTTATCGGGGCGCGGGGCAAAGTCATCAATTGCGGCAAAGGCCCGGTAAAGGTTGGTGCCGCCGTCTGGAACCAGCTGATAGAGATTATCGATGCCCAGTTCGACCTCGCTGCGTATATCGGTAGCCAGCCACCCGCCGCGCTGCCCGCTGACCAGCTGTGCCGTGGATTCGTTGAAAGCCACCACCTGAAAGCGTGCGCCTACCGGAATATTGCTGATTATCCACTCGACGATACGTACTGCCTGCTGCCACTTGGGGGCCTGACGTTTGGAGTCGTCATCGCGAACGCGGCGACGAATCACGTTGACGATGGTTTCGTCCAGCATGCTGTCGGAGGTATCTAGCAGGATCAGCACAAATTCACCGCCCAGGCGAATCCCGGTGAGGTACTGACGCTGTCCTTCGCCCAGAAAGCGCCGCACACCACCACCGATTTCAGCTTGCAAAATCTCTTTCTGCTCCTGCAGCAAGGCCAGGCGCTGACGTAGCTCTTCGAGCGATTCCTGGGCAACCGGGTCGAGTAAGGCGATTTCGTTTTCTAGCGAATCGATTTCGTCCTGAATTTCTCGCGACAAGCCCTGGGCGATGGCTAATTCCTCGTCCAACTCGCTAATGGTGTTTCGAATACGAGCCAGATTTTCTTCGCCAAGGAGAATTTCTTCCTGCAGCAAATTGACTTCCGACTGCCGCAGCTCGGTGTCCACAACGACCGTTTCCGTGTTGTGCTTAAGAATAAGGAAAAGCAGTACGGTGGCGCCCAGCCCACAGGACATGATGTCGAGAAAGGACAGGCTGAAAGTCGATGCGGAGCGCCTTCTAATGGCCATCCCCAAGTACCCTGATGGCGGTGACGCCGCCAGAAGCGGAAGGGCTGGAGCAATAGTCGGCGCGCTGCAATCGGCGACGACCCACCAGCTTCTCGCCATTAATCCACATTTCTCCAAGTGCTTCGAGCTCCAGACCGGCACCCTCCATACGGCAGATTGCCAGCGGCTGCTCCGGCTGTTCGCCGAGCATTTCCAGTTGCCCGGCTGGCGACTGGGCAAACCAGATCTGGGGCTGGCGCATGGCGACCCCCTGGCACAGGAGGTGGCTGGCACCACTATCCTGAACCTTATTGCTCGAAGTCGACGTCGAGGAGGTGACATTCGGCAGGGCAATGCTGGTCGGCTTTGCTGTGGAGGTCGCGTTATCCGGATCCTGCGTCACTGCCATAAACTTGGTGAGGAATTGCGGCGCGTCGGCGTCGGCGGTATCCGCCAGCGGCAATTCCCGAGCAATTTCGATCAACTCATGCGCTGCAACCCGATCGGCGTGGTGTAAAACCTTGTCCGCACCCGGATAGAGTGCAATACCGCTATCTGCAACCAACTGGGCTGCGGGTGGCAGCGCGGCGGCCAACCTATCCCAGAAAGGTCGGAGTGCGTCGGCGAGGTCATCGCGGCGCACCTCCACCCGATATTCTTCGTCGCGTAGCTTCACCAAAGCCAGCGTGGCATCTGATCTCGTCAAATGGCTGAGCAGGTCCGGTAGGCTATCCGCCAATTGCTGCTCGGTGCTGGCGTGATGCAGCGGATCGAATCGGGTATCCCGAATAAACCGCTTCTGTATACCCTGCATGAGGCAGTCCACCAGCTCGATCTGTCCGCCACTGCCGACGGCCCTGGACTCCGTCGCTAGGCGTTCCCCCGACTCTGACCGCAGGCTGGTTAGCAGCACTTGATGCAGTTGGAACTCGAGATAATAGCTCGCCTTGGGACTGGCCAGCGCCCCCAGCAGGGCACGCCTGATCAATGCCTGCGGTCTGATCTGCTGACTCTTGAGGATGCCGGAGAGGAGGCTCAGCTGCGCCTCGTCATAGTGGCTGGGCGTGACAAATCGTCCCCAATCGAGCGACAGCTCGGCGTTGAGCTGCTTGATATGGTGCCAGACGAGATCGGCCTGGTGACGAACCTGGTGATGGCTGATGCCCACCGGGTTAAGTGAGAGCTCCCGCCAGAAACGGTTGGCTGCGCGGGCTGGCGACAAGCGGCTTTGATGCAGGGCGATTTCACCAAGCATCGGATCCTGGTCTTTTTGCAACAGGGCATATCCCGGCGAGAGCAAGCGCTGCTCACCGCTATCGACCAGCAAGGCAATGTCACTGAGATCAACGACGACAGGCATGGGGTTATACCCGTATGTGCCGCAGCAGATTGCGGTCGCAGTAATTCTGGCTATCCAGCACCAAGCGCTCCTGCATCAAGGTGAGCTGGTGCGACAGAAACATGATAATGATGCTGATTAGCAACGCGATAAAGGTGGAATTGAAGGCCACGCCTAGACTGGCTGTTACCCCGGCGATATTGCCGGCGACCGCCTCGTGGGCATTGGCCAGAGCGCCTCCGATACCGCGAACGGTGCCGATAAAGCCGATTGAGGGGATCGCCCAGGCAATATAGCGAACCATGGCCAGTTCCGAGTCCAGGCGCTGGGATTCGGTTTCACAAACATCGCGAATCGAAGCGGCAACCTCCTGCACACTGCTGCCCGAATCCAGGCGCTGCAATCCGGTTTGCAGGGCGCGCGGCAAGAGATACCCGGCGGAGGTGTCTGGCAGAGCTTCGATCGACCGTGACAGCTTGCGCGCGTCCTCCGGCAGAATCTTGGTACCCTCGGCGATCTGCACCAGATCCTTTTCCAGCAATTGGCGTTCCTGCAAGGCGCGACGGGCCTTGTAGCCCATAATCGCCATAGCCCACAGCATCAGGATAAAGCAGGATTCCTGCTCGTAATCCTTGACCACCACCCAGATCGATCGCTGCGCCTCCGCGGCCGACTCACCCTGCTCAAGCATTGCCGCTTCGAGCTGCAGAGCAGCCTGAGCATTGGGTCTTACCATGGCGACGTAGAGAACGTGTACCACAATAAAGGCGAGGATCAGGGCCGAAACCTGGAAGAAAAACTCTCGCTCAAACAATGATTTCATTTCGTGATCCTTGATCATATATCCACCGGAAAGGGCACGGAGAGATCCTCCGATATTTCCTCGCTCGGGTTAAAGGTTTCAAATGAGCCAGATGCCGAGGTCGAGGCGGGTACGCTATCTTCTGCTGGCGCAGGGGTTTCCTCTGCAGCAGCTGTCGCAACGGCAGGCTGCGCCGTGGCTTCAGGGGCAGATTCGGGTTCAAACACCTGTGCCGCCAGCGCCAGACTCAGCGTCAGAAATGCCATTGCAATAGCGTATTTAGCGGGCATAGCGCGCCACGCGGAAACCAACGTCATTGCGTCCTACAGCGTCGTAATCACGATAAGCCAGTCGCAGTTGAGGCAGGTAGCCTCGCGACCAACTGGCACCTCGAATCACATGATATTCCCCCTCGTTCGGACCCAGTGGGTCGATCACCATCTG
>JAYQPQ010000051.1:0-13047 GCA_038145405.1 Porticoccaceae bacterium | reverse complement strand
TGACCAGGCCCAGGAGACGACCCCGACGCCTGCTACAGATTCGCCGTCGGAAGCAGTGCAAGCACAGGCACCGATTGAAGTTCGGGAAATGCCCGCAGAGGGTTATGTCTTTGTGTCCAGCGAAGAAGATGATCTGGTGACCGTGCTGAACGCCGGAACCCTGGAAAAAATTACCGATATTCCCACTTCCGAGCGTCCGCGCTGGCTGCAGTTCTCGCCGGATCGGCAGTTCATCTACGTGGCCTGTGGCGACGCCGACCGCATCGACGTGATCAGTGTCGCCGAGCTGCGCGTAGTCGATAGCCTGGAGCCCGGCGATGACCCGGAAATTTTTGATCTCTCCAGCGATGGCACGCGCCTCTATATTTCCAACGAAGACGACGCCCAGTTCACCATCTACGATATTCAGGCGCGGGAAGCCGTTGCGGTGATCGATGTGGGCCCGGAGCCCGAGGGCGTGCTGGTGGCACCGGACGGCAGTAACGCCTGGGTGACCTCCGAAGTGGCCAATATGGTTCATCGCGTCGATTTGGCGACCAATCAGGTGGTGGCCAATATTCTCGTCGGCACGCGCCCGCGACGCTTTGCCCTCAGCGAGGATGGCAACACGCTCTGGGTCACCAACGAACTGTCCGGTTCGGTCAGCCTGATCGATACGCGCACCGACACTGTGCAAACCACCCTGGCGTTTGAGCCGCAGGGATTCCGGGTTGAAGACGTGACGCCGGTCGGCATTCTGCTGGATCCCTCGCACGATCGCGCCTATGTCACCCTGGGCCGGGCCAACCACGTGGCCGTGGTCAATACGGCGACACTGCAGGTCGAACGCTACGTGCTGGTGGGAAGGCGCGCCTGGGGTCTGGCACTTTCCAGCGACGGTAGTCGCCTCTTTGTCGCCAACGGGCTGTCCGACGATATCAGTGTGATCGATACTAGTACCCTGCAAGTCGCGCGCTCGGTTTCGGTCGGGCGCATACCGCACAGCATCCTGATTACTGGTGACTGATTGATGCGCATAATTCTGGCATGGGCTGTTCTCCTGCTGAGTGCCTCGGCGGCACAGGCCCAGTCCGCGCGGGTCGAAATCGCCTATCTGCAAATGCCCGGCGATACGCGCTATGCGGAATCCATTCTGGATCACGAGTTCCAGGGCCAGCCCTGGGGGCGACCCATCATCGGTGCCGAAGTGGCGCTGCAGGAATCCCGCTTTCAGGCGCTTGCCCTGGGTGCGGAATTCAGCCTGCGCACCGAGTCGGTAAAATCCGCTGCGGTGGCTGCGGAACGGGTGCGCCAGTTGCACGCCGAGGGTATCGACTGGTTCCTGCTGGATCTTCCTGCCGCGCTGACCGCCCAGCTGGCGCTGGCCACCCGGGATATGGATATTGCCCTGCTGAATGTTTCCGCGCCAGAAGACGATCTGCGCCAGCAATCCTGCCAGGCGCACTTGCTGCATACCCTGGCCAGCAACTCCATGCGCAACGATGCCCTGGCCCAGTATCTGACCAGTCACAACTGGGAGGATGTGCTGGTGCTGGTCGGTCCCGGTGCAGCGGATAAAGACCTGGCCGAATCCTGGCGCCGCTCGGCGCGCCAGCACGGGTTGAACATCGTCGACGAGCGCGAGTTCCTGCTCGGCAATGATCCGCGCCAGCGCGAACAGAATAATGTGCGCCTGCTGACCACCACCAGCTGGTGGCAGAACTACGATGTGGTCTATGTCGCCGACACTCAGGGCGAATTTGCCCGCGCGGCTGCCTACGGGGTTCAGCGTCCGCGCCCGGTGGTGGGCAGCGGCGGACTGGTGGCCCAGGATTGGCATTGGGCCTGGACCCGCTTTGGTGCCGCGCAGTTGAACAATCGCCTGGAAGAACAGGCGGGACGCAGGGCGACGGCCTACGACTGGGCGGCCTGGATCGCGGTCAAGGCCATTGTCGAAGCCATGGTGCGCACCCGCTCCACTGACTTCGCCCCGGCTCTGGCCTTCATGCGTGGGGAGGAGATTGTGCTGGACGGTTTCAAGGGTTTCCGCATGGGCTTCCGCTCCTGGGATAACCAACTGCGTCAGCCCATACTGCTGGCCACCGGCAACTGGGTAGTTGAGCGTGCTCCCATTGAGGGCTTCCTGCATCCGGTGAACTACCTGGACACCCTGGGCTTTGATCCCAGCGAAAGTCAGTGCCAGATGCCATGATCAACCACGCCGCTCAGGCCATGTACGCCGTCTGCTCACGCGAGGCTTTCCGGTTCTGGCACCAGCGCGGCCGCCTGTTTTCCGCCATGGTGCGGCCGGCACTCTGGCTGCTGGTTTTTGCCGCTGGCTTTCACAGCGTGTTCGGCGTGGCGGTATTGCCGCCCTATGAAACCTATATTGAATACCAGGTCTATATCGTGCCCGGCCTGCTCGGCATGGTGCTGCTGTTCAACGGCATGCAGTCGTCCCTGGCCATGGTTTACGACCGCGAGATGGGCATGATGCGGCTGCTGCTGACAGCGCCTCTGCCTCGCAGTTACCTGCTGTTCTGCAAGCTCATGGCGGGCACCACCCTGTCGGTGCTGCAGGCATATAGCTTCCTGATTCTTTGTGCGATCTTTGGCATCGACCTGCCCTGGTGGCCGGGCTTGCTTTATGCCTTGCCGGCCTTGTTGCTTGGCGGAATGATGCTGGGCGCCCTGGGGCTGGTGCTGTCGGTCTATGTGAAGCAGCTGGAAAATTTTGCCGGCACCATGAACTTCGTGATCTTCCCCATGTTCTTCCTGTCCACCACACTTTATCCGCTGTGGAAATTGCAAGAGTCGGGTGCTGTACTGGTGTATCAGGTCAGTCGCATCAATCCCTTTACCCATGTGGTTGAACTGGTGCGCTTTGCCCTCTATGGGCAGTTAAATGCGGTCTCCTGCGCGGTGGTAGTGGGCCTTCTGTTGCTCTTCTTCGCCATCGCCGCCTGGGGTTACGATCCCCAGCGCGGGCAGCGTCGCGGCCGTCCGGGTTAAGGGACAGCCGGGTGCCAATCCAGGTTGCCCGAGGCGCCCCCGCCTCGAGGAAATAGGGTCGATTATCGGTTAGAGTGTCCGGCACCTCGCGCGCTAGCGGATAGGCAAATTGTTGCACGCAGCGAAAGGGAACGGTGACAGGCAAGGAGAAGAATGGCTAACTTCTGTCCCCGTTATTTTTAGTTTAGGGCCTCCATGTCCACCTGGCTGTTCAAAACCGAACCTGACGAATACAGCATTGATGATCTGGCTGCTGAGAAGCAGGGCTATGGCGTGTGGAATGGCATCCGCAATTATCGGGCGCGCAATTTCTTGCGTGACGATGTCGCGGTAGGAGACCGGGTGCTGATTTATCACAGCAGTTGCACGCCAACCGCCATCGTCGGTGAGGCCGAAGTAGTGCGGGGGGCCTATGCCGATCCTTCCCAGTTCGATGCGACCAGCGATTACTTCGATGCCAAGACCACCAAGACCGAGCCTCGCTGGTTCTGTGTGGATGTTCGCTTTGTGAAAAAGTATTACCAACCGGTGCTGCTGGCCACCATCAAGCGAACCAGGGCACTGCAGGGGTTGATGATGTTGCAGCAATCGAGGTTGTCGGTGACACCAGTCGGCAATGCCGAGTATCGCGCCATTCTGAAATTAACCAGGGCGTCGGTTGCTGGCGCGAAAAAGAAGGTCTGACGATTGCCACCGCTCCCTGTGAATTTAATTACAATGCAGCAGGCCTCTGCCACAGAGGGTTACTCACCTCATCCTTTATGCGGAAACTCCACATCAGCAAGCTGGATTCTCGACATCTGTTCAATCTTTCCATTGAGCTTCATTCGATTCAAACCCTTGGCAAGACGCCTGCCGGCGACCGCAAGTTCATCCCTATGTCTGGCGGCACCTTCAGTGGCGACAGGCTGCAGGGCGAAATTCTGCCGCACGGCGGCACCGACTTGCTCCTCACGCGCGCGGATGGTTCCAACCAGCAGGATGCGCGGCTAGCGCTGAGGACGGAAGACGGCGAGCTGATTCTGATGACCTATCGTGGCATCAGGAACAGTGCACCCGAGGTGAATGCACGCATGGCTGCAGGAGAGGTGGTGGATGCATCGGAGTACTACCTACGCATCGCCCCCTTCTTCGAGACAGGCGCCGCGAAATATGCCTGGCTGAACAACATTATCGCGGTCGGTGTTGGCGAGCGAACCCCAAGCGGCGTGAGCTACCAGGTCTTCGAGATTCTCTAGAGCGAATCGAGTCGGGTTCGAATTTAAGCAGGCAAGGGTCAGAACACCTGTACCGGCTCTATCGGCCTTTACGCGCCCTTCAGTAGGCAGGTGAATCCACAGGCCAGATATCGCGGGGCGCCGCAAACTCGAGACAAAAAAAGGCCGGGAAAATCCCGGCCAAAAATTCTGACAGAGGGAGTCAGAGGGGGGTATCAGTTCGCTCCGCGCGGGCCGCCAGGACCACCGGCGCCCTGTCCGGCACCGGGGCCACGGGGGCCTTGAGGACCTTGCATCGGACGCTGGGGACCTTGCATCGGACGCTGGGGACCTTGCATCGGACGCTGGTCACCGCGTGGTGCCGGGCCCTGGCCCTGCATGTCGCGCATACGTTCAGCGCGATCGTCCAAGCGACCGGCCGCCTGCTCACGCATCTGGTCCACCTGACCCATCTGTTCGGGGGTCAAAATCTGCGCCAGTCGCTCGCGCTGGGTTGCCTGGCGTGCCGCCATTTCGGCTTGCTGGGCCTCGCGATCTGCGGCGGCATTTTCACGCCGTTGTTCGGCCAGAGCCTGAGCTTCGGCGCGCTGCTCTTCGCGCAGTGCTGCGATTTGTTCGCGCTGCTCATCGGTCAGTTCGAGCTGCTCGACCCTGCGATCGATGCCCGGCGCGCGGTCCGTGGCCGGTTGGGCCAGCACAGGGTTGCCGGCAACCAGCAGGGCCAGTGCGGCCAGTCCAATCAATTTGTTCACAAGATGTGGCGTTTTCATATTCCTATCTCCAGTTACTATTTGTCAGCAATGAATCGGGTTGAATTAAAGGTGTTCCGGAATTAAACCGGGTTGTTGCGCCGCCAGCTGCGCTCGGACTGCGTTGAGGGCAACAGCTGGGATTTCACGGCTACCACCGTGCCCGACAGAGCGGGAACCGCCACCGAGTTCATTTCCCAGAAATCGGCCGGCAAGGTAGCGTTCGGCTCGGCCAGCGTGGCAAAGGGGAGCGAGAATTTCTTCATGGGCGTCGTTTTCATTCGGCTTCCTCCCTAGGGGAATGACGCCAATCTACCCAGCAATAGTGCGCGCTGGGTGCAAGAAAAGTGGAGAGAAAGTGGAAAATAAGCATGGCACAGGCAGCCGACACTGCGGCTTGAGATCGCCCCGGTATTTGGCATAAACAGGCAAATCCCCTAAAGTTGCCGCCTGCCCGGCAGCGAGGGCCCGCACTATTCGTGTTGGCCGAGGATACTCGCGCTCTGCGGCCGTGCCACAGCATTCGTTTTTTCGCGAGAAATATTCGGAGAACTCATGAGCCAAGACAAGATGCGAAAGTATTCCAGGGAAGTGGTCGATGGCCCGCACAAGGCGCCCGGTCGCTCCATGTTGCGCGCCGTCGGTTTTACCGATGCCGATTTCAAGAAGCCGCAGGTCGGCGTGGCCTCCACCTGGAGCATGGTAACGCCCTGCAACATGCACATCGATCAGCTCGCGCGCGATGCCTGTGCCGGGGTCGACCAGGCCGGTGGCAAGGGTGTGATCTTTAATACCATCACTATTTCGGACGGCATTTCCAACGGTTATGAGGGCATGAAGTACTCGCTGGTGTCGCGCGAGATCATTGCCGATTCCATCGAAGCCGTGGCGGGCTGTGAAGGCTTCGATGGCCTGGTGGCCATTGGTGGCTGCGACAAGAACATGCCCGGTTGCATCATGGGCATGGCACGCCTCAACCGCCCCTCGGTGTTCGTCTACGGCGGCACCATTAAGCCGGGCAAAAACCACACCGACATTATTTCCGTGTTCGAGGCGGTAGGTCAGCACGCGCGCGGCGATATCGACCTAAAACAGCTAGAGGAGGTGGAGCGCACCGCCATTCCTGGGCCGGGTTCCTGCGGCGGCATGTACACCGCCAACACCATGGCATCGGCAATTGAAGCCCTGGGCATGAGCCTGCCCGGCAGCTCGGCCATGGATGCGGTATCCGACGCCAAGCACAACGACTGTTATCGCGCTGGCGAAGCCGTGCTGAAGTTGCTGGAGCTGGATATCAAACCCAGCGACATCATGACGCGCGAGGCCTTTGAAAACGCCATCACGGTGGTGATCGCCATGGGCGGATCCACCAATGCGGTTCTGCACCTGATCGCCATGGCGTCGACGATCGACGTCCATCTCGAGCTGGATGATTTTGTGCGCATTGGCAAACGCGTACCGGTGCTGGCAGATCTGCGCCCCAGCGGTAAATACATGATGTCCGAGCTGGTGGCCATCGGCGGTATTCAGCCCCTAATGAAAACCCTGCTGGATGCCGGCCTGCTGCACGGCGACTGCCTGACGGTGACCGGTAAAACCCTGTCGGAAAACCTGGCTACAGTGGCCCCCTATCCGGAAGGTCAGGACATCATCATGCCGCTGGATCGGCCGATCAAAAAGGACAGTCACCTGGTAATACTGCGCGGCAATCTGGCACCCGAGGGGGCGGTAGCCAAGATCACCGGCAAGGAGGGGCTACGCTTCGCCGGCACGGCCCGCGTTTTCGATTCGGAAAACGCCACCAACAAGGCCATCCTGGCGGGCGAAGTCAAGGCGGGTGAGGTCGTGGTGATTCGCTACGAAGGGCCGCGCGGCGGACCGGGTATGCAGGAAATGCTCAGCCCCACCTCGGCCATTATGGGCGTCGGTCTCGGCAAGGACGTCGCCCTGATTACCGACGGCCGCTTCTCCGGCGGCAGTCACGGCTTTGTCGTCGGACACATCACGCCAGAGGCGGCCAATGGCGGCCCCATTGCGCTGATTGAAAATGGCGATCGCATCAGCATCGAGGCTGAAAAACAAAGCATTGAGCTGCATGTGGATGCCGCTACGCTGGAGGCGCGACGCAAGGCTTGGAAGGCACCCGAATCCCGTTACAAGCGCGGTGTGTTGGCCAAATATGCACGCCTGGTTAGCTCCGCCTCCGAGGGCGCCGTGACGGACCGCTAAGCAGCCCATCAATGTATCCAAGGGCGCATGTCGATCGCTTGTTGCGACCCCGGTCGATCGCCCTGGTTGGCGCTTCGGATCGACCCGGCGCTTTGGGCGCCGGCGTGCTGGACAACCTGGTGCGCCTGGACGTCGCCAGTGATCTCTATCTGGTAAACCCGAATCGACAATCTATTCAGGGCCGCGTTTGCCTGGCGTCCATCGCCGATCTGCCGCGTGATCTGGATGTGGCGGTGTTGGCCATTCCGCAGTCGGGCGTGCTGGCCGCCCTCGAGCAATTAGGCGAGCGTCAAACTGCCTGTGCCATCATCTTCTCGGCAGGCTTCGCTGAGGGCGGGGCGTCCGGTCGTCGCGAGCAGGACCAGATCGCCGAAGTGGCCCAGCGCTTCGGCATGCTGATTGTGGGGCCGAACTGCCTGGGCGCAGTGAACTTTGTCGACGGTATTGCGCTGACCTTTGTGGAAACCGCCGCCAAGCTGTTGCAGCAGGATGAAGGTATCGGCCTGATTTCTCAAAGCGGAGCCATGGCGGCCGTTTTGAGCGTCAACCTGACCAGCCGCCGACTGGGTATCAGCTATTCCATTTCAACCGGTAACGAAGCTGTCAGTGGCGTCGAGGATTACCTCGCGTATCTTCTGGACGACCCCCACACCCGAGTGCTGGGGCTGATCGTCGAGCAGTTCCGGCAGCCGCAGCGGTTTCTTGAATTGGCTCACCGCGCCCATGCACTGGGCAAGCCCTTGGTGTTATTGCACCCGGGCCGATCGGCGCCGGCGCGGCAGGCGGCGGCAACACACACCGGGGCCATGGCGGGCGACCACCAGGTAATGCAGTGTCTGGTGCGACGCGCTGGGGTGGTCCTTGTAGACAGTCTGGAAGCCCTGGGCGATGTTCTGGAATTGGCGCTGCGCCATCCCCATCGTCCGGCCCAAGGCACTGCGCTGATCACTGAATCCGGTGCCTTCAAGGCGCTGGCGCTCGATCAATGCGAAAGCCTGGGCTTGCACCTGCCAGGTCTCGACGATGCTTCGGCGCCGGCATTGCGCGCTGCCTTGCCCGATCTGGTTCCGGTCAGCAATCCGCTGGACCTTACCGCACAGGTTTTGGTGGAGCCAGGTATCTATGCGGCAGTGATTCGCGCGCTGGATGGCGATGAGCGCTTTGCTGCTCTGATGCTGACCCTCATTCAGACCGACGCTCGCACCTGCGACCTCAAGTTTCCGATTCTGCTTAAAGCTTTGGCCGAACGCCGCGGCGGCAAACTCTGTGTGCTGGCCGGCCTGGACGAGGGAGCTGCGGTGCCGCAGCCCTATCTGCAGGCGCTGCATGCCTTGAATATCAGCTATTTTTCCTCCGCCGAGCGCGCGCTGCGTGCACTGCGGCTGTGGCTCGCGGATGATTTGGCCGGGACTGGCGCGCCGCCGCCGGCTTCGCTGCCCCAGCCGCTTGCCTGGCCGCAGCAGGATGGCTCGGTGGCCGAATACCGGGGCAAGGAGCTTATGTCCACGCTGGGCGTCAATGTCCCCCAGGGAACCCTAGTCAAGGACCTGGCGCAGGCGCGCCGCGCCGCCGAGCAACTTGGCTATCCCCTGGCACTGAAGGCCCAATCGGCCGAGCTGACCCACAAGACCGATCTGGGCGCCGTGCGCTTGGCAATTCGTGATCTGAACGAACTGCAGTTGGCCTGGTCCGAAGTAGAAGCGGCTGTGCAGCAGAATGCCCCGAACCTGACACTCGATGGCATGTTGCTCGAGCGCATGGCTGCCCCCGGTCTCGAGATGATCCTCGGCGCCCGACGCGATCCCGACTGGGGACCGGTCGTGCTGGTCGGCCTGGGGGGCGTGCAGGCCGAGCTGTGGCAGGATTTCTGCCTGCTGCCGCCGGATATGTCGCCGAGGGAAATCAAGCGTGCTTTGGCCGGGCTGCGCTCGGCGCCCTTGCTGAACGGTTTCCGGGGCAGTCCGGCTGCCGACCTGGAGGCGCTGGCCGACTGCATTGGCAAGATGGCTGGATTGATGCAAGCGGACGATCGCATCGTCGAGATTGATATCAACCCGTTGAGGGTCTTTCCGGCTGGCGAGGGCGTCATGGCGTTGGATGTGCTGGTGCGGTTGGAGCGGCGATCGAGGACGCACGGGGTAATGTCTTAACGCAAATAATCGCCGACAATGATGCCCAACGGGCCCGGATACTTTAGGATAGGCCCCCGCCTTTTCGCGGCCAGCGCGAACCAGCAGGGCAATTGTCGAACCAAACAGGCAAATAAGTACAAAGGTACAAAGGAACTTCGCAGGTGAAATTCAAAGGTCTTTGCCGGATCACGGCATTCTCGTTGCTCGCTGTACCCGGCTGGCAGACCATCCTGGCGGCGGACTTTACGACCGAGGTGAATACCACTGTCGCCACCTCCACCGCTAACGCGGGTGCCACGGATGATGTGCGTATCACGTCCACCGGCTCAATCGTCATTACCGACGCGGCCAACAGCCCCGGACTGCTTGTGGATTCCGACAACGACGTTCGCATCGAATTCGGTGGCTTCATTTCGATGGAAGACCTGAACGACGTGACCGGCATTCGCATTCTGGGTAACCGCCAGTCTAATATTTACATCAATGGCGTGGTCAACCTCATCGAAGACTACGAGCGCACCGACACCGACAATGATGGCGATCTCGACGGCCCGCTCTCCATCGGCATGAATCGCATCGGTATTTTGCTCGACGGCGCCGGACCCCTGCAGGGCGATATCCGGCTAGACGGGTTTAGCAGCCTTTTTGTCGAGGGCAGCGATTCGGTGGGGATCCAGTTACAGAGCGATCTGGTGGGCAATCTGGTAAACGATGGTTCCATCTATGTATATGGCGCCGACGGCCGCCTGATTGACGTCTGGGGCAATATCAGCGGCGATTTGATCCAGTCGGGCTCCCTGACTTCGCAAGGCGAGAACAGCCTGGGCATTTACCTGCGCGATGGCCTCGGCGGCGCGCTGGTCAACGAGGCGTCCATTACCACCACCGGTTTCCATTCGACCTTCCTCAGTAACTACGCCGATCCGGACAGCATTGGCAGCGGGGATACGCCCATCAGTGGGCGCATCGACGCCGAGGCATTGCGTCCCAACGGCTCCGGCATCGTGGTCGGCGGCAGCCTGGGCGGCGGCTTCCTCAATAACGGCGCGGTGGATCTCTTTGTCTCTGCGGCTGACCAAGCCGACACCACCAAGGACACCATCGAGGATTACGACGAGAACCGAGGGACCGGCAACATTAACTCCATCGGCGCCGCGCCTGCCCTGCTTATTACTCCGGATAATGCCGGCAGCGACATTGGCGACCTGATCGTCAGTCGCCTGGTTGAGCATGTTCGCGATACGCGCGACGATGATGAAGATCAGGACTTCAGCGAAATTATCGCAACCTTCAACTACGACTATGGCCTGATCAATCGCGGCAGAATTTATGCTAATGGTCTGAACGTCGGCTTCGATGCCACCGGCATCCGCCTCGCCGGAACTGCCGATGGCAGCCGACGCGTGCTGATTGAGGGCGGTATTCAAAACCTGGTGGAGTTGCACGCCGAAGCCTATGAGGCAGATGCCATTGCCCTCGATATCGGTGCCTTTGCCGAAACCGATCTGATTTACAACCAGGGTTTGATCGAAGCGCAGGTCAATACCGATACTGCAAACACGGCCACGGCCATTGCCATCGCGCCCAACGCACGCGTCGATACGATCAACAACGTCGGAGGCGTGATCTCCGCGTTGGTAAGAGCGACCGACAGCGGTGGTACAGCGATCGCTATCGATGATGCCTCGGGCACCCTGTCCAGCATCCTCAACCAGGGCAACATTTCGGCGCGCATTAACTATTTTGATAGCGAGCAGCCCGAGCTGGGCAGTGCCATTGCATTGGATTTGTCGAGTCATGGTGCAGCCCAGGGCGTAAGCCTGATACAGAGTCGGCAAACCGCGGTGGAAGACGTCAACGGCGACGGTACTGTCGATGTGAACGACGTGGTCACGCCCTCTCTGTTGGGCGATGTGCTGCTGGGTGCCGGCGATGACTCTCTGGATATTCAGGCCGGTTCGGTGCTGTCGTCGCTGATCGATTTTGGCGCCGGTACCGACGCTCTGGTGGTAGCCAACGATGCCAGTGTCAGCGCAACCCTGAGCGGTCTGGAATCGTTGCAGGTGAATTCGGCGCTGTTGATCGACCGGTCTTCGGCGCCACTGACGCTTAACCAACTGGGCCTGACCGGCGATGCCGAAATGCGTTTGCGAATTGATAGCGCAAGCGCCACGTTACTGGCCCCGCGCATCGATGTGGCCGGCAATGCCACCATCGAGTCCGGTGCTTCCATTCGCACCGTATTCGAGGGTCCGCTGGTGGCCAATCTCGACCTGCACCTGGTGCGGGCGGGCAGCCTCACCTTCGGTTCCGGTACCGATCAGCCCACTGTGTTTTTGCCGGCTATCTATCAGGCCTCGGAATCTCTGACGGCCACGGATTTCGTCATCAACCTGAGCACAGATGGTACGGCCGCGGCTCTGGGATTGGTTGCCAATGAGCTGGCGGCCTTCGATGCTGTGCTGGCCTTGGGTAGCAGCGAAAGCAGCGTTGGAACGGCACTGGCCAGCTACTACAATCCCGAAGAACTGGTGGCGGCTTATGAAACGGTGCTGCCCGACTACTCGGATTCTTCCTGGCGCTACCTGTCGAGCGAGTTCAGCCTGGCTGGCGGCGCCTTGGCCAGCCGTCTGGAAAAGGCCAGTCGCGGCGATGCCGGCGGCTGGTTTGATTTCTCGACTTCCAATTTTGATCAGGACGTCAACGAACAGGGTGGCGGCTACAGCGGCGGCGGTGTTTCCCTGCAAATGGGACTGGACACGGAATGGAATGACCAAACAGCCGTGGGTCTGGCACTCGGCCTGCGCAACGGCCATGGGGATCCTAATCGCGCGTTGGATCAGCGCAGTGACTGGACTGGCTACGATCTCGGCCTGTACGGCACCTATCGCGGTGACAACCTGTCCTGGTTCGTCTCGACCAACGCCGGCAGGCTGACCGCCAGATCCCGTCGTCAGGTGGAATTGGGTGGCATTTCCGAGACCTATGAAGCGGACTGGGGCGGCAAGTATCTGGCCGGTTCCACGCGCCTGGCCTACGACATGGCGCTGGGCAGTCGATTCTTTGTTTCGCCCGAACTGACCCTGGATTATTTCTACCTGGATCAGGACGGCTACAGTGAAGCCAGCATCAGCGGCGATGACAGCCTGGCGCTGACCCTGGCGTCGGCGGAGACCAGCCGCGCCATGGGCGCCGCGCTGATCAAACTGGGTCGCTTCACACAGGATTTCCGGGCCGGCACCGAGCTGGCGACGCCCTCGGCCAGACGCTATATCGCCCAGCAACTCTACGTGGGTTATCGCACTGAACTGAGCGCCGAGCAGTACAGTACGCGGGCCAGTTTCAGTGCCAATCCCGGCACCAGCTTTGACGTGGCTAACCCCTACATCGAGGAAGATGCGTTGATATTCGGCTTTGACCTGAACTGGTCGCCCGAGGGCACGACCGTATTGGGCCTGGGCTATGCCGGTGAGCTGGCGGGCGACTATCTGGCCCATCGGCTCTACTTCGAACTGCGTCTGCGCTGGTAGGAAATGGCGGCGGACTTTGGTCCGCCCGAGCCACTCCGACTTTTCAAAAAATAAGAATACTTGCCAAAAAGCCGGGCCTGGAGGGTAGGTCCAGGCCCGGTTTTAATCGCAACATTGGGGCCCCCGGGGGCAAAGAGCGGGGGGGGTTTTAAAATGCTGAGGGGGCATAGGGATGTAATGGATTAACAAATTTTGAATA
>JAYQPQ010000050.1:0-13276 GCA_038145405.1 Porticoccaceae bacterium | reverse complement strand
GGCTGCATTGAGCATAATTGTGATCGCAATCCTGACGGCTATTCATTTCATCTATACAGGTGGATTGCCGGCCTGGGTTGCCCACGGGCGCTGAGCACGGGGTTGCCCAAAAAAAAGCGGCCATTGGCCGCTTTTTTTATGCCCGAATGCCAGCGGTTGGCTAAGCCCAGAGCAAAGCGCACCACGGTGGTCACAGTCAGAATAAAGAGCAGGGTAAAAACAATGCCGGAAACTATGTAGACCCAGATGCTGCCCTGCTGGAAATCACGTTCGCGATTTTTACTGCTTTGCACGCCGAAGGCTGCGGCGATAGTGCTGCCTACGATCGTCAGCAGGCTCTGCTTGCGGGGTGGTTTTGGCGAGGGGGGTTGTGGCTCGGATTGCACGCGGATAGTCCTCAATGATCTGCTGGGCTGCTGGCTTTGGTGCCTGAGGAGCTCAAAGAGAGACCCCGCCATAAGGAAGGGCCAATGATACTACAGGAGGGAGTTGGGTATCAGGTTCCGGTGACGGAGATCTGGAAGGTGGCGGTGACATCGCCGCCGGTGACGTCATAGGTGAAGTCGATGGAACCGGTTTGTAGGGTCGGGGAGACCGAGCCGGCAAAGTCGGTACCGACGCTGGTCATGTCGGCACAGTTGGCGGTACAGGTCACGGTGGCGCTCAGGCTGGAGTAGCCGATGGCGCGCACGCCGAAAGCATTGCTCACCGAGAAGTCCAGCGTAGTATCGGTCTGGTTGGCCCCGACTTCGCCGGCACCGGCAGCGATGCCGGCATTGACGGTGTTGGTGCTGGAGACCGACAGGGCCGGGTTGAGGGCGCTGGGGTCGGTCAGGCTGGCGGTGTCGCCGGAACTGTAGGCGGTACCGCCGTTGTTGAGGTAGCTCAGGGCAGCCGCTGAGGTGACGGTGAGGTCGATCTGGCCGGGCGCATAGAGGATCATGGCGTTGGGCAGGTCGATGGCGACATCCACATTGAGGGACGCGGCCTGGGCGCCGGCAGTGGCCAGCAGGCTGGCGCTGAGGGCGGTGGTCAGAGCGATTCGTTGCATCTTCATAGTCGTGTTCCTTTCAATCCGTTCGTAAATGAGCGGTGGCCCGTTGGAGCGAATAATAGGAACGCGGCGCAAGCGCAACAGGCGAGAACAATTTTGTTTGTGACCTGTGCACGTTTTGCGCAACCAACCACCCCGCTTTCTGCAGGCTGGCTCACAAAAAGGCCGGCTTTCCCAGGTGTTTAGTGGCTTAGGCGCCGCTGATAGCGTTGCAGATCTTCGCGCGAAAAACAGCACAGGATGATCTGCAGGCTGCTGTTGTGATCCTGGGCATATTCGCCCAGCGTCCGCAGGACAATATCGGCCGCCTGGTCTTTGGGGAAACCGTAAACGCCCGTGCTGATGCCGGGGAAGGCAATGCTGCGACACTGGTATTGCTCGGCAAGAAGCAGAGCATGGCGATAGCAAGAAGCTAGCAGTGCCGCTTCGCCGGCCTGGCCGCCGGTCCAGACCGGCCCGACGCAGTGGATTACCCAGCGTGCTGGCAGCCGAAAGCCCGGCGTGATTTTCGCAGAGCCGGTGGCGCAGCCCTGCAATTCGCGGTAAGCCGCCAGCAATTCGGGTCCCGCGGCCCGATGGATGGCGCCGTCAACCCCACCACCGCCCAACAAGCTGTTGTTGGCTGCGGTCACGATGGCGTCGACATCCAGGGTGGTGATATCGGCCAGGCAAGCGCTGATTTCCATGGCGGTCAACCGCCTCCATTAAAGGGGCTGGCAGTCGGCAGAGTTGTGGGCAGCAAGCGCATATCACTAGGCAGATCAAGGCGTCGAGTCAAGCTCATTATCCTCCTTCCAAAGCGCCAGGCCATGCCCAATTCTGCTTCCTGCCCGTTCCCCAATAAATGTCCGGCGGCAGAAAAAGTGTGAATCATCCGACACAAATCCCTGCGTGGGCCACGTGGCGGGATGCAAAAATGCTTGATTTTTAACCCTTTTATCCGCTTATCTGCTTAAGTTGGGGTTCGAAGCTATAAGAGTTTTGTCATGAAGTCGCAGCAGCGCGGGTTTACGCTGATCGAGCTGATGGTCGTTATCGCCATTGTCGGCATCATTGCGGCGGCAGCGACTCCGCAGTATATGTTCTACGTCGCCAAGTCCAAGACGGCCTCAGCTGTCGTTGAGCTCTACGCCCTGCGCACGCGAGTAAGTGTGTATGCCCGGCAATATCAGGCGTTGCCTGTCGACGCCGCAGATGTCGATGTGGACACGGGTTACCTGGCCGACTATAGGAAGAACCCAACAGTGACCAATGGTGTGGTCAGCGTCGAGTTTGCCAATATCAATGGCGATCTCAACGGGCAAACCATCAGCATGACGCCCACGTTTGTCGACTCTCAGATTACTGCTTGGACCTTTACTTCCACTGTAGTGAACAAGGCCATTCTTCCGGAAGACTGCCGCTCCTGAGTCCAGAGGTTCCCTAGCGGTCGTCCAATACCGGCAACAGCCAGCGCTCCAGTTCGTTCTCCTTCAAACCTTTGCGTTCGGCCAGGCTAATCAACTGGTCGCGACCGATCTTGCCAGTGCCGAAGTAGCGGCTTTGCGGATGGGCAAAATACCAGCCACTGACCGATGAAGCCGGGGTCATCGCAAAGTTGTCGGTCAGCGCAGCACCGCTATTGCGTTCGGCGTCCAACAGACGGAACAGGGTGGCTTTTTCAGTGTGGTCCGGACAGGCCGGGTAGCCGGGGGCCGGACGTATGCCCTGATAGCGCTCGGCAATCAGATCCTCGTTGCTCAATTGCTCCTGCGGCTGGTGCCCCCAGAAATCGCGTCGCACCCGTTGGTGTAAATGTTCGGCGAACGATTCCGCCAGGCGGTCGGCCAATGCCTTGACCAGGATCGCGTTGTAATCGTCGTGCGCCTGCTCAAACGCCTGCGCCAGTGCATCGGCGCCATGAATGGACACCACAAAGCCACCCAGATAATCCGGTTTGCCGGAGGATTTCGGCGCCACGAAATCGGCCAGACTCTGGAACTCCTTGTCGGCATTGCGTTGCTGCTGCTGGCGAATGTGGTGAAGGGTCGTGAGAACCCGACCATCCTGGTAGAGCTCGATATCGTCGTCGCGCACCTGATTGGCCGGCCAGAAGCCGATTACAGCGCGGGCCTGCAATTTTTTGTTTTGTACCAGTTCGGACAGCATGGCCTGGGCATCGGCAAAGAGCTGTCGGGCGGTTTCGCCAATGGTGTCGTCCCGCAAAATGCGCGGATATTTGCCGGCCAGTTCCCAGGTCATGAAGAAGGGCGTCCAGTCGATGGTGTCGAGCAAGGCCTCCAAGGGGTAGTTGTCCAGCACCTGCACGCCCAGCTGGCGGGGTTTGACCGCTTCGAAGCCGTCCCAATCCAGCTGGGGCTTGCGGGCTATCGCTTCGGCGTAGGGCAATAATGGCACCTTACGGCGGTTGGCGACGCGTTCGCGCACCTGTTCGTACTCGGCGACAATCTCCGCGACAAAGGGATCCCGCGCCGTTTTGCTAAGTAGCTTGGAGGCGGTACCCACAGCGCGCGATGCATCGGGCACGTAAACCACTTGATTCAGCTTCAGTTCAGGAGAAATCTTCACGGCGGTATGTGCCTTGGAGGTAGTTGCACCGCCGATCAGCAGGGGCTTGTTGATCTTCAGGCGCTCCATTTCGCGGGCGATATGCACCATCTCCTCAAGGGAGGGCGTGATCAGACCGCTCAGTCCGATGATGTCGCACTTCTGCTTGCGTGCCTCTTCCAGAATTCGCTCGGTGGGTACCATGACGCCCAGATCAATGACTTCGTAGTTGTTGCACTGCAGCACGACGCCCACAATATTCTTGCCAATATCGTGCACATCGCCTTTGACGGTCGCCAGCAAGATGCGGCCGTTGGTATCGCCGACCTGCTTTTGCGCCTCGATATAGGGCTCGAGATAGTTCACCGCCTTTTTCATTACGCGCGCCGATTTGACCACCTGGGGCAGGAACATCTTGCCGGCGCCAAAGAGGTCGCCGACCACGTTCATGCCATCCATGAGCGGGCCTTCGATGACCTCCAGGGGCGCCACTACCTGAGTGCGTGCCTCTTCCGTGTCTTCGATAATGTAGGCATCGATACCCTTGATCAGGGCGTGCTCTAGCCGCTTGCGCACGGGCAGTTCGCGCCAGCCCAGATCTTCCTTGCGTTCGCTGCCCTGGCCATCGCCGCGATATTGCTCCGCAACGTCCAGCAGGCGCTCGGTGGCGTCGTTGCGCCGATTGAGGATGACGTCCTCAACCCGCTCGCGCAGTTCGGCGGGCAGTTCGTCGTACACCGCCAGCTGTCCGGCATTGACGATGCCCATGTTGAGTCCGGCGCGAATGGCGTGCAGCAGGAACACCGAGTGGATGGCCTCGCGTACAGGATCGTTGCCGCGAAAGGAGAAGCTGACGTTGGAGATACCGCCAGAGATGCTGACGCCGGGCAGATTGGCTCGAATCCAGCGGCAGGCTTCAATAAAGTCCACACCGTAATTGTTGTGCTCTTCAATGCCCGTCGCCACAGCGAACACGTTGGGATCGAAGATGATGTCGTAAGGATCAAAGTCCAGCTTCTCGCGCAGCAGGTTATAGGCGCGCTGACAAACCGTCTTGCGGCGTTCCAGATTGTCGGCCTGGCCCTGCTCATCGAACGCCATGACTACGATGGCGGCGCCATAGCGTTGGCACAGGCGAGCCTGGGCAAGAAATTTCTCCTCGCCTTCCTTCAGACTGATGGAATTGATGATGGCCTTGCCCTGAATGCACTTGAGCCCGGCTTCAATCACCTCCCACTTGGAGGAATCGACCATAAAGGGCACGCGGGCAACGTCGGGTTCCGCCAGAATCAGGTTGATAAAGCGCGGCATCGCCTTCAGCGCGTCGAGCATGGCCTCATCCAGGTTGATGTCGATTACCTGGGCGCCGTTTTCGACCTGGTCGCGGGCCACGGCTACAGCCGGCTCGTACTGCTCGTCGAGAATCAGGCGCTTGAAGCGAGCCGAGCCAGTGACATTACAACGCTCGCCGATATTCACGAAGAGCGAATCCCGGCCGATGTTGAACGCTTCCTGGCCAGCTAGGCGACAGGCCGGTATGGCAGTCGGCAGCTGGCGGGGTGGAATGCCCTCGATCGCTTTCACTACGGCAGCGATATGTTCCGGTGTCGATCCACAACAGCCGCCGATCACATTGATAAAGCCGGATTCGGCAAATTCTTTGACGATGGCGGCCATCTCGCGCGCCGACTGGTCGTATTCCCCGAATTCATTGGGCAGCCCGGCGTTGGGGTGGGCAGAAACAAAGGTCTCGGCCACTCGGCTCAGTTCTTCCACATAGGGACGCAGCTGCTCTGCGCCTAGGGCGCAGTTCAGCCCGATCAAGAGGGGACGAGCGTGGCGCAGGCTGTTCCAGAAGGCCTCGGTAGTTTGGCCAGTCAGGGTGCGGCCGCTGGCATCGGTGATGGTTCCCGAGATCATCAGTGGCAGGGATTCCCCGAACTCTTCGAAGAGATTCTCGCAAGCGAAAACGGCGGCTTTGGCGTTCAGCGTGTCGAATACGGTTTCGATGAGCAGAATGTCGGCGCCGCCTTCGATCAGCCCTCGCGCCGCTTCCTCATAATCCGTTACCAGTCGGTCAAAGCTGATGGCACGGGCGCCAGGATCATTGACATCGGGGGATATAGAGGCGGTGCGGTTGGTTGGCCCCAGAACGCCAGCGACAAAGCGCGGTTTGTCGGCGCTGCTATAGCGGTCGGCAACCTGCCTGGCGATGCGCGCGCTTTCCCGGTTCAGTTCGGCGACGATGGATTCCAGGCCGTAGTCGGCCTGCGCTACGGCCGTCGATGCAAAGGTATTGGTTTCGATAATGTCGGCGCCAGCCTCGAAATAGGCGGCGTGAATTTCGCTCACCACATCGGGTCGCGTCAGCGACAGCAGGTCGTTGTTGCCCTTGAGGTCTGAGGGATGGGCGGCAAAACGCTCGGCGCGAAAATCCGCCTCCTGCAACTTGTAGCGCTGGATCATGGTGCCCATGGCGCCATCCAGAAAGAGGATGCGCGACTGGAGCAATGAACGCAGTTCTGCCGTGCGATTTTTCATATATCAAAAAATCTTAATATAGATATTGGGCCGAAATTCTAACAGAAAGTGCGCAATAGGAAAGTCGCCCGGCGATGCTAGTATGGCAGTCAATGGGTGCGTCATGGATGCCGGATTTGAAGGCTGCAGTTGGGTTGGCATTTTGGGCGGCGCTGCTGATGGGATGTGGCGGTGGTAATGCTGGCGGTAACGTATTCTCCGAACCTAGGGTCTAGCAAGCGCCAACCAATCTGACCCTGAGCGGCAAGGTAACCTATGAGCGCGTTTACTTCGATCAGGGCGGGGAGGGACTGGACTACGCCACCCGCACACCCTTGCCGGCGCGACGTGTGCAGGTCGAACTGCTCGACGCCATTGGCAACCGGCTCGCCCTGGGTGCCACGGACGACGAGGGCCATTAGTTTGCGGTTCGGCGAGGCGGTGCAATTCGAACTTCCAATTTTAGTCTACGTGGCTGGACGCCATTAATTGCCCATCTTTGTCGAGGTGGAGCACCAGGGCGAGCGGGACAGTCGGGCTTTTTCCGTGCCGCTACAGACGTTTGATATGAATTCGAGAGTTCTGGAGAATGAGCCGGGAAATCAAGAATTGATTCGCCCCCTGCGGGCCGAAGAAGTTACCGAATAGCAAATTGGCCTGGTTGTGGAGCAATACGGCCTTGGGTAAAATACCTGAGTATTTTAGTCAGGTATGCCGAATCCTATGTTAAATGTCGATGTAACCCCCTCCGCCCAGGAATATTTGGCAGGTCTGCTGAAAAAGCAGGATGCCGAAGGCATTGCCGTGCGCATGTTTGTGCTCAATCCGGGCACGCCCGAAGCCGAAACCTGTCTCTCTTATTGCCGTCCGGGCGAACAGCAGGAAGACGACCTGCGCATGGATTTTGACGCTTTTCGCATGTATTTCGAAAAGCGCAGTGCCAAGTTTCTCGAAGAAGCCAAGGTCGACTTCGCCACCGACAAAATGGGGGGCCAGCTGACCATACGTGCGCCTAATTCCCGCGTTCCCAAAGTTTCGGACGACAGCCCGCTAGAGGACAAGGTCAACTACGTGCTGTGGAATGAGATCAATCCCGGTCTAGCCGCCCATGGTGGTCAGGTATCGCTGGTGGAAATCTCGCCAGAGCGCAAGGCCGTGTTGCGTTTCGGCGGAGGTTGTCAGGGCTGCAGCATGCTGAATGTGACGCTGCGCGACGGCGTGGAAAAGACCCTGTTGGAACGACTACCGGAACTGCAGGGCGTGCGCGACGTGACCGATCACAGCGACACCAGCAACGCCTACTACCAGTAATCGAATCCCGCCCTTAGTCGGCGTCAGCTGTTTCGGCAATGCGATTCAGCATGGCCCTCAGCTCTTTCCATTGCTGCGGAGTGAGTCGCCGGTGAATGCGATCATTGATGGCGTCGACCTGAGAAGAAATCCTGGCTTTTATCTCCATCGCTTTCGGGGTCAAGCGGATTTCACTTTTGCGGCGGTCGGCGAGCGATTGGCCTCGCTCCAACAAGCCCATGCTTTCCATGCGATCAATAATACCCACCAGGCTTTGCTTGGGGATCAGGCTTTGCCGCGCGATCTCGTTCTGGGACAGCGGCTGGGTTTCCCAAAGAATGCGCGCAATGCGCCACTGCTGCTCGGTGATGCCATGCGCCGTAAACAGCGCACGAAAGGGCGGGAGGATGCTCGCCAGCACCCTCTGGGTAAGCATTGGCAGGGAGTCGTGCAAGGGGTGCATGGGGCGCATTGTGGGCTTTCCCAGCGCCAGACCAAGCGGGTCGTAAATGTATTTATTGCAACTAAATGCTTCTAAACGAAAACCCAGGAATTACTGATGCTATCCTGTCGGCGACGGACCAACTAAAGCCAAACTCATGCCTTATTCCGCTCTGTTCGCGTTGTTGCTGTTGTTGCCGCTGGCGGCAGTGGGTCAGCCCTTGGCGGATGTCTACCGAGCCGGTCTCAAGGAGCCGCCCGAAGCGGAATTTCATCTAGGCCGCTTGATCTATGCCATGCCAACCCTGGGCGGCTGGGGTCGCGGCGGTGGCCGTCCTTGGTGGGCAATCGATTATCCCGAAGCCGAGTATCACTTTCTGCCTGGACTAAGTCGCCTAACGCGCGTCGACGTGGCGGAGGATAGCCGTCACATTCTGGCGACGGATGCGCATTTATTTGACTATCCTTTTCTGTTTGCTCAGCAGGTAGGGCGCTGGAGCCTGAACGAGGACGAGGTGCTGGCTTTGCGCGAGTACTTGATGCGGGGTGGTTTCCTGATCGTGGATGATTTTCATGGCGAGGTGGAGTGGCAGTTGTTTCAGTCGGTTATCCAGCGCGTATTGCCTGGCTATCCGATTGTCGATCTAGCGCCAAGCGACGACATTCTGCACACACTCTACGAGCTGGATCAGAGCACGCAGATACCCGGTAGACGTCATTTGTATCGCGCACCCGATGGCTCAATTCAGGCGCAGCTGCAGGGGCCGGCAACCTGGCGCGCCATCTACGATGACCAGGGGCAATTGATGGTGGCGATTAATTTCAATATGGATATGGGCGATGCCTGGCAGCATGCCGATGACCCGGTCTACCCGGAGCCGATGACGGCACTGGCGTACCGCTTTGGCGTCAACTATGTACTTTACGCCATGACACACTAACCAGTGGCCGCTTGCCTTCCAGGGCGGGGCCTAACGAACCAGAAAAAACAAAGAAGGGGGAGACGGCGGGCGCCGTTTCCCCCTCTTTGATTAAAAGCGACGCTTGGGGCGATCGCCGCCGCGGCCGCCACCACCACCACCGCCACCGGTGCGGGGTTGGGCTTCGTTGACGCGAACGGCACGACCTTGCAGGTCCTGACCATTCAGCGCTTCGATTGCGGATTTGGCTGCTTCAGCAGAGGGCATCTCGACGAAACCAAAGCCCTTTGATCGACCGGTTTCCCGGTCCATGATCACATTGGCAGAAGAAACTTCGCCAAAGGCTTCAAAAGAAGCGCGCAAGTCGTCGCTGTTAACGGTGTAGGCGAGATTGCCGACGTAAATATTCATATCCTATCTCTCATCAAGTGCACTTCACGAAAGTAAGCACGATTTGCGGCGAATGCACGCGTCGCAGTCGCGGGTCCACCTCGTGGTAGACCATGCTGCCCTTGAAGCCAGAAGTTTTGGGCCGAACGAATTCGTTCGGTGCCAGCCCGTCTGGGGACACTCCGGTTCTTGCTTGAATAAGGTTGAAAGCGAATATCGGCGAGGTCAATCAGAATGCAGCAGGGCAACTATAGGCCAAACCCCCGTAATAGCAAGAGTTTTTCGCTTTCTGATAAAAAAATAGCCGGGTTTTGCTTGCCCAGGTCGGTTTTGCCTGTCCCTTGCACCAAGCTGGAGCAGAAATCAGCCCAGAATTCACCAAAAAACCGCTGCGCCGCCTTGGAACTGACATGGAATACGGACAAAATGCGCGGGCTGTCAGCCACCGGGAATGTTATCGGCCGCTGGTTTCGCATGCGGTTACCTATCCCCTTGAGGCAACTATGAAAATTGGCATTCTGTCGCGTAACGCTCGCCTCTATTCCACGCGAAGACTGGTGGAAGCCGGTCAGGCGCGTGGACACGAAGTTCGCGTTATCGATCTCTTGCACTGCTATATGAATATCACTTCGAACCAACCCAGTGTGCATTACAAGCGCTTTGGGCGGGCCGATGAAGAGTTGGCTTTTGATGCCGTGATACCGCGCATTGGTGCCTCGGTGACGGAGTACGGCACTGCCGTTTTGCGGCAGTTTGAGGTGGCCAATACCTATTCCATCAATGAGTCGGTGGCTATTGCGCGTTCGCGCGACAAGCTGCGCGCGCATCAATTGTTGGCGCGCAAGGGAGTGGGCATGCCGGTGACTGCCTACGCTCACTCGGCTAATGCCACCGACGAACTGATCCAGATCGTTGGCGGCGCGCCACTCATTGTCAAAGTGCTGCCCAGTTCACAGGGCAGGGGGGTATTGCTGGCCGAAACCTACAAGGCCGCAGAAAGCCTGATCAACGCCTTTCGCGATCTCGACACCAACTTTCTGGTACAGGAGTTCATCAAGGAAGCCCAGGGCACAGATATCCGCTGCTTTGTTATTGGCGACAAAGTGATTGCCGCCATGCAGCGCTCTGCTGCTGAGGGCGAATTCCGCTCCAATCTGCATCGAGGTGGGTTGGCCAGCGTGGTCAAACTGACCCCGACCGAGCGCCAGCTCGCTGTGCGCGCTGCCCGAGCGATGGGATTGGATCTGGCCGGCGTCGACATCATCCGCTCCGCGCGCGGTCCGCTGGTGCTGGAGGTGAATTCTTCCCCGGGTCTGGAAGGAATCGAAGGCGCAACCGGCATGGATATTGCCGGGGCAATCATTGCCTACTTGGAAAAGGACGCCGCGCGCGGCCCCAACAAGCTCAAAGGCAAGGGCTAGTATTCCGCAAGCAGGCAATATGCTGGGCAGCACGGACAGCTCTACCCATGACATCACCGACCGTTCCTACTACGTAGGCGTTCGCGTGAGCTTCTGATCCGGTCCTGATAGTTGACCCTAAACCGCTGGGCTAGCACCCGGCGGTTTTTTTGTGCCTGCACTTTGTTGCGGATGAGTGGCGCGGGATAATGGTGTACCCGACATGGCGAGGCAAAGGGCGCTATGGACGAATTAGATTAACTACAGGATATCTACCATACCATTCTCCAGTTCCAGGTGGATTACAGCTTCCAGGTTCTGGGTGCGCTTATCATCGTTGGCATCGGCTACCTGATTTCACGCAAGCTGCACGGTGGGGTAGAGCGGCTGCTGCTGTCGCAGAACATCGACATTCCCGCAACCTCAGCGTCAAGCGCACCGCAACGAATCCCTGGATACCCCAGGGATATTCCCGCAATCTAGAGTGCTATCTTTTCGCCGACGGGCTCCGGTTCCAGTTTGTTGCGCGCGTTGCTCATGCTCGGGTTCATCTTGGTCGCGAAGAGCGGCTTCTGCGATGGAGCCAACATGGATCGAATCTCGTTCAGATCGGTTTCCTCATCGAGCCAGGCATCAAGTCGATCCCAGTCCAGAATCACCGGCATTCTGGAGTGAATTGGCTGGAAAGCATCGGATGCCTGCGTGGTGATGATGGAGCACGAGACCAGTTCGCGCGTACCGTCCGACCAGGAATCCCAAATCCCAGCCAAGGCGAAGGCGCCGCGATCCCCCTCGATAAGATAGGGAAACTTTTTGCCGTCTTCCTGGCGCCACTCATAAAAACCGTTCACGGGAATGATCGCTCGTCGATGCTTAAAGGGCCCTTTGTAGGCGCGGCTTTGCTCAATGCTCTCTGCCCGGGCATTGAACATGGCAAATTTCTGCGAAGGTCCATCCGACCAATGTGGTGTTAACCACCAACGCATTGAAGACAAGTGGCGGTCGCTGTTGAGGTTATGCACAACCAGGAGGTCTTCCGTAGGTGCGATATTGTAGTGCCTCCAGATGCGGCCATCCGGGTCGTCGCGATGCCACTTCTCCCAAACGATACCTGCACGGTCGACCAGGACGATCATGTCGCCACGTAACACCTGGATAGCTCGACCGCACATAGCGAAATTTTAAACGAATTGGTTCTGAGGACGTGTACAAGTGCCAATGGCTTTTTCTGGCAGGAATATTTCGGGTTCAGTGTAGAGGCTCGGAGGAATTAGCGCGCCCGGAGGATTGGCTCGGTGCATCCATGCACCTCGGGTCTTCGACCCAGCCTAAAGGCTGCCCAAATTTGCTCCCGGCAAATTTGTCGAACTCCCTCCATTCGAGCCATTCCAGAGCAAACAGGGTTCAATAAAAAAGCCCACGTGAAGTGGGCTTTTTTATTGAATGGCGCGCCCGGAGAGACTCGAACTCCCGACCACCTGGTTCGAAGCCAGGTGCTCTATCCAACTGAGCTACGGGCGCCTGTTTGAAGGCGCGAAGTTTACCACTCAGCCCTCTTGAAGTGCAGCACCCGCCAGGGCGGTTTTTCTTGTGCGGCTATTCAGTGTGCGGCGTTTGATCAAGCAGCCCAGGTCGGAGATAGATAGAAGAGAAAGTTAGTCTTTGATCGGCAGGTAGATCAGGGTGCGTAACTGGACGGGGTCCCCGATCTCAGTTGGCGAGTTTTCGTAAACCTCTAGCCAGGGCAAGCTGGGATCGAGTTTGGCCTTGCGCATATTCAGGTTGGCGAAGGCGCAGTGCCAGGCCAGTGTGAGGTGATCGTAGGAGCCGCGATAGCGCAGCGGCAGATAGCGACCACCGGGCAGGCGGCGCACGGTAAAGGCGGTCGAGGTTTGCTGGCCCACCACGGGCACCCCCATATCGCCCTCGAAGCGTTTGCCGTTATCGTAGGAACGGAAGATGGCGGTAAAGGGTCGGGCCGCGGCTTTGACCTGATTGGTACGCAGGGCCTCGTCCAGATCGCGGAAACCCTGCGGCATGACATCGGGCAGGTCTTCGGTAGCAGCGTCAAAGTGCTTGGCTGCATAGTCCTGTGCCGGCAGTTCGACTGGCTCCAGCAGGGCCAGGTTCATGCCGTCGGAACCGGGATCGAGTATAGCCTTGAGGCGCAGCAGGCCGATGTCGAAATCATTGCTCAGCATGGCGACGATACGCGGAATCATCAGCTTCAGCAGCAGCGGCAGGCTACCCTGCATCTTCCAGTGCAGCACCGTGCCCACCCCCGAGTTTTCCATGCGGAAGGACACAGCGTTGGTGGCTTTGTGCGGGCGCAGAAAATGCAGCTTGGCTTCGATGCAGTTGGGTTTCAGCAATTCGACCAACTGCAGTTTCCCCGCGCCGATTTTTTTGCCATTCCAGCTGCACCAGCTGCCTTCCTCGCCGCGTGTCTCGCTGTATTCGAGCGCACAGTCCGGCTCGTATATCAGCCAGGGGCTCCACTCGGCCCAGCTTTCCAGGCCGCGCAACTTGTCGAAAATCTCTTGGGCGGGTACCTGAATGTGCAGCGAACGCGCCACTTCAAAGCGCTGTGGGCTGGCGAGCAGAAAGATGGTGACGCCGAGCGCTGCAGCGCCGAATAGCACGATGGTCAGGATCATGAGCTAACTGGTTTGGATAACGAAGGCGCGAGCCAAGAACGCTGGCGGCCGTTGGCC
>JAYQPQ010000049.1:0-13541 GCA_038145405.1 Porticoccaceae bacterium | reverse complement strand
TATACACAAGTCTGCGCAACTTACCTAGTGGTAGCGCGCGGTTATTTTTGCGCGATTTGCTCACAGCAATCCCGCATCAAAATTTTCCGTAGTAACCTTCTTTCAACGCATCAAACAAATTGGCGGCGGTGTGCGTTTCACCGTCGTACTCAATCTGGTCATTGCCCTTCAGTTCGACAGTGGAGCCATCCTCCAAAGTGAACTGGTAGATGGTGCTTTCGAGGTCTTTTTCTTTGACCAGAACTCCCTGGAACGCCTCCGGATTGAACCGGAAAGTCGTGCAACCCTTAAGCCCTTTTTCATGCGCATAGAGGTAGATGTCCTTGAAGTCTTCGTAGGGGTAATCGGTTGGTACGTTGGCGGTTTTGGAGATGGACGAATCCACCCACAGCTGGGCCGCGGCCTGAATATCGACGTGCTGCTTCGGCGTGATGGTCTCGGCCGTCACAAAGCAGTCCGGCAGCTTCTCGCTCTCGTCTTCCGAGTAGGGCATGGCCTTGGCGTTAACCAAAGTGCGATAGGCCAGCAACTCGAAGGAGAAGACATCCACCTTCTCCTTGGTTTTGCGGCCCTCGCGAATCACGTTGCGCGCATAGTGGTGTGCAAAGCTCGGTTCGATGCCATTGCTGGCATTGTTCGACAGTGACAGCGAGATGGTGCCGGTGGGCGCAATCGAAGAATGGTGCGTGAAGCGCGCTCCCTTCTCCGCCAATTGGTCCACCAGCTCTGGAGCCACCTCTGCCACGCGCTGCATGTAACGACTGTAGCGCGCGTGCAACACCTTACCCTTGATGCTGTCACCGACCTTGATGCCGTCCTTTTTCATTTCGGGACGTTTGACCAACATCTCGGCGGTGACTTCAAAATCCTGTTCCATAATCGGCGCCGGACCCTTTTCGTCGGTCAGCGCCAGCGCCTGCTCCCAACCCACCACGGCCATCTCGCGAGCTACGCGCTCGGTGAACTCAACCGACGCCTTGTCACCATAAGTCATGCCGAGCATGGTCACAGTGGAACCCAGACCAAGGAAGCCCATACCGTGGCGACGCTTTTGGGTGATTTCGCGGCGCTGCTGCTCCAGCGGCAAACCGTTGATCTCCACCACGTTGTCCAGCATGCGGGTGAATACCGCCACCACTTCGCGATAGCGATCCCAGTCGAAGCGGGCCTTGTCGGTGAAGGGGTCAAGCACCAGCTTGGTCAGGTTGATCGAACCCAGCAGGCAGCTGCCATAAGGTGGCAGCGGTTGTTCGCCACAGGGATTGGTGGCGCGAATATCTTCACACCACCAGTTGTTGTTCATCTCGTTCACCTTGTCGATCAGGATGAATCCCGGCTCGGCAAAGTCGTAGGTGGAGGCCATGATCATGTCCCACAGCCGCTGCGCGCGAATGGTCTTATAGATGCGACAGGCGACCAGACCCTGATCGTTGGTGACGTAGCCGTTCTCGCCCGGGAAAGCGCGCCACACCACTTGACTGGGATCGTCGAGATCGAGCTTGCTGCCATCCACTTCCTTGGCCAGCAGCGGAAAGCTCAGCGCCCAGTCGCGATCGGCCTTCACCGCTGCAATGAACTCGTCGGTGATCAGTAGCGACAGATTAAACTGGCGCAGGCGACCATCTTCGCGTTTGGCGCGAATGAAATCGGCAACGTCCGGGTGGCTGACATCAAAGGTGGCCATCTGCGCGCCGCGACGACCGCCGGCCGAGGACACGGTGAAACACATCTTGTCGTAGATATCCATGAAGGACAGTGGGCCGGAGGTGTACGCGCCGGCGCCGGACACATAGGCACCCTTGGGTCGCAGTGTCGAAAATTCGTAGCCGATGCCACAACCCGCCTTCAGGGTCATACCGGCTTCGTGATTCTTCAGCAGAATCTCGTTCATGGAATCGTTGATGGTGCCCGACACGGTGCAGTTGATAGTCGAGGTCGACGGCTTGTAAGCCTGGGCACCGGCGTTGGAGATAATGCGACCGGCTGGCAGGGCTCCGTTTTGCAGGGCCCATACGAAGCGGTCGTAACACTGCTTGCGCTTGGCTTCGGTTTCTTCGACGTCAGCAAGGGATTTAGCGACACGCTTGAAGGTGTCCTGAATATCGCGGTCGATGGGATTACCGTCGCGATCCTTGAGGCGATACTTCTTATCCCAGATATCCAGCGAGGTGGACTGGATCTCGATCTCGCGTTGTTGTTTGATTGGTTTTACTGCTTGTCCCATGAACCCTCTTCTCGCTCTTATTCAGTGTCGGGTGATCTCAAGGCCCCTAAGGTAGTGCAAAACCTGGGGGGTGACAAGTCGTCCACCACCACATATAGATAAAAATATTTTATTTTGCACTATATGTTGTGTCCACTGCTTTTATGCACGGGGACCCTCGCCAGCCGCCAACGACACCCTCAAGGGCGTGTTTTTACCCACAGCCTATCCACCAATAGGTACACATTAGCCGGCGGTAACCACGTCCCCGACAAATAAATAATTGCTCGACAACGCACCGCACTCCAACCAATTGTGATCGCGGGAGATGCTCGCCTCAGAGCCAATCAAGGATGGTAGAATCTATCGTTATGCCGCCCCCGGCACGCCGAACACTAACGACAACCACAAAGCCCAATCGCACTTGGAGTCATTGATGGCACGCAGCACCAAAGCCAAGCCCTCTCTTTTTGCCCTCGCCGAACAACGCGCCAAGGACAGTAACGTGGGAGCCAACCGCCCACTAATGGATCTGACGCGCAACATGAAAGGGCTGATGAGCCAACGGGCAATGGACAAGGAGTTGCAGAAGCTCAAGAAGCTGGACGTCGACGCCTACATTGCCCGCGTGCTGGATCCCGCCGAAGCCAGCAGCCTGCCCAGCGCCAAAGCGACGGTGCGCATGATCAACGGCAAGGTATTCAACGAGGTGGACATGGGTCCGCTGTACGCCGTGGAAATTTCCCTGGAGACGGCCAACGGTCCGCGCCGCATCGGCATCCTGGCGCAGAATCGCGCTGTCAAAAACGGCGTCTGGAGCCCGGAGCATCACCGCGAAGCAGCGCGCCTGGTGCGCGCTTTTAATAATCGCAATATTCCCATTGTGACCTTTATGGACACGCCCGGGGCCGATGCCGGCGCCGAGGCCAATGCCAACAATCAGGCCCACAGTATTTCCCGCCTGATTGCCGAGATGACCAACGTGCAGGTGCCCACGGTCGGCATTATTTACGGCCTGGGCTACTCGGGCGGTGCCATTCCGCTGGCCGCTACCAACTTGCTGCTGTCGTTGCGCACTGGCGTGTTCAACACTATCCAGCCCAAGGGTCTGGCCAGCATCGCGCGCCAGTACAACCTGTCCTGGCAGGAATGCGCGCGCTACGTCGGCATTGCGCCGGTGGAGCTTCAGGGCCGCGGCGTCATCGATGGCGTCATCGATTGGGCACCTACAGATATTTCGGCCGGCATCGTGCCGCTGGTGGATGCCATTCTGTCGGGCATAGAGTCGATTGAACGTGCCTGTCAGATCATGGTGGCGGAAGAGCCGGAAGTGCTGGAAGACTACCAGCAGGCGTTACAGCGTTACCTGGAAAGCGACGAGAACCTGCGCAAGCTGCAGCGGCTGGCCGATTTTCAGGTGGAATCCAATGTCACCGATTTCCCCAACCCTTTTCACCACGCCTGTCGCTACCTTCGTTACCTGACGCTACGCGGCCGCATCAGTTCATCCAACGTAGATGCCTACGGTCGCCTGGCACGCGAGGAAATTCCCACCGGTGATCTGGCCGCTCGCCAGCTGAAGGCGCGCGAAGATGCTTTCGAATCCTGGCACAAGGATCCGGAAAAGCTGGTCTACCAGGATGATCTGTTCAAGGCCTGGAAAACCTTCCGCGAGAAGCGCGCCGAACAGTCAGTCGATCGCGGTCGCTTCACTACCCTGCTGTTGGGCGATCCGCACAAGAATTACAAGGAAGCCCTGCACCAGCTGTGTTTCCGCATCACGCTCTATCTTTACAACCGCTGGAAGTCAGACAGCCAATATAACTTCGCACGTCTGGCCGAACTGCTTGAGCAGGAGCACGACGCCAAACCTGGCGCTGTGTTTAAAAATAGCGACACCGATCTAACCCTGTCCAATGTGCTCTATGCGCCCGAACTCAAGTCCAACTTTCTGGTGCAGTTCAAGAACATTCTGATTTTCGACCTGCTCTACGACAACATCGTCACCAATTTCGACGAGATCGCCGCCGAGACGCGCGAGTTCCACACCCTCAGCGCCGAATCGCTGAAGAAAATTCTCGATCACGCCATCGAGCAGGCCACCGAGCGCGTCTCCAACGATAGCTCCTCGGGCGTATCCACCGGCCAATTCGCCCAATGGCTCAACTACTTCGTCAAGCATCGCAAGCGCGGTGAGTTTCTCAAGGACGTGGAAGAGTGGAAGCGCGTCAGCTTCCCACGTCTGTCCGAATCTCTGCTGGTGCTGATCACCTTCTTCTTTGAAAGCCTGGTACCCGAGTACCTGAACTCGCAGCTGTATGGCAAAAACTACGAAGGTCGCATCAACCCGGTGCGCATCGGCAAGCGCAAGGACTTCTGGAACCAGCTGAATATCGCCTACCGCGATCTGCTGGTGCAAAAAACCCTGTCCACCTACAAGCGCAAGAAAACCGCCACGGTAGAAGCCTTCCGCGATACCTTCTTCAGCGGCTTTGAAGAAACCGACGCCGACATGATGACGGCCAACCCGGTGTCTTTCCCCGGCTTCCGTCTGTCCATCGAAAAAGCGTTGAAGGCCAAGGTCACGCCCTGTGGTGTCATCACGGGTATCGGCCGCCTGAAGAACGTCAAGGGTACCCCGCGCGTGGGCGTGGTCATCTCCAATGTCGCCTTCCAGGCCGGCGCCTTTGACATGGCATCGGCGGAGAAAATGTGCGACCTTTTGGTGGAATGCGCTTCGCGCAAACTGCCGGTGGTGTGTTTCGTCTCCTCCGGCGGAATGCAGACCAAGGAAGGCGCTAACGCGCTCTTCTCCATGGCCATCGTCAACGACCGTATCACCCGCTTTATTATGGAAACCGGCTTGCCCGTAGTGGTCTTCGGTTTCGGCGACTGTACCGGTGGTTCGCAAGCCAGCTTTGTGACCCACCCGCTGGTGCAGACCTATTATTTCAGCGGCACCGACATGCCCTTCGCCGGCCGTGTGGTGGTGCCCTCCTTCCTGCCCTCCATGTGCACGGTTTCCAACTACCTGGCCAAAACGCCAGGTGCCATGGCTGGTCTGGTCAAACATCCCTTTGCCGAAGGCATGGACGACGAGTTGGCAGCCATCGATCCGGGTATTGTGTTGCCCAGCCGCACGGTTGAACAGGTTCTATCTGAACGTCTGGAAGGCCGCATTGCCGACAACGACGGCCTGGAACCGGAACGCTTGGTCACGGCTCGCGAACTGCTTGGCCCCATCGAGAAGGTGCTGATCCACGCGCGCGGTTGTACCGCCGTCAAACTGATTCGCATCGCCCAGCAGCTCGACAAGAAGGTGCTGCTGGTGCAATCGGACCCGGATATGGATTCGGTAGCCGTCGACATGATACGCAAGGACCAGGACGAAGTGGTCAGTCTCGGCGGACAAACGCCGGACGAAAGTTACCTGAACGCCCACTCGGTGCTGGCCATCGGCAGCCGCTACGGTGCCGACTCGCTGCACCCCGGCATCGGCTTCCTGTCGGAAAATGCCGGCTTTGCTCGCCTCTGCCGCAAATACCGCATCAACTTTATCGGGCCCAAGGCACAGTCCATGGACGTTATGGGCAACAAGTCCAACGCCATCAACACGGCCATGCAGAATGAAGTGCCCGTGGTTCCTGGTAGCCACGGCATCCTGACCACGGCGGCCGCTGCGGCCAAGGTGGCCGAGGAAATCGGCTACCCCGTGCTGCTGAAAGCCGTGCACGGCGGTGGCGGCAAGGGCATTCAGGTGGTGCGCGACGCGGCGGAAATTCGCGACGCCTTTAATCGGGTGTTCTCGGAAGCCAAATCGGCCTTCGGCAACGGCGACCTCTACCTGGAAAAATTTGTCGAATCCATGCGCCACATCGAAGTGCAGATCCTGCGCGACGCCTACAACAACACCAAGGTGCTGGGTGTGCGCGACTGTACCGTACAGCGCAACAACCAGAAGGTGATCGAGGAATCCGGCTCCACCATGCTGCCGAAGAAGCTGGAGAAGGAAGTCTCCAAGTGTGCAGCCGACCTGGCCGACGCCGTCGACTACATCGGCGCCGGCACGGTGGAATTTATCTTTGATCTGGAGAGCAAGTCCTGCTACTTCATGGAGATGAACACGCGCCTGCAGGTGGAGCACCCGGTCACCGAATGGACCAGCGGCGTCTCCATCGTCAGCCAGCAATTTCGCATTGCCGAAGGCGAGTCGATCAAGGATCTGGAGATCAAGAATGAGGGCTTTGCCATCGAAGCCCGCATCACCGCGGAAAAAGCACGTATCAACGCCAAGGGCGAATTCGACTTTATTCCTACCCCGGGACTGGTTACCGAGTGCAAATTCCCCAAACGCGACGATATGGAACTGATCTGCGCCGTCGCCGAAGGTAAGACCATTTCGCCCTTCTACGACTCCATGATTGCCCAGTTGATCGTCTACGGTGAAGACCGTAACGATGCCATCCGCAAGCTGCTGGAAGTGTTGGACGATGTCAGTATCAAGGGCGTGTGCACCAACATCCCGCTACTGAAAACCATCCTCAAGGACGACGTCTTCGTCAAGGGCGTGTACGACACCAAGTACCTGCCCAAACTGTTGCAGCGCATCGACAAGGAAGCGCTGGAAGAAGAAATGGCCTACGCCGGTGTCGACACCAGCGACAGTCACGTGGATTCGCTGCGCATCGAGGGCACCAAAGAATTGAAGGTGCTGGCCCCCATGACCGGTATCTTCTATACCACGCCCTCGCCCAACGAGCCCGAGTACGTCAAGGTGGGATCGCGCATCAATGTCTCGCAGACCCTGTGCCAGATGGAAGCCATGAAGCTGTTCTCGCAGATTTCGCTGTCCAGCGTGCATGGCGCCGGCGAGGTGTTCGAAACCGACAAGACCTACGAGGTGGTGCGGGTTAACCAGTCGGGTGGCGCTCAGGTCAATACGGGCGATCTACTTTTTGTAGTCAAACCCGTTTAGACGAATTACACTCAGCGCTTTCGTGGGCGCATAAGCAGGAAGAAATTGCTATCGACCTAGACCCCCGATACCAATGACTTCCTGCGCCCACGAATTTTTTGATCGCTCAAACTCCGTTTAACGGAGGAAAAGAACACCTGGGGTCGACACCAAAAGCCCGTAAAGGCTGGTCGTGTAGTGAGTTCTTCTTTATAACCGCCCGGCAACGGCGGCCCCAACAGGGATGGGTTGGGCGTGCCATTCATGCACACATTCCCATCATGCAATCTCCTCGCCCCTGGCTGGCATTTGTTGGCAGCGGGGTCTTCTTTATTCGGTGATTGCCTTCGGCAGGTCGTCGGGATCCCCTAATCCAATAACGCCCGCAACGACTGCATAGGCGGCGTGCGAATCAACCCGCGCGTTCGCAGCACCCCCAGCACGCCGATAAAGAGTGCGCCGGCCAGGGGTGCAGTGAGCCAGATCCAGGGATGGAAGCGCAGGGGCAACTCAAACACCAGCACTTGCAATACCCAGAGCGTCAGCTCGGAGGCACAGGCGGCAACCAGCCCGGACAGTGCTCCCAGTGCGGCGAACTCGGCGGCCACCGCTGCCAGTATCAGGCGCTGGCCTGCACCCAGGGTGCGCAATATGGCGACTTCCTGGGCGCGTTCCTCAAAGGAAGCGGCAATGGCGGCATAGAACACCAGCAATCCGCAGCCCAGCACCAGGGCAAAGATCATTTCCAGACCGCGCGTCGCCTGCTTGATCACCCCGCGAATGCGCTCAATGACAGCGTCCAGCGACAACACCAGCACAGTGGGATGGGCGCGAAGTATGTCGCTCACCACCAGGCGTTCTGCCGCCGGGATATTGAGACTGGTGATCCAGGTCGGCGCAAAGTCGTCCAACGTGCCGGGTGCAAAGATCATGTAGAAATTCGGGTTCATGGAGTCCCAGTTCAACGAACGCAGACTGCTGATTTCGGCTTCCAGTTCGAGTCCGCCCAGGCTGAAGGTGAGCTGATCACCCAGACCGGCACCCAGTTCCGTCGCCATTTCCTGCTCGATGGAGACCAATACCCGATCGCTGGGTTCGGCTGGCCACCAGGTGCCGGCGACCAGCTGGTTGTCGGAGGGCATGATGTCCGACCAGGTCAGGTTCAACTCGCGGCGCAAGCCTTCGACACCGCGTCGCTCGGTGATGTCTTCGCCGTTCAGGTGGGTGAGTCGGCCACGCACCATTGGATACCAGGCATCCGCCGCCAAGTTGCGCTGGGCCAGACGCGCGTTGATATCGTCCAGTTCGCCACCGGCCACATTGATCAGAAAATGATTGGGCGCATCCTCGGGAATCTGCAGGCGCCATTCGTCCAACAGCGATGTGCGCATCATCACCATCACCAGCAGCAGCATCAGGCCAAAGGAAAAGGCGATCAGCTGCAGGCTGGTCTGGTTGGGGCGGCGCAGCAGGTTGGCCATGGCCAGCCGCCAGTAACTGCCGTACCAGTGGCCATAGCGGCTGCCCAGGCGATAGAGAAACAAATAGGCAAACAAACCCAACAACAGCACCACAGCAGCCAGACCGGCGAGAAAGCCCGACACCAGCTCCAGGTCGGCGGCGTAAAAGCTCAACAGCAGGATCAGTGTGGCCGCACCCCAGAGCGCGCGTCGCACCCCACTCAGCGGACGGGTGTCGAGATCACGCCGCAACACGCGCATCGGCGAGATATTGGGCAGGTGCCAGAGCGACGGCAAGGTAAAGCCGGCCAGGCACAGCAGTCCGGAGGCAGCGGCAACCAGATAGGGCATGGCGCCGGCAGCCGGTAATTCCACCGGCAGAAATTCGCGCACCGCCGCAAGCAGCAGCCAGTGCAAGCCCCAACCCAAAGCCAGACCCACCAAAGCGGTCAACAATCCCAGCAGGGCAATTTGTCCCAGATAAAGCCGGCGCACTTCACCACGCGATGCACCCCAGGATTTGATCAGGGCGGCCTCGGCAATATGGCGCTGGGCATAGCGAAAACTGGCCAAGGCCTGTGCCACACCGGCCAACAGCAAGCCGACGGTTCCGGCCAGCAGCAGATAGCGGCGCCCGCGATCCACGGTGCGGGTTACGCGCTGCTCGGCCCGTTCCGGGCGGCGTACATCCTGATGCACGCTGGCATTGGCCTCGGCCCAGGTCTCGAAGCCTTCCACCTGAGCGGCGCTACCGCTCACCAGCAGCTGATACTCCACGCGGCTGCCGGGCTGGATTAGTCCGGACGACGCCAGATCGTCCAGGTTCATCATGACCCGCGCGCCCACCAGCGAGAGTCCGGTACCGCGATCCGGCTCTTGAAGGAGCACTCGTTCGACCTGCAAGGCAACATCGCCGACTTCGATAAAGTCGCCCAGCTCGGCTCCGAGCAGCGGTAACAGGCGCTCCTCGACCCACACCTTGCCTGGCTCAGGCGCCCGGGTACGGTATTCATAGCGCGAGCTGTCCGAGTCGAAGGGCTGGTCGGACAGAATCAGTTGCCCGCGCAGGGGATAAGTGGGGCTGACAGCCTTCACCGACGCCAGATGACTGGAGTCGCCGTGAAACACCATGGAAGAAAATTCCGCCGTCTCGGCCTGGTTCAATGCGATTGCAGCAGCTTCGGCGCGAAACGCATCGGGCACGGCGACACCGCTGCGTACGGCAAGATCGGCCGCCAGAAAGCTGCCCATTTCGCGCACCAGACCGCGCTCGACCCGATCGGCGAGCAGCGCCACGCCAGCGATGATTGCCACTGACAGGGTGACGGCAACCGCCACCAGAGCAAGTTGACCACCGCGCCAGTCGCGGCGCAGCAATTTCCAGATCAGGCGCATGCGTCCTCGGCCAGCTCGCCGGCACTCATGCGCACACAGCGTGCACAGCGCTGTGCCAGGCGCATTTCGTGGGTGACCAGCACGAGGGTTGTGCCCTCTTCGGCATTCATGGCAAACAGCAAATCAATGATGCGTTCGCCGGTACGGGTATCCAAATTGCCAGTGGGCTCGTCGGCAAACAGCACGTGGGGTCGGGTGGCAAATGCACGCGCCAGCGCAACGCGCTGCTGCTCTCCCCCGGAAAGCTGACGGGGATAATGGGTTAACCGCGGCGTCAGCCCGACACGATCCAGGTAGGTGCGTGCCGTCTGCTCGGCGTCGCGCTTGCCCTGCAGCTCCAGCGGCAGGGCGACGTTTTCCAGTGCCGTCAGCGCCGGTAACAGCTGGAAGGTCTGGAACACAAAGCCAACGTGCGCCGCGCGCACCGCGGCGCGTTGCTCTTCATCCATGGCGGTAATCTCTGCCCCCGCCAGCACGATCTGGCCGCTGGTCGGCGTGTCGAGCCCGGCCAACAGCGCAAGCAGGGTCGATTTGCCGGCGCCGGACTCACCGATAATAGCCAGCGTTTCGCCATCGGCGATGTCGAGGTTGATGTTGGTAAGTAGATGCAGTTGACCGTCGCCGGTGGTGACGGACTTGCACAATTGCCGAACAGTAATCATGGGAGGTGTCGTGAGTTGTTTTTGCTAGAGTTGGCATACTAGCAAAAGACATCTGCAGGCCAGTCGATGCGCGCGGTTAAGTTTTATTTAAGTTTCCTCCTGCTGTCGAGTGCGCTGTGCCGCGCAGACACGCTTTTGGTGCTGGGCGACAGCCTGAGCGCTGCCTATCGCATCGATACCGATTCGGGATGGGTGACGCTGCTAGCGGCTGAGCTACGTGAACATCAGGTTCACAATGCCAGTGTCAGTGGCGAGACCACCGGCGGGGCACTTAACCGGCTGCCGCGACTGCTGGAGGAATTGGATCCCGACTGGGTGCTGATCGAACTGGGTGGCAACGACGGGTTGCGCGGCTATCCGCTGCAGAGCATTCGCGCCAACCTGAGCGCCATGATTGAAACGACACAGGCGACCGGTGCCCGGCCCATCCTGATGGAAATTATGATTCCACCCAACTATGGCGAGCGCTACAGCAATGCCCTGACCGCCATCTTCAGCGACCTTGCCAGCCAATACCAGGTGCCGCTGATCCCCTTCATTCTGACTGACATCGCCCTGCAGCCCGAGCTGATGCAGGACGACGGCATTCACCCCACGGCCGAAGCGCAGCCCCTTGTCACCAACCTGGTGCTGGACCAGCTGCGCCCGCTGCTGGAAGGCGATATCGAGGCGACAGCTACCTCTGATCGTTAATCGCCGTTTCCATACCCTGCCGCATCTGCTGGGTGGACAGGGTTACCTCGAGCAGCAGCAACACCAGGCCGGCGATGCGATCATGCACAGCATGGCGATGACGAAGAGCCCGCCGATCAGCCCATAAAGGTTGAGGTCAACAAACTCGCCGATAAACAGCGTCACCACCACCAGACAGCCCATCAGCGCGGCCGAGATGCCGGCACGAATCGACCAGTTGATCATGCGAATGCGTCGCCACAGGGAGGTGGTTTCCTGCTGCAGAAAGTAGCGCTGGGGCTCATCGGCAGCAAAGGTTATCTGCCGTTCAACCACGCGCGCGCGGTCGACGATGCGTCCCAGCCGCACCGACATGACATTGAGGATGCCGGCGATACCGGCCATGAGAAATACCGGAGTCACGGCCAGCTGAATCACACTTGCAATGGTGGCAACAGAAAGTGAATGCTCCACCGGAATCGGTGCTCCTCAGCCGGCAGAGGCTGCCACCATAGCGGATTTTGAGGCTGGAATGCAGCCCACTCAGACGCCGCTGCGTCCCAGACCTGGCTCTGCCCTGAATAACACCTGCGCTGCCGACAAACGGCGATAGCGACGAATATTGGCCTGATGCGGGAACCACTCGATAAGGAAAACGGCGAAGGCCTCCCACAGCGATACCCAGGCCGCCACGGTCAGACCGGAGGCGAACACCGACGCCATCACGGACGACTGCTGATCCACTGTCGCGTTGACCCGTATAGCGACGAAGAGAATGCTCAGCCCCACGGCGAGCAGAATGACCGAACGGCGCAGCATTTCCGCCAGCCGTCGTTTCTCGTCCTCGACCAAGTAAAGAAAATAGGAATTCAGGCTGCCGCGCACCCGATTTTCCACTTCCGCATCGAGCGCCTTACCCAAACTACAGCGCAAGACAAAGGGCTCGCGCTGAATTTCGCGCACACAGTTGATCAGGTAGCCCACTAGATCGATATCGAGGTCGCGCCGAATATAGGGCGCGCTCTTGTCAAAATCGTTGTAGAGGTCCTCGATGCGTGCGGCCGATACGTCAATCAGCACCTGACCCTGGGAGTCGCGCTCGTAACGGTTGAGGGAGTGTTTGCCCATGGAAGCATAGAGATTCCCTGCGCTACTGCCAGGGTCCAGATCAAGAAATGCGTGGATCCTGGCGGCAACGACCGCTGTCCGCGCCAGAAACTCAGTCGTCCGGTTCTGAACCCAGAATCTCTTCCACCAGGGTCGCATTAGCTCGGGCGCTTTTCGCCGCGCGGCGTTCCAAATACCAGCCGCAGCCTACAGCAACCGGCGCGGCGATGAGAAAACCGCTGAGCAGCGCGCCGCCGAAGGCCAACAGAGAACCGATGACACCCACAACGAGCTGTCTCGTACGGTAGCCGACCACGACTGGCCAGGCACCGGCAATTAATCCCACGATGATTTTTACCATCAGGGCTTCGTTCACCTACTTCTCCAACAGAAGATTGAGGAGTGCACTACAGCACCAATAAAGGTGGCGTTCAACCGTGCCAATGCACGATCTGCAGCTGCAAGGCTTCACCGCGATAGTCGTTGACGCTCAGGCGGAAGACCAGGCGACTCGCAGTGCCCGGTTCACTCAGGGCATCGAAATCGGCGTTGAACCAGATGCCTTGCAAGCGCTGACCTTCGCCGGTCTCCAACTCAAGCCGCAGGTGCTTCTCACCGACCACGCGCGCTGCGCGCAGTACAAATTCACCCTCGAACTGCGGCTCCGGGCAGCGCTGCCCCCAGGGCAGCAAATCGCGCACCTGACGCGCGGTGTCCAGGGTTAGCGCCGAGGCCGGCAGTTTGCCGTCGGTCCAGACTACCTGCTGCAAATCTGCTTCGTCCAGCATCTCGCCGGCAATCTGATCGAATGCCTCACTAAAGGCCGCCAACTGGCGCTCTGCCAGACTGAGCCCGGCTGCCATGGCGTGGCCGCCGAACTTGCTGATCATGCCGGGATGGCGGGTGGCGATGGCGTCGAGCGCGTCGCGCAAGTGAAACCCGGGAATGGAACGGCCGGAACCCTTGAGCTCACCGGGCTTGTCGCGGGCAAAGGCGATGACCGGCCGGTGCAGCCGATCCTTGACGCGCGAAGCCAACAGACCCACCACGCCCTGGTGCCAGTCTTCCCGAAACAGACTGATTGCCAA
>JAYQPQ010000048.1:0-13804 GCA_038145405.1 Porticoccaceae bacterium | reverse complement strand
CATAATTAGTAGTATCACAACAACCAGAATGGCACCTTCAGCGAGATTGGTCTGCACCGTGGCGATGGTTTTATCGACCAGGTCAGTGCGGTTATAAACGGGTTCAGCAACGACACCCTCGGGAAGGGTCTCGTTTATCTCCTCAAGCTTTGCCGCTACGGCCTCAGATATGGTTCGGCTGTTTTCTCCCAACAACATCACGGCAGTTCCCAGCACGGTTTCTTCGCCATCAAGCGTCGCCGCGCCCGTACGCAGCTCTCTGCCGAAGCCGACATCTGCTACGTCCGCCACGGTGATCGGCACACTATTGCGATGCGCCACGATGATTTTTTCGATCGAAGGGATATCGGCAACCTGTCCAGGCGCCCGGATCAGATACTGTTCACCGTTCCTTTCAATGTAACCTGCACCCACGTTCGCATTGTTGCTTTCCAGAGCGGCAACCAGATCATGAAAACTGACCTGGTACGCCAGGAGTCTGGAGGGGTCTGGCGTGACATGATATTGCTTTTCAAAGCCACCAATAGTGTTGACTTCGGCAACACCGGGTACAAGCCGCAATTGCGGGCGAATCACCCAGTCCTGCAAGGTCCTTAATGCCGTTGCATCATAGGGCTCCCCGCTATCCTGGAGTGCACCCTCTTCAGCGTGAACCGAGTAGTGAAATATTTCACCCAGCCCGGTAGCTACCGGTCCCATGACCGGTTCAATTCCCGGAGGCATTTCACTTTTGGCTTGCTGCAGTCGCTCGTTAATTAGGGTGCGGGCAAAGTAAATGTCAGTACCGCGCTCAAAAACAACCGTTACTTGAGAGAGTGCATAGCGAGAAATGGAGCGTGTACTTTCCAGGTCTGGAAGACCTGCTATGGCCAGTTCCACAAGATAAGTAATGCGTTGCTCGACCTCCAAAGGTGAGTAGCCAGGAGCCTCCGTATTGATCTGAACCTGTACGTTGGTGATGTCCGGAACAGCATCGATAGGAAGATTCTGGTAATTCCAGACCCCGACTGCTGCCGCGACAGTGACTAGAAACATCACCAACCAACGACGTGTAATGGAAAACTGAATCAGCTTGTCAATCATGACTGTCTCCCAGGAGAAACTGAATGCACGATTGAGGTTTGATTAATGGCCATGTTCCGCATCCTCCTTGCCAAGTTCGGATTTGAGAACAAAGCTGTTCTGACTGACGTAGACATCACCAGGTGCAAGGCCTTCCAGTACTGCTGTCTGAACGCCATCGGTTCTACCCAGGGTGACTGGCCTCGGCTCGAACACGCCTTCCTCATCCTGAACAAATACCACGGTGCCTTCTTCAGTTGTCTGAACCGCCTCATTGGAGATCACAACCGCTGCAGACCCTTCTGCAATGCTGATATCTGCATTGATGAACTGTCCCGGCTTCCAGACCCCGGAACTATTGTCAATCTCAGCTCTTGCGGTCACCGTCTGGCTTTCCCCTTGTCCGTAAGGTGCAAGATAAAAAATGGTGCTCTCCGTGCTTTGGTCGCCGGTTAGGGAGCGAATGCGAACTTGCTGACCCATACGCAGTGCGTCCAAATCCTTTGGAAAAACCGAGAGATCAACCCACAGGCGGGAGAAGTCCTGTACAACAAAAAGGGGGGCATCCGAAGTCTGCTCGCCGACATTTGCCATACGTTCGGTAACCATCCCATCTATCGACGCGCTGATCTGATAGGTATTGAGGCTACTATTGGCTTCCACAGTGGCGAGAGATTCGCCACGACGCACCGGATCACCAATGCTTTTATGCACCGCCGTGATCAAGCCTTCGTAGCGCGCCCGAACCGACTGCACACGTTCCGCATTGGGTGTAACAACACCATAGACTGAAACGACTTCCCGTACCGTGCCGCTGGTTGCAGTGGACAAGGCGATACCCGAACGAGTGATCTGCTGTGGAGTTAGTTCGATATGTCCTTCTTCATGCTCGGCTTCATCCACCTCTACCTGAGCGAATGCCGAACCGGCCATAATTCCCAGGGCCAAGGACAAGACACTGAGATTCAAGAGTTTAATAAATCTGTTCATGACGAATACCTATGTTCATTGCTCTGACGAAGTGCGCGTAGAGCCAGTCAATGACTGCGCAGTCAGCTGTTCGATAAATGATTGATTGAGAAGGGCAGAGGCAGCGGTATCGATCAGATCCCGCTCTGCATCCAATAATTCTTCCTGGGCCAAGCGCCACTCGTAGAAGCTATAGGCTCCTGTTTCGTAAGCTCTTTGGGTAAATTCAAGGGCTTCGCGCAATGCGGGGAGAACTTCCGTCTGCAGCGCATTGGCGGCAACCAGACTATGCTGATGGGTACGGTAGGCTTCGAACAAGCGAGCTTTCAGGTTCAGCAACGCGCTTTCCCTCCGCAAATACAGCTCGTCCAGCGCTGCAGAGGCCGATTGCACCTCCCCGCGATTGCGTTGCCCGGAAAACAGCGGCATGGAAACGCCCACTGACAGCGCCGCCTCTCCGCTTTCCTGGAAATAGCGCGTACCGACCTGCCAGCTAATATCTCCCCTGGATTGACTGAGCACCAAATCCAGTTCTGCAGTTCGCAGTTTTTCTTCACTTGCATAAAGCTGAGTGAGAGAACTTTCCTCGGCCAGCCGCCACAAATCAGCAAAGTTCTGGCTGGTGGAACTTGATGCGAGGCTTCCCTCCAGCCGAGTGAAGTCTGCAGCCCCTTTACCTAGCAGAGTTGCCAAGGTGAGCCTATTGCTGTCCAACGCGGCTTCGAGTCGGTTTTTCTCCAACTGACTTTGGGTCAAAAACACGCGGGCTCTTACAACTTCCGCTTCGGGCGCCGCACCCTGCTCGGCAAGGCGAGCCGTCGCCTGGAACGTCGACTGAGCCAAATCAATGGCGCGGTCGGCAATTCCTAGTTTTTCTTGCAAGGCCAGGGTCGCGACAAACTGTCGTGTCACCTGCCCGGCCAGAGTGAGGACTTCGGCACGCTGCCGGGCCATCTCCAGGCCATAACCACTGGCGGCAACTCGAACGCGGTTTTCTCGCTGCTCACCCAGTTCAATGACTGAAGATAGGGAAAGGGTGTATTCGGAGTTGTCACCCCCGGAAAATTCACCCGAACCAAGCAGGTTTTCGCCTTCAAGGCCAACCTCCAGAGCTGGTGATTGATCGGCACTAATCCTCTGCCCTTCCAACCCTCTCAGGATTGGCGCAAAGGCTCGTAGTTCGGGGTTGTTGTCGAGCGCCAGAGCAATGGCTTCGGCTAACCGAAGCGGTTCACTGAGGTGTTCGTCTGCATTGGCGTGTTGCCAGCCGACAGAGCCCACCACAGCAGTAATGAGGAATAAACGTAGCGCTTGCTTGCGCCACGACAAATCGTGTCTATACATCGTAAGTGTCCTACGAATTCAGGAAAGAAAGAGAAATCCCGCTTAGGGGATGGTTCGTAGGTTTAAACTCGAGGGGGGCGGAGGAGCAGAGAGACGTATCCGTTAGCGTCTTGTCGCTGATAAACGGAAAACGCTAGTTGATTCTGTTGATAAATAGGTTGCTCGGCATCTACTAGGAGCAATAAATTCAGCGTGTGGCAAGTTCCACAATGGTCACAGCCCTGAGCGTCGCCCCCAGAAAATTGGAGCGCCGAAGAATCCACCAAATCAAGAGCTGAATCGCTTTCGGCGCTACTTGCATGATGCAAGTCCAGCTGAAATGCGTCTTCGGCGTGGGGTAAGAACATTTCCGCAACCGCTTCCTGAAACTGAACGGCTGTTATCAACAGAAGCAGCAACGCACCGATGATGCGTTTGTTTCGAGCTGTTCTGAAAAAACCAAGCCTCATTTGCTGAGCAGGGCTCGCCTGTTGATCAAAGTGGAACCGGCATTCTAGTGGAAGCAATTTTTTTACACAAACCTTGTACTAGTTTTGCTCGTCTGCAATGGAACCCTTTGGTATAGGCATAATTTGGCCTTAGAGTGACGCTGCAATTCGTTGAGGGCGCATAGCGGGAGCAATTGACCAACTCAAGTCAGATTTACTTCCACAGTAAAGTGGGCAATTTCCTCGAATGTAGCAAGCGCATTTTTAAAGTAGGCAGGTGCTACGTTTTCATTGCAAGCTAGAGAAAGAATACAGGCATATTTTCCTTTGCCAACGCGCCAAAGGTGGATGTCTGTTACTTCGCATGTAGCTGGATCTGCAAGAATAGCGCTTCTAATTTTTCCTACCAGGGGGCTGTCCATTTCGGCGTCCAGCAAAACCTTGCTGGTGTCACGCAGTAGGGAATAGGCCCATGCAGACACCAGTGCAGCACCGACGATTCCCATGGTGGGGTCCAGCCATATGGCACCAAAAAGTTTGCCGCCAAAAAGCGCGATGATGGCGAGCACAGAAGTTGCTGCATCAGTCAACACGTGAAGGTAAGCCGAGCGCAGGTTCAGGTCCTTATGGTGGTGTGTCTCGTCTCCATCATGGTGGTGGGAATGATCCTCTTTAAGCAGCCAGGCGCATATCAGATTCACCGCGAGTCCGGCGATAGCGATATATATGGCCTGATCGTAATGGATTGCTGTTGGTGAAATAAGGCGTTCAGTGGATTGGTACAGCATCAATCCAGCCACGCCGACCAGGAAGATTGCGCTGGTATAGCCTCCCAGTACTTCAATCTTCCAGGTGCCGAAATTAAACCTGGAATCGTGCCGATAGCGTCGGGCCGCGCTGCAGGCTAGAACAGACAGGCCCAGCGCCAAGGTATGTGAACTCATATGCCAGCCATCGGCGAGAAGGGCCATAGAGTTGTAAAACCAGCCACCGGATATTTCCGCAACCATCATGGTTGCGGTTAGCACGACCGCCCATCGCGTATTTTTTTCTGCCAGGGGGTTCCCTTCATCAAATTGATGGGAGTGGTTGCGGTGCCTGGGTGCGGTATCTGCAAACATCGAGGATGTGCTCCAGCGTAAAAGCATATACTATACACCAGTAGTCTATATTCAGCAGGTCGGAGAAATGGCCCATACTGCCAAATACCAGCAACAACTGCTTAATCGAGTACGCCGTATCAAGGGACAGTCGGAAGCACTGGAGAGGGCGCTGGTAAATAGTGCCGATTGCTCGGCTGTGCTACAACAGATTGCAGCAATTCGCGGAGCGGTGAACGGTCTGATGTCCGAAGTTTTGGAGGGACACATCAGAGAACACCTGGTTCCAGACGATATTCCGGCGGCCCAGAAAAAGGATGATCTGGAACAGGTTGTCGCCCTGCTAAAGCGTTACCTGAAGTGACTATCTATCCTGGTCGTAAGTTTGTTTTTCACTCAGGCGGGAGTATAGTTTGCACATCAGTTGGGCTCGCACGGCACGCAAATAATTAGATGAATACCAAGTGGATCAAAAGATATGTATGGCTCTGCTTGATTGCGATTAGCAATCCGGCGGTGTATGCCAGCGCCTTGATCCCTATGGAATCCCATTCTATGCAAGGTACAGCTATGGAAGTGGCGATGGGCCAACAGTCCTGTCATGACCATGACACTCATGAGTCGATATGTGGCAACCCATCCGATCTTAACTCCGATGGCAGCACCGATTGTTGCCAGAGCGACTGCGACTGCGGCGCGCTGGGGTGTCGTACTCAGCCCTGCTCAACCAATACGCATTCTTTTGATATGAACGGTTCCGGGGAATCCTTTGAGGCTCCTCAGGATAACTACGCTTTTAGCTTCCCTTCCGGTCTATACCGTCCCCCCTCAACCCTGCACTGACGCGGGGTAGCTGCGCCCGTTTTTTGGCGGGCTTCCAATCTGATTTGTCTAGCTTACTAATTTTACAGCTGGGCTTCGTCTGATCATCTGCTCCACGTCACCAGGTTTTCTGCGCGAGCCTATGTTCGCCTGTGATCAAAAATCTATTTTTGGAGTGGTTTATGAAAAGTCTGATTTCAATTTTATGTATTTATGCTTTATTCGCGTCTTCAACCTATGCCGATGAGGGGCACGGAAATGCCGCTGCTGGTGAAGAGCAAGCAGATTCTGTGGGTATGCCCATGCCAGGTGCGGCAGCAAACCGCAGCGTGAGAGTCACGCTCAACGACCAGATGAAAATTCTTTTCGCTGAAGATCTTGATTCGATTCGTTCAGGTGAAGTTATCCAGTTTGTTGTGACCAACGAAGGGAAAATCCCCCACGAGTTTTCTATCGGTAGCGAAGCAGAAAGGGAGGAGCATGCCGAGATGATGCGCAATATGCCCGGCATGGTACATAACGATGGCAGCACCTTAACTCTTGCTCCCGGGGCGACAGCATCCTTGACCTGGCACTTTGCAGGCGATGACGAGGTGGTGTTTTCCTGCAATATTCCCGGTCATTACGAAGCGGGGATGTTTCACGAAGCGGCACTCGTCAACTAGGACAGGGGCTCAGCCATGAGCCCAACCCTATCTTTGCGACAAGTAAATTCAAACCTTATGCCTCCTCCCGGGAGGGGGCTTTTGTTTTAGTCGAGAACTGAGATGATAGAAAATCAAGTCATACCCAAAGACACCGGCTGGAGTCGCCGCAGCTTGCTGCGCTCCTTTGCCGCGCTTGGCAGCCTGGGAATATTCCAGGCGCTATTACCCAGCTATGCGCGAGCGATTGGTGCACTGACAGCGCCAACGATGCGCGCTTCGCGAGACACCCTGATGGACATTGCCATTCGCGAGCAAAGCCTTGAAATAGCCGGTGGAATTGGCAAGGCCATTACGCTGAACAACAGCGTGCCGGGACCCATCGTTGAACTTTACGAGGGGCAGGAGGCGCATTTGCGTGTCACCAATCATCTGGGTGAGGAGAGCTCCATTCACTGGCACGGCTTACTGCTGCCTTTCGAAATGGATGGTGTGCCCGGGGTGACCTTTCCAGGTATCGCTCCCGGAGAAACCTACGAGGTCAGGTTCCCGGTTCGTCAATACGGCACCTACTGGTATCACAGTCATTCCGGCTTGCAGGAACAATCCGGGGTTTATGGACCCCTGGTGATTCACCCCAAAGCGCCCGAGCCTTTTACTTATGAGCGTGATTACGTGGTGATGCTTTCGGATTGGACATTCGAAGATCCACATCATGTCGCCGAGCGCCTCAAAAAGATGAGCGACTACTACAACTATCGTCAACAGACTCTGGGTGATTTCGTTGCGGACGCCCGCAAGAATGGTTTCGTGGCAACCCTCAAGGATCGCCTCGCCTGGAGCCGGATGCGCATGATGCCGACAGATATTGCCGATGTCACAGGCGCTACCTACAGCTACCTGATGAATGGTTTGCACCCAGCTGGAAATTGGACGGGTATATTCCAACCTGGAGAGCGAGTGCGGCTGCGTTTTATCAATGCCGCCGCCATGAGCTATTTCAATGTACGTATTCCAGGCCTTGCCATGCGTGTGGTACAGGCGGATGGCCAGAATATAGAGCCGGTGGAGATCGACGAATTTCAGATTGGTGTGGCTGAAACCTTCGATGTCATTGTTGAGCCGCAAGCAGATATGGCTTACACCCTTATGGCTGAATCCATGGACCGCACCGGCTATACCCGGGGCACCCTGGCACCGCGTTTGGGAATGCAAGCGCCAGTGCCTGAGCTGCGTGAACTGCCCATGCGCTCTATGGTCGATATGGGAATGGATATGTCGTCCATGGACATGGGCAATATGTCTGACAGCATGGAGAGCACCGCGATGCCAGCCCAAATGGACATGGGATCCATGGATCATTCCATGCACCAAATGGATATGCCCATGCCTGATATGGCTGCAGACCAGCCTATGGATCATATGATGATGGCGAGTGCTGGGCCCGTTGTTGCGAATCACGGCGCTGACCACCACGGCCGTGGCAATAACAGCGTCGCCGAAGTGCAGCGGGATCGATTGGCAGAGCCCGGTACCGGGTTGGAGAACGTCAGCCACCGCGTGCTGACCTATGCGCAGCTGCGCAATCTGGTTCCCATGCGGGACAAGCGTCCGGTATCCCGAACCTTTGAACTGCATTTAACCGGCAATATGGAGCGCTATATGTGGTCCTTTGACGGTGAAAAGTTTTCCGAGGTCAAGGACAGGATTCACTTCCCCTATGGCGAACGCATCCGGCTCATTCTGGTGAACGACACCATGATGGAACACCCCATTCACCTGCACGGTATGTTTATGGAGCTGGAAAATGGCCAGGGCGATCATTTGCCTTACAAGCACACCATTAGCGTCAAGCCGTCAGAGCGACTGTCGTTATTAATAACCGTCGATGAGCCAGGCCGCTGGGCCTTTCATTGCCATCTGCTCTATCACATGGAGATGGGCATGTTTCGCGTTGTGGAGGTGACCCCATGAACCAGATTACACAGAAAATAATCATCATTTTCGGGCTGCTTTTCTGGGTGTCGGGAGTTGTTGCGCAAAACACTGCCATCGATCCGCGTACCGGCGCACCCTTGGACTGGGGTGATCCGATGCCGGAGATGCTCAACTTCATGGTGCTGATCGACCGTCTGGAGCTAGGGAGCGCCGCAGATGAAGACACGAACACCTACGATCTTCAGGGATGGTATGGCGGTGATTACCACCGCATGTGGATCAAGGCCGAGGGCGAAGGTGAGCGTGGCGAAGAACTCGAAGACGCTGAGGTTCAGTTGCTGTATGGGCGAATGATGGCTCCGTTCTGGGATGCGCAGCTTGGGCTACGGCATGAGTACGCAGCTGATACTTCTCGAACCTCTCTGGTATTGGGTTTGCAGGGCGTAGTGCCCTATGACTTTGAGCTCGATACCGCGCTTTTTGTCAGTGAGGACGGTAACGCCAGTATCAGAGCAGAGTTCGAGTACGAGTGGTTGCTTACCCAGCGTCTTATTCTGCAGCCTCGGCTGGAACTAAGCGCCGCCTTTGATGATGTGCCGGATGATGGCGTCGGCAGTGGGCTCAATTCCACCGAGCTCGGCCTGCGTTTGCGCTATGAATTCAAAAGGGAATTCGCGCCCTATATCGGCGTGAGTCACAGCCGCACTTACGGTGGTACAGCCAACTTTGCCCGGGCTGCGGGCAAAGAAACCTCTAGCACCGCTTTGGTGCTGGGTATCCGTGCATGGTTCTAGAAAAATAATGGCTTGACCTGTGAGCTACTCACAGGTTTAGAGTCGGGTATCAGGAGGTGCAGAGATGAAAGTTCAGGAAGTTGCCAAGCACTTGGGTGTGACACCGGATACGGTGCGTTATTACGTGCGTATCGGTGTCGCTAGCCCGGAGCGCGACCCGGCCAACGGCTATCGCCGTTTTGGCCGTCGCGACCTGACGAACTTGCGCTTCTGTATTCACGCACGACAACTGGGCTTTTCCCTGGATGAGATTCTCGAGATTCTCGGACAAGCCCATCACGGCAATACGCCCTGTCCACGGGTGCGTGAGATCGTCGGCGCCCGGATGCAGGATATTGAGCGCCAGTTTGCCGAGATGCAGCAGCTTTATGAACGCATCCAACGTGCCGCCAAGGCCTGGGAAACCATGCCGGATGGTGAGCCCACCTCCCATATGGTCTGTCACCTGGTAGAAACCTGGGAACAAGACCTCACCACAGAATCAGCAGCCAGTTAATAACGGCAGGAAGGTATTTGCATGAACCACGAACACGATCATGGCCATAGCGGCGGAGCTTGTTGCCACCACGAACCGAAGCAAGAGTCCGGTGACGAGGGGAAAATCCTCGACCCGGTCTGCGGCATGACGGTCAAGGCCGATAGCCCCCATAGCACTGAATATCAGGGGCAAAGCTACAAATTCTGCTCCGCCGGATGCAAACAGAAATTCGAGGCCGACCCGCAGAAGTACCTGAAGCCTAAAAAGGCAGCTCCGCCAAGAGGTAGTCAGGATGTGATCTACACCTGCCCCATGCACCCGGAAGTGCGGCAGAAGGGGCCGGGATCCTGCCCCAAATGCGGCATGGCGCTGGAGCCGGAAACCATCGACCTGGATACCCCGGAGGATGACTCCGAGCTACGCGATATGTCGCTTCGCTTCTGGTTTGCCGCGGCCCTAACTGTACCCATTCTGATTCTGGCCATGGGCGATATGTTGCCCGGCCAGCCGATTTCTCAGTGGCTGTCGCACGAACTCCGGGTATGGCTGGAGCTGACGCTGGCGACTCCGGTCTGTCTATGGGCGGCCTGGCCCTTCTATGTGCGCGGTGTGCAGTCGGTGATCAATCGCAGTTTGAATATGTTTACCCTGATTGCCCTGGGCGTCAGCGTCGCCTACATATATAGCCTGGTAGCGGCGCTGCTGCCGGGGATATTCCCCGATTCGTTCCGCGCCCACGGCGAAGTGGCGGTCTACTTCGAGGCAGCGGCGGTTATCGTCACTCTCATTCTGCTCGGCCAGGTGTTTGAATTGCGGGCTCGTAGCCGCACCGGCCAGGCCATCCGGCAGTTGCTGGGCATGCAGGCCAAATCAGCGCGGCGCGTGAACCCGGACGGCTCCGAGGAGGATGTGTCCCTGGAAGATGTCCAGGTCGGCGATCAACTGCGCGTCCGACCGGGCGAAAAGATTCCGGTGGACGGCAAGGTTCTGGAAGGTTCGACGGCTGTGGATGAATCCATGGTAACGGGTGAATCCATTCCGATCGAAAAAGGCGCGGGCGACCAGGTGATTGGGTCGACGATTAACGGCACCGGCGGCCTGCTGATGGAAGCCGAAAAAGTGGGGTCAGATACACTTTTAGCGCGCATTGTCACTATGGTGGGCGAAGCCCAGCGCAGTCGTGCACCGATCCAGAAGCTGGCGGATATAGTGGCCGGCTACTTTGTCCCGATCGTGGTCGTTATTGCCATTATGACCTTCGTGGTCTGGGCCTTGGTCGGGCCGGAGCCGCGTATGGCCTATGCCATTATCGCGGCCGTTTCCGTGCTCATTATTGCCTGTCCCTGTGCTTTGGGTTTGGCTACGCCCATGTCGATCATGGTGGCGACCGGCAAGGGCGCGAGCATGGGCGTTTTATTCAAAAATGCCGAGGCCGTCGAAATTCTGCGCAAGGTCGACACCCTGGTAGTGGACAAGACCGGCACCCTGACCGAGGGCAAGCCCAAGTTGGTTGAGGTGGTAGCCCAGGACGGCAACGAGACCGATATTCTGCGTCTGGCGGCGAGTCTGGAGCGCGGCAGTGAACACCCTCTGGCCGTTGCCATTGTTCGGGGCGCCGAAGAACGCGGGGTTGAGCTGGCCAAGGCAAGCAACTTCAATTCGGTGACAGGTAAAGGTGTTCAGGGCAAGGTGGACGGCCGCCAGGTAGTGCTGGGCAATCGCGCCATGATGGACAGTATGAATATCCACTCGGCTGTCCTGGCCGAAAAAGCCGAATCCCTCCGCGCCGAAGGCCAGACGGTCATGTTCGTGGCGGTCGACGGTGCCCTGGCTGGCTTGGTCAGCGTCGCCGATCCCATTAAGGAAAGTACCTTCGATGCCATACGCACCTTGCATGCCGAGGGTATCCGGGTGCTGGTGCTGACTGGCGACAATGAGACCACCGCCAAAGCTGTGGCGCGCCAGCTGAATATTGACGAGGTGCGGGCCGAGGTGTTGCCGGATGAGAAAGCCGAGATCGTCAAACAGCTCAAGAGTGAGGGTCAGATCGTGGCCATGGCCGGCGATGGCGTAAATGATGCCCCCGCACTGGCCGCAGCCCACGTGGGTATTGCCATGGGTACGGGCACCGACGTGGCCATGGAAAGCGCCGGTATTACCCTGGTCAAGGGTGACCTGCGGGCCATCGCCCGGGCGCGCCAGCTGAGTCGCCGTACAATGGCCAATATCAAGCAGAACCTGTTCTTCGCCTTTGTCTACAACGCCGCAGGTGTGCCTATCGCTGCCGGAGTGCTCTATCCGTTTTTTGGCCTCCTGTTGAGCCCCATGATCGCAGCTGCCGCCATGAGCCTGAGCTCGGTGTCGGTAATCAGTAATTCCCTGAGGCTACGAAGCTTCAAACCCCAGGGTGAAGATTGATGTGTAGATGGGTCCCGCCGGGCTCGTTACGGTCGGCGGAACCCCTCAATTGTTAGTAGGCAAACCAGCGCATTAGTTAAGCGCACCAAACCGACCAGGAGTTAAAAATGCAATATTCAGCAACACGCTATATCCAACTTTTCCTAGTCCTGCTGCTCCCCTTGGCCTTTTCCGCATGCGCGGACAACACAACCGATTCAGCGGCGGAACCGGAAAGGGGCAGCGGCGCGCCAATAGCCACTCTGGACGTCTACAAAAGCCCAACCTGTGGGTGCTGCAGTCTATGGGTCGACCATCTGGAGGACGCCGGTTTCGCAACCGTCATCCACCAGACTGACGACCTGAATCAGGTGAAGTTGGACTACGGAATTGCCCCGCAGTATCAGTCCTGCCATACAGCCGTTTCGCCGGAAGGCTATGTATTTGAGGGTCATATCCCAGCCCGTTATATTCAGGCCTTTCTGGAAAATCCGCCTGCCGACGCGATTGGTTTAGCGGTACCCGGAATGCCATTGGGAAGCCCCGGAATGGAGGTTGGCGATAACTTCACGCCTTATCAGGTGTGGCTGCTCAGAGCAGATGGCACGAGTGAAATCTTCGTGTCGGTGGGAAATTCAGAGCAGCAACACCTGGAGTAAGGGGGAGCCCTGTCATTCGGCTGTCTCTTGCCGAAATAGGAGTAATTTCAAATGACCACGCATAGAGAAGGAGTGAATCCCGGATTTCTGACCAGGTTCAGTTTCAGCCTGCAGCGCGTTGATCAATCCATGGCGCAGAAAGCGGCGGACGAGATAGGCCGACTGCCCGGCATTGACAGAGCCTGGTTTGATGCGAACAAGCCCAGGCTCAAGGTGGCCTACGATGGCTCGGTACAGAATGTTGACCAAATAATGGCGATCCTTGAGAAGCATGGCGTCGTAATAAAAAGTAATTGGTGGAATCGCCTGCGGCTCAGTCTGCAGCGGCAGACGGACCAGAATATCAGAGATAACGCCAAACACGAGGCGCATTGCTGTAACAAGTTGCCGCCCGGAACTGGTCACTGAGATGCCGTCTCGTTAATCAAATGTGGACAGGAGGCTTCTGGTAAATGGAAAAGTACAAAGCTGATAGTTTGACTCTCGGAGGCGCCATCGCCATGGGAACCGGGGTGATGATCGGTGCCGGCATTTTCGCCCTTACCGGGCAGATGGCAGAAATGGCCGGGGGCCTGTTCCCACTCGCCTTCCTGTCCGCAGCACTGGTGACCGGCTTCAGCGCACAGGCCACACTGGATAGAATTCGTAGAAAAGTCGATCTCGACTGGCAGCGCCAAGCGCTTTCCTAACCCCCGGCTAGATCAATTAAGCTGAACTGCTCGTCCTGGACTCGATCGCTGAGACCATCAGCATCTGGATCTGGTCATCAATTTTTTTATTGTGACCCCTAGTACGCAACCCCAAGAGGATCCATATGAATATCCATAAGCCACCGGTCAGAAGCGTCAGGATAAAGTGCAGGATATGGTTGGTTTTTTTCCGTTGACTCTGAAGAGCCATCGCTGCTGCAGCATTACTCACGAGCTACCCTCCTTCAGTTGAACACCTCAAATTCGAGGTTTGCGTACTATAGTCCGTAGACCATGAGTCTCGCAAGTACAAAGATGCGAGGCTATGGGAAGCTCAGAAGTAATCAAATCAACGTTCGGGGACGTCTTACGCCAGGCTCGACAGGAGAGTGGCTTATCCCAAGAAAAGCTTGCACTACAGGCGGGCCTCGACAGAACCTTTATCTCGTTAATGGAACGGGGAAAACGCCAGCCCAGCCT
>JAYQPQ010000047.1:0-14803 GCA_038145405.1 Porticoccaceae bacterium | reverse complement strand
TTGCCTTAACTGCATCCCAAGCTATTGCGAAGCCGGCAATGAGCCGCCCTCGATGCGTCAGTTGGTCGGCCTACTTAAACCCCACCTGGGCGAACACCGGGTCGGCAGCATTTATCTGATGAAGCTGTTCGGTCCCAGCCCAGCTAAGATGGCAGCGCGCCTGGCCGGTCTGCCCAAACCCAAGAACTGTTTCTAGACGAGTTTCCATGCAAATCCGACCCCTTACCCCCGATCTCGCCGTGGCCCCGCAAATCAGCGCCGATGATGTCGCTGAGATTGCCAGCCAGGGCTTCCGCACCCTGATCAATAACCGGCCCGACGGTGAATCCGGTGACCAGACGCCGGGCGATGACATTGCCGCGGTGAGCGAGGAACTGGGCTTAGCCTACAGCTACCAGCCGATCATCTCCGGCGGGATGACCATGAAGGATGTGGAGGATTTCGGGCGTTTGCTAGAGCGGGCGGAAAAGCCGGTGCTGGCCTACTGCCGCTCGGGCACGCGCTGCACCACACTCTGGGCCCTGTCACAGGCAGGCAAACTGGATACCGGGGAAATTTTCAGTGCCGCCGCGAAGGCCGGTTACGACCTGTCGGGGTTGCGGGGTCAGATTGAAGCCCTGGCCCGGCAGCGCAAGGGCTAACCAGATACCAGGGCGTCACACACAAGTTTTTGAGCGCGCCGTCTCCTAATTAAGCACGCGATAGCCGCGTCCGCGCAGACAGGTTTTCACCACCTGTTCGCGCTCCTGCAGCGCCGACACAGTGCCGCGGGCACCACCGGAAATACCACCTGCTGCTGCACCGCGTTCGGCGACGCGCTGGCCGCCAACCACCGCGCCAATGGCACCGGTGACCACAGCCCCGACTGCCGCGCCTTGCGCCGCCTGCTCAACAATGGATACCTGCTCGGCATAGGCCTGGCACTGCGCCAGATCGCTGCGGTAGGCCTGCATATCCACGCCTTCGGTGTCGATGATGACATTGCCACCCTGGCGTGCCGAAGCACAGCCAACCAGCGCCAGACTACAGGCAACCAAGAGCATTCCGGTCAGTTTCATAAGTACTCCTTTTGCGAAATTTCCCTTGCAAAAATCCAGCGTACAATGACACCAAAGCGAAGAATACGAAAAAATTGTGAATTTTATTGCTGACCCTACCTTCTACTTCGCTGCCGTGCCGGCGGCCATGATTTTCGGCATGAGCAAGGGCGGCTTTGGCGGCGCCGCGGCCTCCATTGCCGTACCCCTGATGGCCCTTACCATCGATCCGCGCACGGCCGCAGCCGTAATGCTGCCGGTACTGCTGATGATGGATGCCACCGCGGTGTGGAAATTTCGCGGCAAATACGACGCCAGCCATCTGAAAATCATGCTGCCCACCGCGCTGGTCGGCATTGCCCTGGCCGGGCTGTGGATGAACCACGTGTCCGCTGAGGGCTTGCGCCTTTTTCTCGGTTTTCTCGCCGTCAGTTTCTGCCTGTACTACTGGTGGGCACCCCATGCGCGCATGAAAAAGCCGGGGAAATGGGCCGGCTATTTCTGGAGCATGGTATCGGGCTTTACCAGCACCCAGATTCATGCCGGCGGCGTGCCGGCGGGCATTTATATTTACCCGCAGCAACTCGACAAGGTGATTTTGACCGGCACCCTGGCCATCTTCTTTGCCGTGGTGAATCTGGCCAAGCTGATCCCCTACGCCATGCTCGGCCAGTTCAGCCTGACCAACCTGGGCACCTCACTGATCCTGCTGCCCCTAGGGCCGATCGGCGTGCTGCTGGGTCACCGCCTGCTGCACCTGGTGCATCAGCAATGGATCTATCGCATTCTCTACACCTTCCTCTTCGTCGCCGGCATCAAGCTGATTTACGAGGGCCTGTTTTAATCCATCGCCTGACGGCGCTGCGTATAATGCCCGGCCCAGCCAACTGATGACCTTGCCCTTGGCCGAACCCGAACTCAGCTATCAGGCCCAACTCGACCACAAGGTGAGCCAATGTCGCGCCCTGCTGGCGCCCTTCGGTGCGCCGGCTCCCGAGGTGTTTCGCTCGCCCGAGACGGGCTATCGCCAGCGCTGCGAACTCCACACTTTTCACCAGGGGCAGCGCATCGATTACGCCATGGTGCGTCCGGGTACCCGCGAGCGCTTCGTTGTCTCCAGCTTTGCTCCTGCCAGCCCAACCATCCAGATCGCCATGCCAAAACTGCGCGACAGCCTGAACCGCTCCGAGGTGTTGGGCCATAAATTGTTTCGGGTGGACTTTCTGGCCAGTCTAGGCGGCGAACTTTCCGTTAGCCTGATTTATCACCGCGCTCTGGACAGCGCCTGGGAAATGGAAGCCGAACTGCTGCGCCAGCGCCTGGGCTGCAAACTTATCGGTCGCAGCCGCAAACAGAAGATCGTGCTGGGTGGCGACTCTGTAACAGAAGCCCTGGCCGTGCACGGCCGCGTATTCAAAACGCGCCAGACCGAAGGCAGCTTCAGTCAGCCCAACGCTCTTGTGAACCGCGAGATGCTGGAATGGGCGGTCGAATGCGCTCGGGGCATCGGCGGCGACCTGCTCGAACTCTATTGCGGCAACGGCAACTTCACCCTGCCGCTATCGACCTGCTTCGACCAGGTGCTGGCCACCGAGCTGAGCAAGCCATCCATGGCGGCACTGGACTGGGCCCTGCAGGAAAATCAGATATCGAACGTGCGCAGCGCGCGTCTATCTGCCGAAGAAGCGGCCCAGGCTGTTCGCGGTGAGCGCTCCTTTCGCCGCCTGCAGGAAAAGCAGATCGACCTGGACAGCTACCGCTTTACCACGCTGTTTGTCGACCCGCCGCGCGCCGGACTGGATGCCGCTACGCTGCAATTTGCCGCCGACTTCAACCACATCCTCTATGTTTCCTGCAACCCGGAATCCCTGGCGGAGAACCTGACCGAACTCAGCAGCACCCATCGCATCGACCGCTTCGCAGCCTTCGACCAGTTTCCCTTTACCGAGCATCTGGAAGTTGGATTGCGACTGGTCAAAAAATAGCACCGCCAAACCAATTCCCTTCGAGCACGACAAATAGCTGGCTCGTTATTCCATGTAATCGCTAGTAACGCCGACGGCCCTGGCGCAAATGCGCAGGACTCAGTGCATCGAGTGATCGTCGTAATCGCGGCGCAATTAACGACAGGAGACTAAAACTAAATGGAAAAAGACGAGCCACAACCACAGGTAGTGGCGGCATTGGGGTTGGAGATTGTAAAGCGGGCGCCTTCCAGGCCTTCCTTGTAGTCGACCTCGGAGCCGGCCAGATACTGAAAGCTTAGCGAGTCGATCAGCACGCCGACGCCATCGCGCTCCACCAGGGTGTCGTCGTCCTTGATCTTTTCGTCGAAGGTAAAGCCGTATTGAAAGCCGGAGCAGCCGCCACCGGTGACGTAGACGCGCAGTTTGAGTTCGGGGGCCTGTTCTTCCTCAACCAACGCCCTCACCTTGGCCACGGCGGCGTCGGTGATGATCAGGGGGCTGGGAACGAAGGTTTCAACAGCTGACATAGGGCGCGCATCTTGGATTACCCGACTTTTTCAGTCAAGTATTGGCCAGCTTGGGTTCGCCGCTGAAGCCCGTGGGGCTACCCACCTGGGCGTCGACCTTTGCGGCTTCCTTGCCCAACTGCAGGATGCTGCCATTGATGCGGGCACCCTTTTCGATCTCGATGACGCGGTAGTGCACATTGCCTTCGATCACGGCTTTCTCGGCCAGATAGAGCTGTTCCTCGGCAAAGACATTACCCAGAACTTCGCCGTTGATAATGACCTGCGGCACGCGGATCTCGCCCTCGATGCGGCCGTTGTTGAGGACGCGCACTACCGACTTGCTGTCGCTCGCGGCCAGCACATCGCCGACCACCAGGCCTTCGATTTCCAGTACGCCGGTGAACTCCAGTTTGCCTTCGATGCGGGTGTTACGGGCAATCAGGGTGGTTACCGAGCTACCTTTTTCAACTTTTTGCTTGCCTACCATGGGGTACTCCTAGTTGGTGGTGTTGGACGAGGGCCAGGCGGTGGTCTCATCCAGCAAGGGGGTATTGTTGCCAGCCAGGTAAACCCGGGCGCGCAACTGTTCTGCAGCAAAACCGGCCGGCACTTCCAGGCTGCCCGTCAGGTGCTGAAAATAACGAAAGCCCAACGCCTGCCCGTTGTTATCCAGTCCCAGGGTATCGCTGGTCAGGGTGAGGGGCGAGCCATTCTGGCGGCCAATCAGGTTGATGACCAGCCGGCCGGTGACGCCCTGGTGATCCAGGGTACGCTGGGCGACCAGCACATCATAGTCGTAGCGGTTGGGCGTGGATGTGGCGCGAATCTCAATTGACTCAATAAACACACCGGCATTGGTCGCCGTGGGGTTCATCAGCGACATGTAAAACTGGGTTTGCTCCTCGAGCAACTCATTGGCCTCGCGCCACTCCACCAGCCGCGAACGCAATTGCTGCAGGGCCGCGCGGTCGAGCTGCGAGGCCACTTCCAGATCGGCGCGCTCCTGCAACAGTCCATCGATACGCTGCTGCAGGCTAGCCTGCTCCTCTTGCACGCGCTCCATCTGCTCCTGCAGCAAGCGATAGTCCTCGCCCAGCTGAAGGCGAGTCACATACAAGGTGGCTGCCGGGATGGCGATAAGCACCAGCGCCAGGCCAAAGGCATACCAGAGCGGCAGCCAGCGGTTTTCCCGTATGACCCGAACGCGCTCGCGGTTGATGCTGTGGTTGCTGGGCACGATTGTTTCTCAGGGAAGCAGCGCTGGCCATCCGAGGCCGGCGGTTTCTTCGAGCCCGAACATGATATTGAGATTCTGCACGGCCTGGCCACTGGCGCCCTTGGTCAGGTTGTCGATGACCGACAGCACCAGGGCGCGCCCGTCGCGCTCGTAGACCGCCAGACGACAGCTATTGGCACCCCGCACCGTGCGCGTCTCGGGGTGGGACCCAGCCGGCATGACATCGACAAAGGGCTCATCCGCATAGCGCTGTTCGTAGAGCGCCTGCAAATCGACTCCGCTCTGCTGCAGATCGGCAAAGAGCGTGGCGTGCATGCCGCGAATCATGGGTGCGAGATGTGGCACAAAGAGCAGGCGCAGGCCGGCCGCACCGGCTGGCAGGCGGTCGCGCAGAATCTGCTCGATTTCCGGCTGATGGCGATGACCGGCAGCGCCGTAGGCCTTGAAGCTCTCGGAGCACTCGGTGATCAGGTATTCCATCTTGGCCTGCCGACCGGCGCCACTGACGCCCGACACGCAGCTGGCCACCAGACTGGCGAGATCCACCAGGCCACCTTCAATCAGCGGCAACAAACCGAGCGCCACGGCCGTGGGATAGCAACCCGGGCAGGCAATCAAGCGGGCGTCCTTGATCTGGTCGCGATTGATTTCCGGCAGGCCATAGACCGCCTCCGCCACTAACTGGGTTGCCGCGTGGCTGGTCTTGTAGGTTTTCTCCCACAAAGGCACGTCGCGCAGACGAAAATCGGCCGACAGATCGATGACCCGCACACCCCGTCCCAGGGTCTCGGCCATCATTTTCTGGGCAACGCCGTGGGGGGTGGCAAAAAACACCACGTCCAGATCGGCGTAATCGATGGCATCCGGCTCCTGGAACGGCAGATCGCAGATACCGCGCAGCGAGGGGAACAGATCGGAGACGCGGGTGCCATCCAGCGAGCGCGAACTGACCGCACGCAGTTCCACCCCGGGGTGACCGCTAAGAAGTCGAATCAGTTCTATGCCGGTGTAGCCGGTTCCGCCAATAATGGCTGCCTTGATCATGCCCTGGGCTCCGCGAATTTGCGGCTATTATAGGGAAAGCCGCCGCGCGCGGGAAAAGGATGAGCCCGGCAATGCGAACCTGTTACCATGCGCATCTGCGTTTTTTCGAGGATTTCCCATGCTCTATCTCTGGCTCAAAGCCTTCCACCTGGTGGCGGTTGTGAGCTGGTTTGCGGCTCTGTTTTACTTGCCGCGCCTGTTTGTCTACCACGCCATGACCGAGGACGAGATCAGCATCGAACGCTTCAAAGTGATGGAACGCAAGCTGTATCGCGGCATTGCCAACCCGGCCATGATGGCAACCATCGCCCTGGGGCTGGGCATGGTATGGGTGCTGCCAGACATTGCCCGCGCCGGTTGGTTTCAGGCCAAGATGGTGCTGGTAGTAGCGCTGCTCGCCTATCATTTTATGTGCAAGGCCCATCTGAAAAAATTTGCCGATAATGCCAACACCAAAAGCCACGTCTATTTCCGCTGGTTTAATGAATTTCCGGTGCTGGTACTGATCGGCATCGCCATTCTGGTAATTGTGAAACCCTTCTGATCATGTCGAATTCGTCCGAAAAACTATTTGCCCAGGCGCAACGCGTCATTCCTGGTGGTGTCAACTCGCCGGTGCGTGCTTTCAAATCCGTGGGCGGCACACCGCTCTTTATCGACCGCGCCCAGGGCCCCTATATCTACGATGTCGACGGCAAGCGCTATGTTGACTACGTGCTGTCCTGGGGCCCCATGGTCCTCGGCCACGCCCACCCAGAGGTCATTGCCGCGGTGCAGAAGCAGGCCGAGGACGGACTCAGCTTTGGCGCGCCTACGCCGCTGGAAACCCTGATCGCCGAGGAAATTATCAAGCTGGTGCCGAGCATGGACCTGGTGCGCATGGTCAGCTCTGGCACCGAGGCCACCATGAGCGCCCTGCGTCTGGCGCGCGGCTATACCAACCGCACCAAGATCATCAAGTTCGAGGGCTGTTACCACGGCCATTCGGACTCGCTGCTGGTCAAAGCCGGATCCGGCGCACTGACCTTTGGCGTGCCCAGTTCACCGGGCGTGCCTGCCGATCTGGTGCAACATACCCTGACCCTGCCCTATAACGATCTGGCCGTGGTGGAAGAAACCTTCCGGCGCCAGGGCAAGGAAGTCGCCTGCGTCATCGTTGAGCCCGTGGCCGGCAATATGAACTGTATCCCCCCGCTGCCGGGCTTTCTGGAAAAGCTGCGCGCACTGTGCAGCGAATACGGTGCGTTACTGATTTTCGACGAGGTCATGACCGGCTTTCGCGTGGCGCTGGGCGGCGCCCAGGCGCACTACCGTATCAAGCCCGATCTGACTTGCCTGGGTAAGGTGGTGGGCGGCGGCATGCCGGCGGCAGCCTTTGGCGGACGCCGCGACATCATGGAGCAGATTTCACCGCTGGGCCCGGTCTATCAGGCCGGCACCCTGAGCGGCAATCCCATTGCCATGGCTGCAGGATTGACCACGCTGAAGCTGATTCAGGAACCGGGCTTTTACGCCCAACTGGAGCAGAAGGTGGCCTACCTGCTCAATGGCCTGCGTGCGCTGGCGAAGGAACGCGGCATTCCCTTCAGCACCAACAGTGCGGGCAGCATGTTCGGGGTGTTTTTCACCAACGAGGATCCGGTCACCAACTTTCAGCAGGTCATGGTCTGCAACAGCTCGCGCTTCAACCGCTTTTTTCATCTGATGCTGGAGCGCGGCATCTATCTGGCACCCTCGTCATTCGAAGCCGGCTTCATGTCCATCGCCCATAGCCGCGAGGACCTCGACTTCAGTCTGGAGCAGGCAGCGGCGGTCATGGACCAGTTGCTGCAGAACTAGCTCGCAGATTCGCCCCAGCTAACCACGGAGAACAGGCTCTTGCCGAAAACCTATGATATCTGCGGCATCGGCGCCGCACTGGTCGACACCGAAATTCATGTCAGCGACGAGGACCTGCAGCAGCTGGGCATCGCCAAGGGGCTGATGACCCTGGTCGATGGCGCGCAACAGGCACAGTACCTGCACTACCTGCGCGAACACATCGACAGCGCCAATCGCGCCTGCGGCGGCTCCGCCGCCAACACCCTGATCGCGGCCAGCTACCTGGGTTGCACCAACTTTATGACCTGCCGCGTGGCCGACGACGAATACGGCGCCATCTTTCTTGGTGATCTGGAACGCGCCGGCCTGGCCTACAACCAGAACGGGCAGCGCGTGGCCGGCGAAACCGGCAAATGTCTGGTGATGCTGACGCCCGATGCCGAGCGCTCCATGAACACCAGTCTCGGTGTTTCCGCGGAACTGGATGCCGACTCCCTGCACCCTGAGGTGATTGCCGACAGCCAGTGGGTTTATATCGAGGGCTATCTGTCTACCTCACCGGCCAACCTGCGCGCCGCTACGCGTCTGCAGGAACTGGCCCGCGAATCCGGTACGCGCATCGCCCTGAGTCTGTCTGACCCCGGCATTGCCGCGCATTTTCGCCAGCCGCTAAAGCAGATTGCCGGCGGCAAACTCGATCTGGTGTTTTGTAATCGCGATGAGGCGCTGGCCTGGACGGAATCCTCCAGTCTGGATCAGGCCCTGAATAAACTGGCAGAGGCCAGCACGGCCTTTGCCGTCACCCTGGGTGCTGAGGGCGCCGTTATCGGATTGGGCGACACGCGCGAGCGGGTGACTTCGCCCCAGGTGCGTGCCATTGATACCAATGGCGCCGGCGACTCATTTGCGGGGGCTTACCTGGCAGCGCTGGTGCAGGGCGCCGATGCTGTCGAAGCCGGCCGCTTTGCCTGCCGCACAGCGGCAGAGTTGGTGAAATTTATTGGTCCGCGCCTGCGTGGCGAGCAGTACCGCGAGCTGGCGCTCCAGGAAGGCTGGTACCGGGCCGGCTAAGGAAGTAGCGTTCTTACCAGGCAGCCAGTTCGGCTTGTGCGGTTAGCCGTTGACCGTTAGCGAAATGAAATGTCAGCTCGACGACGCCAGCTTCCAACGCAGCGTTATCGAGATCAAAAACCATCAGGTGTTTGCCGCCGCGACTGAAGGCCAGACTCTGGCCGGGCTCGATATGCACGGACTGCACGGCGTGCATATGCATCATGCCGTTCATGTTCATGGTTTCGTGCAGCTCGACGCGCGATGCCTGAGCCGACTCAACGGATAGCAGAGTGACCAGCTCGGTCGTCGGATTGGTCAAATTAAAGTAGCCAGCCGAGACGGTCTGGCCTGGCAGCGGACGCATCACCTGCAGATCGGTTATTTGCAGTTCGGGTGTCTGCGCCGCCAGCGGCGAGGACAACAGCAGGGCAAAGCAAAATACAGCAAAGAAGGCGCGCATCGTGATCCTAGGCAGGGTTGTGAGGCGCGCATTATACTCTGACCTCTATCCAATTCTGCCCCCGCCATGCTCCTGCGTGTACCCCCCTGCCTGATTCTGCTCGCCACGCTCTGGCACTCGGCGGCACTTGCCCAGTCGGGCGGCTTGCTGGCGCCCTCCGGTTTGCTCACAGCGGACGCCTTACTCAGGGTCGACCAGGCCTTTATGGCCCAGGGCCTGGTGGATGAGGCTGAAGTCTGGATCGGCTGGCAAATCCGGCCGGGCTATTACATGTACCGCAAGCAGTTCCGTCTGGTTGTGGGTAGTACAGAGAGCACTGAGCTTGGTCTGCCCCAGGGCGCAACCACCTACGACCCGTTTTTCGATGAGCAGGTGGAGATTTACCGCGATCAAACCGAGCTGCACTTCAGCCTGCCGACCGAGGGCACCTTCTATCTGCGCTTCCAGGGCTGTGCCGACGCCGGCTACTGTTATCCGCCCTCCTGGCTGGCCTGGCAGGTGGAAGGCTCCGAGCTACACAATATGGGCCTGGTCGCCGGGCCCAACCTGCAGCCGACTGCTGCCGATGCATCCGCGCTGGGGCAAGCAGTGCAACTTCCCCTGCTGCTGGTAGTAGCAATTTTTCTTGGCCTGATTCTGCTCGGCTGGACCCTCAAGCGCCTCTGACCGAAAAATCTGCTCTGCATCAACTTTTCTTCGCTTCGCTGCGCGACGGGCTGGAAAGTTAATAACGCTAATGATAATCTTTCTCATTATCATATTACCCTAACACTGCCCTTTAAAGGAAACCCTGCCATGAGCCGGCGACTGAGCATATCCAGTCTTCTCCTGTTGACCAGCCTAAGCCCCCTGAGCCAGGCGCACGAATTGCTGGAACATCTGGTCATCGCCCACGCCGATCTGGCTTATCTGAGTTATCTGGAAACGCATCGCGCCAGTCTGGCGCTGCAAGAGCGCGTCGACGTCCTGATTGAGCAGCCCAGCGAAGCCAATCTGCTGGCCGCACGTCAGGCCTGGACCGCTGCCAAGGACATTTACAGCCAGACCGAGGCCTTCCGTTTTGGTCACCCGGTGATCGACGCCTGGGAACCCCAGGTCAATGCCTGGCCGCTGGATGAAGGCTTTATCGACTATGTCGAACCCGATCTCTATTTCTATGAGCTGGGCAACCCCTATGGCCAGATCAATCTGGTGAGCCATCCGGATCTGCAACTTGGCCCTGAAGGTATTTCCGTAGCCGAGTTCAGCCCGCAATTGCTGGCTTCGCTGAACGAGCTGGGTGGCTCGGAGGCCAACGTGGCCACCGGCTGGCACGCCATCGAGTTTCTGCTGTGGGGTCAGGACCTGCACGGAAATGCGGCCGGCACCGGCGAACGTCCAGCCAGCGATTTTGCCGCTGGCTCGGCCTGTACCCACGGTCATTGCGAACGACGCGCCCAGTACCTCGCCGCCGTCACCCAGTTGCTGGTCGACGACCTCGCCGAGATGACGGCAGAGTGGCAGGCAGAGGATGGTGACAATTATCGCGCCACCTTTTTGGCGCTGCCGCAAATGGAGCAGCTGCGCCGCATTCTCTACGGCGTCGGCAGCCTGTCGCTGGGCGAGCTGGCCGGTGAGCGCATGCGCGTAGCGCTGTTTGCCAATTCCAGCGAAGACGAGCAGGACTGCTTTTCCGATCACACACACGGCACCCTCTATTACAACTTCCAGGGCGTGCGCAATATTTTGTACGGGCGCTTTGCAGCAGGTGAAAGTGAGTTTCAGGGTGCCTCACTAATGGGTTGGCTGCACACCGAGCATGCCGATCTGGCGAATCGTCTCGACGCGGCACTAAACAACGCGCAAAGCAAACTGCAGGCACTCTACGACCAGGGCGAGAACGGCCAGCGCTTTGACCAGTTGATCGCCCCGGGCAATCGCGAAGGTTCGCGCATGATCAACGAGGCCATCCAATCGCTGGTCGCGAGCACTGCTGTGGTGGTCGACACCGGCGCCGTGCTGGGCCTGGCATCCTTTGCCCCCGATAGCGCCGGCCATTTCTAGTATGGCGTGTCGTCACCTGCCCGGGTTGCGCCTGGGCCTGGCATTGGCGGTAGCCACGACAATAGCTGCTGCCGACCCCGCCCTGCCCGGCGGCGCGACTACCACCGCCGTCGAAGGGGCCAATGCCTTTTCCCAGCCAGCCGCCAACCTCAGTTTTGAGCAGCGCCTGGATTTCAGCGTCGGCAATTCTTTCTTTCGCAACCCCTGGGTCACAGCCCCGGCTTCCACTGCCGCGCGCGACGGCCTCGGGCCGCTCTTCAATGCCACCAGTTGCCAGGGTTGCCACATCAAGGATGGCCGCGGGCATCCGCCGCGCCCGGGTCAGGATCAGGCCGTCTCCCTGCTGATTCGTCTGAGCATCCCGGAATCTATGGATCATCCGCGCGATCCAACATCCGGCGTCGTACCCGAGCCCAATTACGGCGATCAGCTGCAGGATTTTGGCATTCTCGGCGCGCCACCCGAAGCCCGTATTGCCTGGGATTACCGCGATCATGTGGTGACGCTGGGCGATGAGACTTTCACGCTGCGTCGCCCCGAGTTCCAGTTGCAGCAGCTGGCCTATGGCGAGCTGCACCCGGACGTCCTTTACAGTGCGCGAGTGGCACCGGCCATGATCGGGTTGGGCCTGCTGGAAGCCATACCTGCTGCCGAAATTCTGGCAGGTGCCGATCCGGAGGATGCCGATGATGATGGCATTTCCGGCCGCGCCAATCGCGTCTGGAACCAGCGTAGCGGCGAGTTTGATCTCGGACGCTTTGGCTGGAAGGCCGGCCAGCCCACAGTGGAACAGCAGAGCGCCGGCGCCTTTTTTGGCGATATTGGCATCAGCTCCGAATTGAATCCGGCGCCGCCCTGCACCCCGGTGCAGATCCAGTGCCTGGGAGCGCCCAATGGTGGTACGCCGGAACTCAACGGCAACATTCTGCAGGTTGTCAGCTTCTATTCACGCCATCTGGCACCGCCAGCCCGCCCGCGCGCCGAGGAGCCCGATGTGCTTGCTGGCGAAGCCCTGTTCCACCAGGTCGGCTGCGCCGCTTGCCACCGCCCGAGCTGGACCACTGGCACAGTTGCCGATGCCGGCTTGAGCCAACAGCTCATCTACCCCTATACCGATCTGCTCTTGCACGACATGGGCGATGATCTGGCCGACGGACGGCCGGAATTTGATGCCGATGGCCGCGAATGGCGCACGCCGCCGCTCTGGGGGTTGGGTCGTTATCAGGAGGTCAATGGTCATACCGAGCTGCTACACGACGGGCGCGCCCGCAACATTTTTGAAGCCATACTTTGGCACGGTGGCGAAGCGGCCAACGCACGCGATCGGGCTGTGGCCCTGTCGGCAGACGAACGCCGCCTGCTGCTGCACTTTCTGGAGTCCCTATGATTGGGCGGACCTGGCTGGTAATTGTCTACTGTTCCGGCCTGATGTTCGGCTGCCAACCACGGCCGGAACCCATGGCTTTACATTGGCAAACCTGGGGCGACCAGCAGCTTGAGGTGTGGCTGCACAACAGCCAGCAGCTGGCCGAACAAAGTGTCAGCTATTGCGCCGGGCAGCTGGAACTGCCTGCACTGCAGGACAGCTGGCGCCAGACTTTTCTGCACTGGTCCGGGCTGAATGCTTTCCCATACAAGGGCGTGGCTGACCTGACCCTGGAATTTGAACTTTATTTCTGGCCCGACCGGCGCAATCGCGTCGAGGGCCAGTTGCGCCAACGCGTGGCGGCGGCGCAGGAAGTGGAGATCGCTGGATTGGAAACACGCATTGCGGCCGAGAAAGGTCTGGCGGCTCTGGAATGGTTAATCTTTAATGCCGAGTTGGAGCCGACCACTCGCTGCTACCTGTTGCAGGCAACTGCAACGGACTACGCCAACAAGGTCGGCTCTATCCATCACTACCACCAAGCCAATCCGATCGTACCGCAGGAGTGGCTGGCAGCGGATGCGAAGTCGCAAAGCAACAGCATTGCCCTGAATCTGCTATTCGCCCAGGTCACGGCCTTGGAATCGCGCCTCAACAACAGTATTGACGACGCCGACACCTGGCTGGAAAACCAGGCCTGGGGTTGGCGCGCTCACGCGACGCTGCCCAGCCTGGCGGCCAGCCTGAACCAGCTCATGGTGCATCTCGAGTGGCTGGCAGCGCGCCCGGAACTGACTGCCGACAGCCAGGCCGAATTGCAAGCTCTGCTGAGCGATGGCAACGTGCTGGCACAGCGCGCCGTGCAAGGCGATGCCGACCTGGCCCGTGCCGTGCTGGAGTGGCTGGATCGTGCGGAGGACCTGTTGCAAAACCGTGCCAGCCGCGATTTCAATCTGTTGCTGGGTTTCAATAATTTCGATGGCGATTGACCGCCGCCAATTTCTGCAGCTCGCCCCCCTGGCACTCGGCTTGAGTGCGGGGCTGACCAGTTGCGGTGGGGCGAAGGGGCGGCTTGTCGGCGGCTATCGCACGCGTAGCGAGACCTATGGCGTCGCCGCCATTCACACCGATGGCCGCACGCTCTGGCAAAGCACCCAAGCGGGACGCCTGCACGAAATTCTGCCGCAGCCCGAACGCGGGGTGGTAGCTGCTGTGGCGCGTCGCCCCGGCTATTTCATCAGCTTGCTGGATCTGGATAGCGGTGCACCTCTGGCGCAGATTCAGCCGCCCGACGGTTTGCTGCTCGAAGGGCATGGACTGTGGCAGGACGACTTGCTCTGGGTATGTGCCGCGGAGCAGAGCACCGCCTCTGGCTGGCTGCTCGGTTACGAACCCTTCGGTGGCAGACCCCAGGTACCTGTGGCACGCCTGGCGTTGCCCGGATTGGGTCCACACCAGCTGGTAGCGCAGCAGGACCAACTGGTGGTAGCACTGGGTGGCTGGCAGACTCGCGGCCGCGACGTTCTGAACGCGGACAACTTTGCCTCCGCGCTGGCTTGGGTGCACCCCGCCAGCGGTGCCATGCGCCTGCAACCCTCACCGCATGCCGATCTCAGCCTGCGCCATCTGGCCCGGGATGGCGAACATATCTGGGCTGGGCTGCAGTATGCCAATCCCTACGCTAGTACGACGCCGCTGGTCTATCGAACCCAAGGCGATAACTGGCAGGCCGTGGCAACGCCGACTGGCGGCTGGGAACTCTTTTCCGGCTATATCGGCAGTCTGGCACTGGCAAACAATGAGCTGGTCGCCACCTCGCCTCAGGGGCATCGTTACGGACGCTGGGATAGTCGCTCCGGAGCATGTCTGGAATCCACCAGTGCGCTCGATATCTGCGCGGCGGCTGCCAGTGCCGACGACTGGTTTATCGGCAGCGGCACCGGGGCCATGCGCGATGCCAATTCCGGCTGGCAGCAAACCAACTTTTTCTGGGATAACCACTGGTCCTGGTTGCCGGGCTAATTGCTTTTTCGCGGAAGTTTGGCTTTACTGCAACGCTCACCCGCGCCTGGAGCAGTTGTCCTGATGGACATTCGCAAAATCAAAAAACTGATCGAAGTACTGGAAGAATCCAACATTGGCGAAATCGAAATTCGCGAGGGTGATCAGTCGGTGCGGCTCACGCGCGCTACCCACGACAGCATCCCCTTCCGCGCCTTGCCCGAGGCCCCCGAGCCTAAGAATCACCGCGCGCCCAAAGACTGAC
>JAYQPQ010000046.1:0-14831 GCA_038145405.1 Porticoccaceae bacterium | reverse complement strand
CACCCCGGTCACGTGAGCTGGCTTGAACTGCACCTGGAGGTGCCCGCCGTCGAAGTCGAGGCGGTGGAAGTTGTCTTGCTCGAAGCCGGCGCGCTCTCCATCACCCTGACGGACAACGCCGACGAACCCATTCTTGAACCGCCGCCAGGCAGTCAACCGCTGTGGTCGCAATCTCGACTGATCGCCCTGTTTACCGCTGAGGTCGACTGCGACCACATGCTGTCGCTGGTGCGACGCCAGTTGCCGCGACCCGATACCAGCGCGCAGTGGCGCCAGCTCGAAGACCGTGTGTGGGAGCGGGAATGGCTGCGCCATTTCAAGCCGATTCAGGTCAATCCGCATTTTTGGGTGCATACCCACGCCATCGACGCGCCAGGCGCCGTGACCCTGCTGCTCGATCCTGGCCTCGCCTTCGGTACGGGCACCCACGCCACCACGGCGCTGTGCCTGAAATGGCTGGCCGATCAGGATCTATCCGGCCAGCAGTTGATCGACCTGGGTTGCGGCTCGGGTATTTTGGCCATTGGCGCGCTGATGCGCGGCGCCGAGCTGGCCTATTGTCTGGATATCGATGCGCAGGCACTCACAGCCACACGCAATAACATGGAACGCAATGGCTTCGACCCGCTGCGCTACCAGCTGCTGCGCACACTCGACCAGGTCGGAACGCCGGTGCAACTGCTGGTCGCCAACATTCTCGCCGGCCCACTGATCGAGTTGGCGCCAGCCATCGCCAACAGGGTTTTGCCCGGCGGTCAGCTCTGCCTGTCCGGCATCCTTGCCGACCAGGCAGCGCAGGTACAGCAGGCTTATGCGCCCTGGTTTGATGCACTGGAACTGGAACAGCGCGACGACTGGGTACGACTTAGCGGTCGCCGCAGCGAGCGGGCCTGAGCATGTCAGAGTTCACCTCCGTCACGCGCTGCCCCTATTGTCGCACCTCCTTCCACCTGGGGCCGATGCAGCTCGACGCCGCCGGTGGCAAGGTGCGCTGCGGCGCCTGTCTGAACGTCTTCGATGCGCGCGAGCATTTCCTGGTTGAGCAGAAAAACCTGTTCGACAGCCTGCCTGCTCCGCCACCCCAGGCAACGTCTGCGCCGGATTGGGATGCCGAAGCCGAGGTGGATAGTTCGCTGACCGATGCTTTCACTGCAGCGGAGGAGAATGACGAGGATGGTGGCGAAGACGAGTTCGATGTCGCGGCAATCCGGGAAGACGAACCAGAAGCCTGGGCAGCAGAGCAAGATCTCTACCCCCTGATGACCGACGAGCGGCCGCCACGCCGCGTAAGCCGTTGGTGGCCGACGCTGGTGATCGCCGGACTGCTTCTGCTGCCACTGCAGGCGCTGTGGTGGCAACCCGCCGGACTGCTGCAACAGGGCTGGTACCGCGAGTTGCTCAACCAGCGCTGCAATTGGTTGCTCTGCACCCTGAGCGGCTTTCGCGACTTGGAATATCTCAGTCTGTCCGGGCTGATCCTGCCCTCTACTACCTATCAGCAGGCACTCACGGCCCGACTGGAATTGCGCAACCAGGGCCCATTGCCACAGCCCTACCCGTCGCTCGCCATTCGCTTTATGAACCTGCGTGGCGAACTCATTGCTAGCCGTCTGGTGGCGCCGTCGGAATATTTGCGCAGCGAAGCCAGCGGGCGCCGCTACATCGGAGCACAGCAGCGCGTGCAGATCGAAGTGGAGTTGTTCGATCCAGGTCGCGACGCCGTTAGCTATGAGTTTGAGCCAATCTTTCCTCTCGCTGACTGATCGCCGTTGACCCCGGCGCCCGAGGCGCTATCATCTGCGTCCCGGCGCCACCCCGACCCAGTTGCATGCCCATCCAGATTGGACCCTACGCCATTCCCGTACCGCTGTTCATGGCTCCCATGGCCGGCGTCACGGATCTGCCCTTTCGCCGGGTCGTACGCCAGTGGGGCGCCGGCATGGCGACCGGCGAAATGTTGAACGCCGACACCCGCCTGTGGGACTCGCGCAAATCGCGCAGTCGTCTGCCCCACGCCGAAGACCCGCTGCCGCGACCGGTGCAGATTGCCGGTTCAGAACCGGCGCAGCTGGCCGAAGCAGCTCGTCAGGCCGAAGCCCTCGGGGCCGGCATCATCGATATCAATATGGGCTGCCCGGCCAAGAAGGTTTGCCGTCGGGCAGCGGGCAGTGCACTGCTGGCCGATGAAGCTCTGGTCGATGCGATCTTTGCCGCTGTCGTCGCCAGCGTGAGCATTCCGGTCACGGTCAAAATTCGTACAGGCTCGGATCCCGATCACCGCAATGCAGTCACCATTGCGCGCCTGGCCGCGGCGCGCGGACTGGCGGCACTGACCATTCACGGACGCACGCGCGCCTGTCGTTTTCAGGGACAGGCCGAGTACCACACCATTGCCGAGGTCGTCCGCGCAGTGGCCCTTCCGGTCATTGCCAACGGCGATATCGACTCGCCGGCCAAGGCCCGTCATGTATTACAGGAAACCGGAGCCGCCGGCCTGATGATCGGTCGCGCTGCACTGGGTCGCCCCTGGATCTTTCGCGAAATCGGGCGTGCGCTCGGTTATACCCTGGCAGCCGAACCCGGGCTGCCAGAAATTCATCACAGTATCCGCACCCATCTGGACGATTTGCATCAATACCACGGTAGTTACATGGGTCCGCTACTGGCACGAAAGCAGATGGGCTGGTACCTTGATGAACTCGGGCTACCACCCTCCTGGAAAGCCCGTTTCAATCAACTGGATTCTGTCGAACAACAACGCGAGCTTCTGGATGTCGTACTGGAAGCTCATTCACTCGTCGAGGAAGTGGCTGCATGAGCAACCTGCGCGCACCCCAAAAAAAAACCAGCAAGAGTAAGAAGGGCAAAGACCAGCGCCCCATGGCCCTGGGTGAATGTGCGCGTCAGTCGCTGCAGAAATACTTCCTGGACCTCGAGCAGGAAGTGCCGACCAATCTCTATGCTCTGGTGATGCGCGAGGTGGAAGGTCCGATGCTCGAAGTGGTCATGGCCTACACTCGGGACAACCAAAGTCAGGCCGCCGAAATCCTCGGTCTTAACCGCGGCACCCTGCGTAAAAAACTCAAGGAATACAAACTGATCTAACCATGAAGACGCAACTGAAACCTCTGCGCCGGGCATTGCTCAGCGTTTCAGACAAGACCGGCCTGGTTGACTTTGCCAGGGCTCTGCGCGAGTTCGACATCGAACTGCTCTCCACTGGTGGCACCTACAAGCTGCTGCAAAGCGAAGGGATTGCCGTCACCGAAGTATCGTCCTATACCGGCTCGCCCGAAATCATGGATGGTCGAGTGAAAACACTGCACCCGAAAATTCACGGTGGCATTCTGGGTCGACGCGAACAGGACGCTGCCGTCATGGCCGAGCAGAACATTCTGCCCATCGATCTGGTCGTGGTGAACCTCTACCCGTTCCGCGAAACCATTGCCAAGTCCGGCGCATCGCTGGAAGACGCCATTGAGAATATCGACATCGGCGGCCCGACCATGGTGCGCGCCGCTGCCAAGAATCACGCCGACGTCGCTATTCTGGTCCAGAGCGCCGATTACCCCACTATCCTCGCCGAACTCCGGGAGCAGCAGGGCAAGCTCAGCTACGAAACACGCTTTCAGCTCGCAGTAAAGGCCTTTGAGCACACCGCTGCCTACGACGCTGCCATTGCCAACCATTTTGGCACGCTGGTGCAGCCGGGCACCGAGGATTTTCCGCGTACGCTGAATTTGCAGTTCAACAAAGTGCAAGATCTGCGCTACGGCGAAAACCCGCACCAGCGCGCGGCCTTTTACCGCGAGGACAACCAAACCGAGCCCTGCGTGGCGTCGGCGCAACAGGTTCAGGGTAAAGCCCTGTCGTTCAACAACATCGCCGACACCGACGCCGCCCTCGAATGCGTCAAGCAATTCGCCGAGCCCGCCTGCGTCATCGTCAAGCACGCCAACCCCTGTGGCGCTGCCATCGGCGACACCTTGCTGACGGCTTACGATGCCGCCTTCGCCACCGACCCGGAATCGGCTTTCGGCGGCATTATCGCCATCAACCGAGAACTCGACGCCGACCTGGCCCAGGCCATCGTCGAGCGCCAATTTGTCGAAGTCATTGTTGCCCCCAGTCTCACCGCAGATGCCAAATCGGTGCTGGCTACCAAGCCGAACGTCCGCGTACTGGTGACCGGCAATTGGAGCGGACTGACCACGGGCATGGATTACAAACGCGTCTCCGGTGGCCTGCTGCTGCAGGACCGCGACCTGGGCATGGTGGATAGCAGTGATCTGAAAGTGGTTAGCAAAAGGCAACCCAGCGAATCCGAGCTGCGCGACATGCTGTTCACCTGGAAGGTCGCCAAATTCGTCAAATCCAACGCCATTGTCTATGGCAAGGGTCAGCGCACCCTTGGTGTCGGCGCCGGTCAGATGAGCCGCGTTAACTCCGCGCGCATTGCCGCCATTAAGGCAGAGCACGCTAAGCTGGATGTGCGCGGCTCGGTCATGGCATCGGATGCCTTCTTTCCCTTCCGCGACGGTATCGATAACGCGGCAGCGGTTGGCGTATCCTGTGTCATTCAGCCGGGCGGGTCGATTCGCGACGACGAGGTGATCGCCGCCGCCGATGAACACCAGATGGTTATGGTGTTTACCGGCATGCGCCATTTCCGTCACTAGGGCAGCAGCCACGCCCGTGCCATAATCGGCTTCTCCACAAGGGGGGAAGCCCATGAGCATCGAAACCATCAAGGACATCCTGGACTGGAACCGCCGCCTGCACCAGGAGCTCTCGCGCATCTATCGCGAATCGTCGGAGGCCACTGAAGACGAGCGCTCTCGCCTGCTGCTCGACTACATCGCCGAACATGAGGAGCGCCTGGCCGAAACCATTGCGCGCTATGAGAAGGACGACCATGTCGAGCAACTGGACAGCTGGACGCGCAATTATCTGGACAAGAACCCCTTCGCCGCCAGCATGAAGCAGATGATGGATTTCACTGCCATGGGTACCGAGCAGATTCTGCAGACCACGGTGGCGGCCCATCAGAAGCTGATCGAGCTCTATCGCGAGCTGGCGCAAAACGCCAAGTCGGAGCGCCTCGAGGAACTTTTCAAAAACCTGGCGTCACTCGAAACCCATGAGTTAATGCGCATGGTCATGTCGGGAGAGCGCTGGAACGATATGTGACCGGACCCGGGGGTTAACCGCGTTCAGGTCAGCCCCTATAATGGCCCGCTTTACTCAGATGACCGCCGGATGAACATACTCATTATTGGTGCGGGTGGACGCGAACATGCGCTCGCCTGGAAAGCCGCCCAAAGCCCGCTGGCCGACCGCGTCTATGTCGCTCCCGGCAATGCCGGCACGGCGCTTGAACCCGGCGTGGAGAATGTCGCCATCGATCCGCTGGACTTCGCGGCTCTGGCCGAATTCTGTACACGCAACCAGGTGGGTTTGACTATCGTCGGCCCCGAGGCACCTCTGGTAGCGGGCATCGTGGACTATTTTGACGCCCGCGGCCTGCCCATTTTCGGGCCTACCCGGCAGGCTGCCCAGCTGGAAGGCTCGAAAGCCTTCACCAAGGATTTTCTGGCACGTCATGCCATTCCCACCGCCGCCTACCAGTCCTTTACCGAAGTCGACGCTGCGCTGGCCTATCTGGACAGTCAGGGCGCACCCATCGTGGTCAAGGCGGATGGCCTGGCCGCCGGCAAGGGCGTGATTGTCGCCGAGACCCCAGAGCAGGCGAAGGCGGCGGTGCGCGACATGCTCTCCGGCAATGCCTTTGGCGAAGCCGGCGCACGCGTGGTTATCGAGGAGTTTCTGCAGGGTGAAGAAGCCAGCTTTATCGCCATCTGCGACGGCGAGGATATTCTGCCGATGGCCAGCAGCCAGGACCACAAGCGCATCGGCGATGGCGACACCGGCCCCAATACCGGCGGCATGGGTGCCTATTCTCCGGCACCAGTAGTGACCGACCAGGTTCACCGGCGCATCATGGATCAGGTTATGCGGCCCACCTTGCTGGCCATGGCTGCCGAGGGCAACCGCTATAGCGGCTTTCTCTATGCCGGCCTGATGATCGACAGCCAGGGCAACCCACGGGTCATCGAATTCAACTGCCGCTTCGGCGATCCAGAGACGCAACCGGTACTGATGCGTATGCAGTCCGATCTGGTGGCCCATTGCCTGGCCGCGATCGAACATCGCCTGGCAGCAGAACAGGCCCGCTGGGACCCCCGCCCCGCGCTCGGCGTCGTGCTGGCGGCAGGCGGCTACCCCGGCAACTATGCCAAGGGTCAGCCCATTAGCGGGTTGGAGCAAGCCAAGGGCGAAGACAGGAAAGTCTTTCACGCCGGCACCCAGACCCGGGATGGCCAGGTGGTCACCGCCGGCGGCCGGGTGCTGTGCGCCACAGCATTGGGACCCGACGTGCAGACGGCCCAGCACAGCGCCTATGAACTGGCCGATGCCATTCACTGGGATGGCATGACACTGCGACGCGACATCGGCTATCGCGCCATCGCCCGCGAGCAACACGCATGACCCGAACCTATCGACTGCTGACTGCCAGTCCGGACCGCAGCGGCATCATCGCCAAAGTGACCAATCTCATCGCCACCTATAACGGCTGGATCAGCGATGCAGGCCAGCACTCGGACCCCGAGTCCGGCTGGTTCTTTTCGCGCCAGGAAATTCGTGCCGACTCCCTGCCCTTTGACGTGGAAACCCTGCGCAAGATCTTTGCCCCGGTGGCGAAGGAATTCGACATGGAGTGGTTTATTCGCGATTCCGCGGAACCCCACCGCGTCGCCCTAATGGCCAGCAAGGAGTCGCACTGCCTGGCCGATCTGCTGCACCGCTGGCAGGCCGGAGAGCTGGACTGCGAAATTCCCTGCGTCATTTCCAACCACCGCGACCTGCAGTCCATGGTGGAGTGGTACGGCATTCCCTTTCACCACATTCCGGTGCCGGCGGATAACCGCGCCGAAGCCTTTGCGCAGATTGAAGCCACCTGGCAACAGTACCAGTGCGACACCGTGGTACTGGCGCGCTACATGCAGATATTGCCGGCGGAGCTCTGTCTGCGCATGCGCGGCAAGGTCATCAATATCCACCACAGCTTTCTGCCTTCCTTTGCCGGCGCCAAGCCCTACCATCAGGCGGCACAGCGCGGCGTCAAACTGATCGGCGCTACCTGCCACTATGTAACGGAGGATCTCGATGCGGGTCCCATCATCGAGCAGGACGTAGTCCGCATCACCCATCGCGACACCCTGGAAGATCTGGTGCGCAAGGGCAAAGACTGCGAAAAGATGGTGCTGGCGCGTGGCCTTCGCGCCCATCTGCAAGATAAAGTCGTGATTCACGGCAACAAGACCATCGTCTTCGATTAGTAACCCGGCTCCTGCCAATGTCAGGCTGTAGGACAGTTCACTTTTCTGTGCGCGCCAAGCTGGGATAATGGGTCTGATGAAACTCAAGCGAACCATGAAATATTTGCTGCCTACCCTGTTCGCGATGGTGCTAACACAAGCCCTTCATGCGGAAAGCTTTGTGCTGCCGAACGGCACCGACAATCTGGTAGGTCGGGTGCAGGAGATCGCCTCGGTCTACGAGGACACCTTTACCCGGCTGGCCCGCAACAATAATCTGGGCTACATGGAAGTGCGCCTGGCCAACCCGACGGTGGATCCCTGGCTACCGGGCACCGGCACGGCCATCACTCTGCCCAAACAGTACATCCTGCCGGATGCCCCGCACGAAGGCATCGTCATCAATCTGGCCGAGATGCGTCTCTACTACTATCCGCCTGTTGTCGACGGACAGCCGGCGCGGGTGGAGACCTTTCCGATCGGCATCGGTCGCGAAGCCTTCCCCACGCCTGAACTCTCGAGCAGGGTGCGTGCGCGCATTCCCAATCCAGCCTGGTATCCACCGCAGTCCATTATCGATGAGCATGCTGCGCGCGGGTCGATACTGCCTCGCACCGTGCCGCCCGGTCCCGACAACCCCCTGGGCGACTACGCCATTGCGCTGGAGATTCCCGGTTACTTTATTCACGGCACCAACCGGTCGGGCGGTGTAGGCCTGCGCGTTTCCCACGGTTGCATCCGCATGTATCCGGAGGATATTGAGTGGCTGTTTAATCAGGTCTCCATCGGCACTCCGGTACGCATCGTGCACCAGCCGATCAAGGTGGGCGTGCTCAATGGCGAAGTCTATCTGGAGTCGCATCCGGCAACACAGGATGGCGTGGACAGCTTGAATTGGCAGGTTACCTCGCAGATGGCGCGCCTGGTCGGAAGCCGCGAAGTGGTGCTGGACTGGGATTTGGTTGATCGCGCCGCGCTGCGCGCCGATGGCATCCCCACGCGCATTGCACGTCTCTCCCCACCGGCAGAGCAATTGGCCGAACGCTAGTCAACCACCGTCTCCACGCCCCAAAAAAAAGGCCCGGCAAGCAGAGCTTCCGGGCCTGTTGAGGTCGGCGGCAGATTACTTGGCCATGGATTCCTGCAACAACCGCTCGAAACGCTCGGTATTAGCCTGGCAGCAGGCCAGCGCTTCATCTGCTGTCTCCTGTGCTCGCCGTGCGGCGGTAGCTGAGTCAGCGGCGGCCGCCTGGGCAGCCTGAGCGGCGGCCAGTGCACGGTCGGCCTGCGCCTGCACGGCATCCAACTGTTCCTGGGTGATCGTCGTACAGGCCGTGAAGAGCACTGCCAATCCCAGAAGAACGGCACTACGGCCAATCAATTTCATGGACATATTCATATTAGGCTTCTCCTGTAACTTACCTCACCTGAATTGGCAGGCAACTCACCCAACTTATTGAAATAAAAACCCTGCGTCAATGAACCAGGTCACTTTTTGGTGTCAGGCAGCCTGTTGTGTCAGCCCGCCGGCGCCCTGCAGCATGGGCATTGCCTGGTCGACCAGACGGGCGGCATTGGCGGCCAGATCAAAGGCCTCGGGAGAGAACAGCCAGTGGTTGATCACGCCCATCAGAAAGGCGTGCCAGACAAATGCGGTCTGCTTCAGCGGCAGGGTGGGCGGCAACTGTCCGACCTCCACTGCACGCGCCAAACTTTGTTCGATACGTCCGATGCAGTCGACACAGGCGGCGCGTTGGCGCATCTCCAATTCGGTCATTTCTCCCACCAGTTCGCAGCGCTGAAAAATGACCGTCAATACGCGTCGACGACGGGGGTTGGTGGCGGTTTCGCGCAGAATGCGAATACTCACCTCGCGCAACTGTTCCAGAGGATTCTTGCCTTCGCAGCAGGCGGCCTCAGCCAGCGCCTCGATAGGCAGTCGCACGCGCTCGACCATGGCCATGAAGAGATCGGTCTTGTTGCGGAAATGCCAGTAAATGGCACCGCGGGTGACCGAGGCGGCGCGCGCCACGTCTTCCAGCGTGGATCCGGAAAATCCCTTGTGAAAAAAGACTTCCTCAGCCGCATCCAGCAACTGAGCGCGGGTTTTTAGGGAATCTTCCCGGATTTTGCGCGCCATTCGGCACCTCTAACATTCGTCGATGTATGTAATTGAAGATTTTAGCGCTAATTTGCTTGCCAGTATTGATGCAAATCATACTTTGCGGTTCAATAGTATCCATTCACCGATGTATGTCAATTGCGTTACATCTGCGCAGATTTCGTAATGAGGTCGTTTGTTATGCCTGAATCGAGATATCCGTCAATTTGGGTCGCTCCGCTGTTGTTTGCCCTGTCCGCCTGCAGTGGCGACGCCCAGCAGGCTCCCATGGAGTTCCCGCCTACACCTGTCGGCGTGGTGGAGCTGGCGCCGCAGTCGGTGGCCCTGACCACTTCTTTGCCGGGCCGCACGCAGGCTTTTCGCGTGGCCGAAATTCGACCGCGCATCAACGGCATCATTGAACAGCGTCTGTTTCAGGAAGGTGGCGAAGTCGATGCCGGCGAGGTGCTCTATCTGATCGAGGACAGCACTTACCGCGCTGCCGTCAACGCTGCCGAAGCCAACGTCGCCCAGGCTGAGGCCGCGCACGAACTGGCGCGCCTGCGCAATGAACGTCTGCAGCCGCTGTTGGCGCGGCAGACGGTCAGTCAGCAGGAATTCGACGAAGCGGTTGCTTCGCTGCATCAGGCGGAGGCCGCCGTAGCCGCCGCCCGTGCTCAGCTGGAAACGGCGCGCATCAGCCTACAGTACACCCGCATCACCTCACCCATCAGTGGCCGTGCCGACAAGTCGGAATTTACCGAGGGCGCTCTGGTGACGGCGCTGCAGGGCGAGCCACTGACGACAGTACGTCAGCTGGATCCCATCTACGTCGAGTTCAGTCAATCCGTGAATGTCCTGATGGCGCTGCGCAAGCAGGCACTGGACCTCGGCATGAATCCGGCCAGCCGCTTGCCGGTGTACCTGATTATGGAAGATGGCTCCCGCTACGATCAGGCGGGCGAGCTGGAATTTGCCGAGGTTAATGTGGACGAGGCCACCGGTACCGTCACCCTGCGTGCCGTGTTCCCCAACCCCGATTCGCTGCTGCTGCCCGGCATGTTCGTGCGCGCGGAACTGACACAGCTGCAGCTGGACAGCGCGCTAACGGTGCCACAGCAGGCCGTGCAGCGCGATGCCTCGGGTGGCGCCAGCGTTTGGGTCATTGGCAGTGAGGGCACTGTGGAAGTGCGTCCCATCGAGATCGGCCACGCAATCGAGGATCAGTGGCTGGTTGAGGCGGGATTGCAATTTGGCGATCAGGTGATCGTCGATAGCCTGCAGAAAATCGGTCCGGGTACCGCGGTATCGCCGATTCCGACCCAGCTGAATTAGGCCGCTCAGAGTAGTTAAGCATGTCAACCTTCTTTATTGACCGGCCCGTTCTGGCCTGGGTAATTGCCATCCTCATTATGCTGGCGGGAGGCCTCACGGCGTCCCAGCTACCCATTTCCCAGTATCCCGAGGTTGCGCCGCCGTCGGTATCTATCGTCGCCAGTTATCCCGGCGCCTCAGCCGACACAGTGGAGAATTCGGTCGTCCAGATTATCGAGTCCAACCTGACCGGCATCGACAACGTGGAGTACTTCTCCTCGGTCAGCGACGCCAGCGGCACGGCCACTATTATCGTTACCTTCAGCACCGGCACCGATCCCGACATCGCCCAGGTGCAGGTGCAGAACAAATTGCAAAGCGCCCTGCCCCTGCTGCCGCAGGAGGTTCAGCGCCAGGGTATTCGGGTCACCAAATCGGCATCCGGCTTCCTGATGGTGCCGGCCTTCGTCTCTGCCGATGGCAGTCTGTCCAACGTGGAGATTTCCGACTTTGTCGCCTCCACCATCCAGGATCCCCTCAGCCGCGTGTATGGCGTCGGCCAGGTGGAACTGTTCGGCTCGCCCTATGCCATGCGCATCTGGCTCGACGCCCAGAAGATGGCGGCCTATAACCTGACGGCAGGCGACATTGTTACCGCTATCCGCGCGCAGAATGCCCAGATCGCCGCCGGCGAACTGGGTGGCGTTCCCGCTGTGGCCGGCCAGCAGCTCAACGCCAGCCTGATCGTGCAGTCGCGCTTCCAGGATGCGCAACAGTTTCGCGATGTGCTGTTGCGGGTTAACCCAGACGGCGCCCGCATCCTGCTGGGCGACGTCGCCAATGTGGAACTGGGAGGTGAAAATTACCTCTTCAATATCGAGTTCAACCGCCTGCCCGCCGTGGGTATGGCAATCTCCCTGGCTTCCGGCGCCAACGCGCTGCAAACCGCCGACGCCGTGCGTGCGCGCATCGAGAGCCTGGAGTCATTCTTCCCGCCGGGGCTGGAAGTCCATTACCCCTACGACACCACACCTTTCATCCGTATTTCCATCAAGGAAGTTATCAAGACCCTGATCGAGGCCATCGTCCTGGTGTTCCTCGTCATGCTGCTGTTCCTGCAGAACCTGCGCGCCACCCTGATCACCACGGTGGCGATTCCCGTGGTACTGCTGGGCACCTTTGGTCTGATGGCGGTATTCGGGTTTACCATCAACACCCTGACCCTGTTCGGCTTGGTGTTAGCCATCGGTCTGCTGGTGGACGACGCCATCGTGGTGGTGGAAAACGTCGAGCGCGTCATGACGGAAGACAATCTGTCACCGCGCGATGCGACTTTGAAATCCATGCGCCAGATCACTGGTGCATTGATCGGCATTGCCATGGTGCTGTCGGCGGTGTTCGTGCCCATGGCCTTCTTCGGCGGCTCGACTGGCGTAATCTACCGCCAGTTCTCGATCACCATCGTGTCGGCCATGGCGCTGTCGGTGCTGGTCGCACTGATCCTGACACCGGCACTCTGTGCCACGCTGCTCAAGCCACACAAGTTCGAGTCATCTGGGCACGGCTTCTTTGCCTGGTTTAACCGCAAGTTTGATGCTGCCAGTCGCAGCTACCGCAGGGCGACCTCCTTTATCCTGGGTCGCACGCTGCGCTTCCTGGTGATCTATCTGGTGCTGATCGGCGTGCTCGCCTTCAGCCTGTTCCGACTGCCCGGGTCCTTCCTGCCCGAGGAGGATCAGGGCGTACTCTTCGTCCAGATGACCCTGCCGGTCGGAGCCACCATCGAACGCGCCAATCTGGTGATGAACCAGATTGAAGACTACTTTTTTGAGCAGGAAGCAGAGAACGTGGAATCCGCCTTTTCCGTACTCGGCTTCAGTTTTTCCGGTGGCGGTCAGAATAACGGCATCATGTTTGTGCGCCTGAGGGACTGGGAGGAACGCACCCGTGCCGACCAGAGCGTACAGGCGGTGGCCGAGCGCGCTTTCGGCGCGCTGTGGCAGATTCGCGACGCCATGGTATTCCCCTTTGTGCCCCCCGCCATCATCGAGCTGGGTACCTCCACCGGATTCAACTTCCAGCTGCAGGATCTGAACGGCGCCGGACACGACGCCCTGATCGCCGCACGCAACCAGCTGCTGGGCATGGCTGCCCAGGATACGCGCCTGGTCGGTGTACGCCCCAACGGGCAGGAAGACACTCCGGTCTACAAGATCGACATCGACCAGCAGGCCGCCGCCGCTCTCGGCGTCTCTATGGAAGCGGTAAGCAGCACCCTGAGTACCGGACTGGCGCCCGCCTATGTGGACGACTTTATTCTCAATGGCCGGGTGAAGCGCGTCATCGTGCAAGCTCGACCCGAGAACCGCATGCTGCCGGAGGATCTCAACGACTGGTACGTGCGCAACAACCGCAATGAGATGGTGCCGCTTTCGGCATTCGCCACGGGTCGCTGGGAATACGCCTCGCCCCGGCTGGAGCGCTATAACGGGTTCCCTTCCATCAACATCGCGGGCGAAGCTGCACCCGGCCTGAGCTCGGGCGATGCCATGCAGGCCATGGAAGAACTGGCTGCCCAGCTGCCTCCCGGCTTCGGCTTCGAGTGGACCGGTATGTCGCTGCAGGAACAGCAGTCCGGCAATCAGGCTCCGCTGCTTTACGCGCTGTCGCTGATCGTGGTGTTCCTCAGTCTGGCTGCGCTCTATGAAAGCTGGTCGGTGCCGGCTGCGGTAATGCTGGCAGTGCCGCTGGGCGTGCTCGGCGCCGTGCTCTTTGCTATCTCCCGCGGCATGTCCAACGACATTTACTTCCAGGTCGGGCTGCTCACCACGGTGGGCCTGTCCGCCAAGAATGCCATTCTGATCGTGGAATTTGCCAAATCGCTGTTCGAATCGGGCTTGAGTCTGAAGGACGCCGTGATGGAGGCTATCCGCATGCGTCTGCGCCCCATCGTCATGACGTCCTTGGCCTTTATGCTGGCGGTGCTCCCGCTGGTTACGGCCTCCGGCGCCGGTTCGGGCAGCCAGAACGCCATTGGTACCGCCGTGTTTGGCGGCATGCTGTCGGCGACCCTGCTGGCCATATTCTTCGTGCCGCTGTTCTTTGTGCTGGTGTTCCGCAAGAAAGCGTCGACGGCGAAACCGGAGGCATTGTGAGCTCGCGCGCATCCGCCCCTCATTTAACTGCCGCAGTCAGCTGACCAAACTGGAACATTCGGATGGCCGCGTGCGCTCTCACCGCTCCCTTGATACTGGCTTAGCTTTAGCCTATCTCGGGCTGGTGCTGACCGCCCTGTTCTGGGCGGGCAACGCCGTTGTGGGCCGCGGCATTGGCGATGCCGTACCGCCAGTGGCGCTTTCCTTCTGGCGCTGGCTGATTGCACTGCTGGTGATTCTGCCCTTTACCGGTCTGCCCACCTGGCGCAAGCGCCATGCCATTGCCCATCAGTGGTTGCTGATTCTGGGGCTGTCGGCATTGAGTGTGGCGCTGTTCAATGTGATTTTTTATCTGGCCACGCGCACCACTTTCGCCACTAATATCGGGCTGCTCAATTCGACGATGCCGGTGATGGTGGTCCTACTGTCCTGGCCGATGCTGGGCGTAAAACCCAGTCGCCGCCGGCTGGCTGGCATCAGCTTTGCCTTTGCCGGACTATTGGTGATTGTCAGCCAGGGCCACCCGGCGAACCTGTTCGCCCTGAGCCTGCAGATCGGCGACCTCTATATGCTGCTGGCCGTAGTGCTTTGGTCGCTTTTCACCGTGCTGCTGAAGCGCCACCCTGTGCACCTGCCGGCAGCTGAATTTCTTACCATTCAAATTCTGTTTGGCGTGCTTTGCCTGATTCCGCTCTACCTGCTGGAGTGGCTCATCTGGGGAGGCTTTGCCATGCCCCCCCAGCTTGTTGCTCCGCTGCTTTACGTCGGCCTGTTTCCCGGACTGCTGGCTTACGGCCTGTGGAATTTCGCCGTCAAACGGTTGGGCCCGCAAAGCGCGGCCATGGCGGCCTATCTGGTGCCCTTGTTCGCCGCCCTGCTCGC
>JAYQPQ010000045.1:14778-15106 GCA_038145405.1 Porticoccaceae bacterium | reverse complement strand
ACATAGGCCCAGATTGTCTCAGCACAGTTGCTTTTATTTGCATAAAACCTGTGCCTTCCATCAACCATGTCGAATCCGTAATCAGTTTGGCGAACAACAATGGCTGGGAATTTGTCTCCGCGCCTTAAACTTTCCAAATATTCATCAACGATTTGTTTAGAAAATTCGCCTTCGTATGCGCCAATAGGGTCTGAGACTTCCCTAACTTGAAAGTTTCTTACATTCCTGATTTCATCAACCCTTATCTCTTCAAGAGTAAAATGAACTTCATGGCTTGTAAGTAGGTTCTCAACCTGCGGGTTAGCGTGTGGGTTGGTAATTAGCTGCA
>JAYQPQ010000045.1:12787-14768 GCA_038145405.1 Porticoccaceae bacterium | reverse complement strand
AACGTAACCCGATTCGCTCATGTAACCACCTTTTCAAAAACCAGGTTTATACCCAAATCCCGCCGCCGAAGGCTTGCACTTCGGTGCCGCTAGCCGGCGGGCAGCAATCAGAAAAGTGGCACTTGCCACACATTCATTCCCAAGCGAAAAGCCCCGCCTCCTACTCCGCCTACAAGATGCCGCCACGGTTCGGCGATGCCGTGCCGGTCCACGACAGTGGTCAGGCCCGCAGCCGCCAGACATAGAGCAGGCGCGCGTGATTCGTTTTTCTGGCTGATTTTCTGAAAGCGCCGGTCGGCTCAAACTCGGAAGACTTGAACAGGCTGCCGGCTGCCGGTCCCATGGTGGCGATCTGATGCCTGGCAAAAAGCACCTCGCCGACATCGTCGGCTGTGCACTCGCCACGGGTGCGGCAAAGCTCCCTGGCGATTTCCCTGGCTAACTCAAGCACCTCGGGCCTGCCATCCGCAGCCGCGGCCATGCCGTGCTCCTTGCGGTTGGCCGACTTCTCAGCCGAGAAAACTGCCGGAGTAGGCAGACCGTAGGCATCAGTGGTGAATAGGTCACCCTGCATGGCGTATCCTCAGAAGGTTTTCTGCCCGCTCACCGAGAGTTCCCAACACTCCCGGCAGACTGGCCGCCCATCGAGCAGCGGCCCTAGCTCCACCAGATGGCGGAAGTCCACCAGCGTGGCCACTTCCCGCCATCTCCTCCAGTTGCCACAGACGATCCCGCGGCCACAGTTGCTGCAGACCCGCAATTGCAGCGCCGACGGCAGGAAGAAGGACCGGCATTCGGCCAGGTCACTGCTGATGCAGTCGGTCCAGTATTCCCGCCGCTCGGTTGCCTCAGCCATGGACCGGCTCCGCATCAGGGGCAAACGGGTCGTAGTTGTCGTCCGACTGCACCGCAGCCGGCTGGTTCAGGCCGCCGCCTTTGATGAACTCGATCACCGCGCTGGCTCCGCGCTTGTCCAGCTTGTCGCTGGGACCAAAGCGCCTGACCAGCTCGGCTAGCTGCGATTCGTCCAAGTCGGATGTCAGCGCCTTCAACAGGCCGCGCTGCTTAGGCGTGACCAGGTTGTAATCGCTGGCTGGCCTGTCCATCGGGTGACGAGCCGGCGGAAATTCAACGGTTGCTGGCTCAACAAGTTCCGGGTTGTGACCGGAACTTTCCACAGGGATCTCCTCAGCCGGCGTGGTGCTCAGGCTGGCATCAATCAGCGGCACCAGAAATGCCAGGGCAGATCGGCAGGCGCGACTGGTGGCACGCGTCTGTGCCATGGCGCGCCGCGCATACCGTGGCCGGTTTGCCCAGGTGCGCTCGTCGGTGCCCACATAGCCCTCGGCCCTGGCGATCACCTCGCCATCGGCCAAGCGCACCAGACTGCAGACAGCCCGGCAGTCGCCGTTGTCCAGCTCGACCACCTCGTCGATGCGTGGCGAATAGCCAGACAGATTGGCTAATGCCTGCCAGCCCTCGGCCTGAATGTATTGTTTGCCTTGCAGCTTCACGCTGCACCGCATCACGATTTCGCGGCAGGCATTGGCCACGCTTTGATTGCGCTCCATTACCTGCCGAGGTTGCACCTCAATCACCGCCAAGGCAGTCGTCTCGCTCACTTGTCGCCCCTCCCCTCAAAACACGCCAGCCATACGCTGATGGCGGCAAACACACCCATTGAAATCGCCAGAAGCACCGCAGCAATTTGACCAGCCATGACTGCCTCCCTGCGGAAGTAACACCAGTGGGACTGCCATTACCCACATTCCCCGGCGGTTTGGTTCTCCGGGATCCTGCTAGGTCGTCCTGACCAAGGCATTTGGAAGATGGTGAAGCTCGGTTAGTAACGGCAGACGCAGACCCACATGCCGTTTGCCATCTGCGCAAAGCCGCGCTCACGCGGGGCAAATCGCCCCCGGTAGCAGCAGTTGGCCTCGGCGGCGGCAGGAGTTGCTCCCATGCCAATTCCCTCATAGCC
>JAYQPQ010000045.1:0-12777 GCA_038145405.1 Porticoccaceae bacterium | reverse complement strand
CATAGCCGCCATAACCGCCGAAGTGCCGGAACCTGCCGGTGGTCACAATCAGCACAGCCACGCCCTGGGCGCTGCTGGTGTCGCCGGCAGCCTTGGCCGCAGGCTTGGCCTGCTGCGTCTGCTGCGGCTGGCAGGTGGCCGTGGTGCACACCGCCTTGGTTCGACGAAAAACGCCGGCCTCGGCTTGAGTACCCAGAGCAACCACCGCAAACAAAGTAAGAAATTTCTTCACGGTTCAAATCATCCTTGACTGTGCTGCAGGCGGCGCGGCCTGCTGCGTTTCCATCACCCCGCGCCGGGTGGCTTCCAACTGGTCCTGGCACTGCTCAGCGGCAATCAGCAAGCGCCGCACCGAGGACTCAAGCCGCTGGCTCTCGTACCAGTGCGACCAGATGGTGTCCTCCAATGCCTCGTCGTAGCTCATGCTCAGTCCTCCTCAATCGGTTCGTCGTGGCTGTAATTGCTATTGATCAGGACTTCAGGCCTAAATTCGCCCATCCGCCGTTCGATGCAGTGGCCGCACACACGCGCCAGGTACAGGCCGCGAGCGTCGTAAATGTCCCGGCTGATTTCGCCAGAACCGCACGGGCAGTGTTTAATCCTTCCAGTCCATTGCATGCTCAGTCCTCCGTTTCCTGTTTCCAGCACCGCCAGCACAGGTCTTCAGTGATGGACGCCGTGATCACGCCGCATCGGCTGCATTGGCCTCGATCATCTGCACCAGGCTTTCGCGCAGCACCTTGATCTGCCGCGGGCCGTCCACATGCACCCGCAAGTTGCTGCCCTCCTTGGTGACCGTCACCCATGCCTGCACTCCTGCGTGTGAGATTTGGAATCTTTCACCGGGTCGAATCTTGATTGAGAGCATCCGTGGACTCCTAGTTGCTGAAGACCTTGGCGCTGATGTCGCAATCAGGCGCCGGCGTGTAACTGACTCGCACCTCGTAGCGGGTGGCAGAGCAGCCAGAGCTAACGGAGGCAATGACCAAAACCAAAACAGTGATGATTCGTTTCATTGCCATCCGTCCGGGCTATATTTGACAATTTGTCTCAGCTTGTCAACGGCTGTTAACAACCTGTCAAGGTATCGGGTGTTAACTTGTTCCGCTTTAGGCGTATTTGCTAATGTTGGTTAACAACATTGGACAATTGGGTACAAAGGTGGCGAAGAAGTATTCCCATTTGAGAGTCAGCAGCCTTTGGCACGACCGCTTAAACGCGGCCCGTCAAAAGGAGAGGCGGACAATCATTGAGGTAACTGAGTTCGCACTAAAGGCTTATCTGGAAGCCAATCACCCTGAAATACTCAAAGAAATTGTGGGAGATCCCGAGGCTGCTGAACCGGAAGAAGAGATTAAGCCGCCCCAGAAAAAGCCCAAAAAACCCTGAGAAATCAGCAAGTGTTGATAGATTGGCGGCACACTCATAGACTTGAGGTGCCAACCTGTGACAAGGGAGGCGCTGTTAGCACTGCTGACAGTGGGCCCACGGTGTTAGCGCACCGTGGGTCTGTTTATTTCAGCGTGCCTTCTGCGCCTTGGCAGACCGCTCCCGCAACCAGGCGTCAATCTCGCTGGCAAGCCAGCGGCGATTCCTGCCCAGGTTGAACCCTTTGGGAAGCTGGCCAAGCGACATGAGCCGGTAGATCATCGGCCTGGAACAGCCAAGCTTGGCCGCCAGACCTTTGGTACTCAGCACATGCTCGCCAAGGCTATCTACTGACAATTGCTTTTCTCCTGTTACAATCGTTTCCATTATTAAAGGCCGACTAATCCACTATTAAACTTTGAGACATTTTCGGCCATCCAGTTTTTTCGGATTTGGCCCAAAGCCCTAGGTAGTGGAAGGTTTACGACTTTTGCATGTGCGTGCCTCCTCCTACTTTCAGTATACGCTTGTACACTTCTTGCGGAATGGATGGGCAAGCTTTCAGGGTTGTTTGAATATTTTCAAATTTTCCGGCGATTCTGGTTTGGGGTTCATCACGGCATCGATGGCGGCCCGGTCTGACATCGGGCTGAGGTGCGCGTAATGCTTGAACAGCATCTTGAGGCTGCCCCAGCCGCCCATCTCCTTGATGAGCATGAGGCTCACGCCGGATTTGGCGAGGTGGGTGGCGCCGCTGTGGCGCAGGGAGTGGAAAACGGCGGCGCCGTCCTCGGTCTGGTGCTCGATCTTGGCCCGCTTCAGGTCGGCCTTGAAGGTGTTGGACATGTTGAGCGTGGCCACCTTCCAGAAGATCGGCCTGCCCTTGGCCTGTTGCACCAGGCGCTTCAGGTCCGGGACCAGCTTCGACGGGATAGGTACGCGCTGGCCTCGCTTCGTTTTGGACTTCCTCGGGATGAGAACCACGGTGGCCTTGGCCGGGTCGGACAGGTCCAGATCCTCCACCCGCAGCGCCAGCAGGGCCCCGCGGCGCGCCAGCGTGGCGAAGGCCAGACGGTACAGCAGCGACCTCGGCCACGGCGAGGCGTTGGCCAGCTCCTCGATCTGGTCCGGGCTGAGGGCCCGCCGCTGGTTGGTCACCTTGTCGCTGACCTTGGGGAAGCGTGGAACCCGGAAGATGATCTCCTGATCCATCAGCCATTTCATGAACTGCTTGACGATGACCAGCCGCTTGATCTTGGTGCCAAGGGCTCCCCTGGCGTTCATGGTGAACCACTTGCTGATTTGTTGCGGCTCGGTCTGGCGCACATCCTCGATCGTTTCCCACTTCAGCTTGGCCGCGGCTTCCCGCAGTCTCGGCCACGTGGTGGCGATGTAGGCCTCGGTCAGGCCCTCCAGCCGCTTCTCGGCCTCGTAGCGGTCGATGAGCTCCTCGACGGTTTCCTCCGACTTGCTGGCTGCCAGCGCCCTGCCTGTCCGCACGGCGTCCTCATGGGCCTGCCTGGCGCGCAGCATCGACTCGGAGGATTCCCGGTCACGCAGCAGCTTGATGCTGATCACCCTGCCGGTGGCCAGCCGCAGCCGGCCATGCCAGAGCCGGTGCTGCAACAACGCCAGCCCGCCCTTGCTGACGGGAACCCACTGCCACTTGCCCCCGGTGAAGATGCGGACAAACCGCTTCCCCTTCACCGTCTTGTACTCGGCGTCGGATGGTATTCGTCGGGTGTACTTCGGTTTGTGCATGTTTTTCAAATCTTGCAAATTTCTTGCAATGCGTTTCGATAATATAGGTTACACAGGTTGACAGTGGTAGACACAGTCCCTCGGGTTTTCCCGAGAAAAACCGTATTTCATCGGATTGTGAAATATCAAAAATAAGAATGGTCGGATGAGTATGGCGACGAAAATTAGCCTATTTTTAAGCTGTTTCAGAATCAAAAAAGCAAATCTTGCACTTTTCTTGCAATGGCAGGCGATACGCTGGCTGCCAATCGTTTACATCAAGGTAGTTGGCTGAAGCGTTTCAGCAGCACTGCCGCATCCTCCCGCACATGCGGATTCCACCTGGTCCAGTCGCGCAGGTGGCCGAGGTAGAAGTGGCAGCCGTCGCAGAGCGTCAGCAGGTTTTCCGGGTCAAGCTCCCGGCTCAAATCGACATGGAACGGCACGATATGGTGCACCTCCAGCTCGCGCATGGTGCCGCATGCTGAACAGTGCGGGTTGGATTTCAGATGCCTGGAACGAACGGAGCGCCACTGGCTGGACCGTGGCGCTCCCCAGTATTCGCCGACTGAACGCAGCAGCCGGTCCCAGATCATTTGGCCAGATGCTTGAGCAGTTGGCTGATGGTAAACTCGATGATAATCGCCCAGGGGATGATACCAATCCCTTTCACTTCCGGGTCTGCGTGCTGATCGAGGGCGGCCTGTAGCCCTTCGGCTACAACGGTCTGCAGCGGTGCCGGGTCTGGCAAGGCAGCGCCAACCGCCTTGGGCAGGCTTGCCAAGCCGTAGCCGTAGGCAACCACGGTCAGCGCGCTCTCGAAGATCTCCACATCCCAGGCATGCTTGCCGCGAGTGAAGTCGAGCAAATTGCGAATCGACACTACGGGAAACTCGGTCGGCACTCTTAGCGGATCCATAAAAACATCCTCCCCAGAAAAGCCCTAAACAATCCAGTCGATCGACTGGTTCTTCGGAAAGCCGGTGAACTTGCTGTAGGCGAAGCTGTCGCGGGCCCGCAGCATGTTGTCGGCGACCTTGGCTTCCACCCACCAGCCCGAGGCCGGCCCTACTTCGGGCGCTGGTCCTGTGGTGGAATTCCCGCCCCAACTGTTCACAACGAACAGGCCGGGTCGTTTGCCCTTGCGATAGCCGATGAATGCCATGCTGTGCGACCAGCTCCCGGCAGCGGTGCAGAACCCATCGCTGTCACGGCTCATGCGGAAGCCTTGATTCGAGCAGACATTGATGCCAAATCCCTGGCTAAGTGCGATGCACGCATCCTCAAAGCTGGTCACCAGCGTGACGGCACCCACGGGATTTTGCTTGGCCACAGGCTCCAGATCGTTGGGGCAGCCGGCACCTGGTGCGCCCCATTTGCGGGCCCGCGCGCCATCGTATTTGGTCAGGTCATGCTGGCCATGGATTCCCTGCGGCACGATGCCCCACTGGTTCACCCATTTGGCCGCCCAGGCGCCTACCGAGCCATCGCCACGGATGCGACCGCCACCGACCTCGACGCGGCTGCCCGAGTAGACCACCTCCATCGATGGCACTTTCACCTGCTCACGGTCGCCGCGCCTGATCTCGCCGACCATGGTGAACAGCATGGCCGACGCTGTTCCAAAGGACACGCAGGTGCCGTAGCTGCCCTGGTTGAAAATCGGCCAAGGCTGGCCCGTAATCTCTTGGTAGTCCTGCCAGCCGTAGACATGGTCCGGGATCTCGTCGAACGAGACAGCGCCGGCGTCGGTTGCGCCAAAGTTGCTCCAAGGCAGGCCCTGCACCACCTCGGTGACCGCCTCCTGGTCATCGACCCAGCCTGTGGCGTACTCGGTGAGTTCCTCGCTCATTTGCCGAGTTCCTCCAGCACAAACCCGAGCCGGGAAAAGTAGCTGGCCGCCTTGCTGCTCAGCGCCGGCGTCAGTTGCGCCTGCGGCTGGTCGCCGAGCTGCCGGATCGTCTCGACGGCGATGCGCTCGCGGATGGGCCGGATGGCATCGGCTGGCACCACCTCGCCAGCGGTGCGCCGAATGCTGTTGTAGAGCGTGCCAAGATCGGCGAACTGGTCCACTGTGGCGGCAGCCCGGCGGTAGATGTCGGCCAAGGCCTTCACATGCTTCTGCTTGTTCGGCTCCTGCAGGCCGCCGTAGATGCCGATCAGGCTTTCCAGCAGCGGATCCTGATCAGGCGGCGGCGGTGGAGGTGGCGGCGGTTTGACATCATCCGGCTTGCCGTTACCGATGACCACCCGGCAGATCTGCGGATCACTCGGCACATCGCCGGCTGCCGTGTAGGCCAACAGCCGGTAGGTGCCTGATTTGGCGGCGACCACCACGGTGGCCTTGGGATTGGCCAGCAGCGCCGCCGGGAAAACCGACAGGCCGCCATCGAGCGGGTAGAACTTGACTGTTTTTCCAGTGGTTTCTGCCACCACGGTCACAAAGGCGGCCACCTCGCCCCGGACCTCGGCTGGCAGTTTGAGATCCTGGCCAGCCAGCAGACATAGCGCCCAGATCATTTATTCTCTCCGCAGACAGGCGATCTCATTGATGCGGGTGTGCACTTCCTTGATGCTTTCAGCGATGGTCTTGTTGGTTTGTTCAAGCGAAGTCAGAAAGTCGAAGTGCCTGTTTCTTAGTGGCACCAGCAGCTCTTTTCCAATCCAGCTCCCGGCGTGCCAGATGGCGTAAGCCATTGCGCAAATGATGACAACTGGAAATCCTAGGTCGCGCGCTGCTGTGATCCAGTCCATGCTGTGTCTCCTCTTTATTTCATTCTGAAGCGGAGGAGTCACGAAGCTCGGAAAGTTGGCGGCCTTTGGCCAAGAAATGCTGGTACAAAGCCTCTGCCGGCAGGCTGTCGTGCGTGTGCATGCCGTTGCCGTGCTGTGGCGTGTAGAACGAGTTGCCCTGGTAGGTCACCTTGCCTCGGCAGCGATGGACAAATAGCGGCGCGCCATCCGGGCCCGAGTGAACAAATGCCGGACCTTTCCACAACGGTACCCGGTCGTAGATAGTTCGGGTGCGTTTGGTCCACGCCCAGGCGACCCGAGCCGGTCCCTTGTCGCCGTAGTCCCAATGGTAGGTCAGGTCCGACATTGCATTGAGCGCCAAGGCGATGGAGGCTTCTTCCCAGACCTTGCCCAGGTGGTAAAGGTACTGGCCGGTCTCGATGGGCGGCGAGTCATCCCGCTCGACGCCCCACTGCGACCATTTGGTCCACGGCTCGGCGTTGGCCAGATCCGGGTAGTGCACGCTGTGCGTGTTGCGGTAGCTGGCGCACTGGTAAAGCAGGTTGGGATCTCTCGCCGGGTAGCAGTCGGAGTCCAGCCAGAGCGGTTGCTCGATGCCTGAGTGCATGACGGCGTACAGCTTGACCTCGAAGCCGTTCAGGATGCGGTAGGGATTGAGCTCCCGCACCTGGTGCGCATCGACACAGAGCACATCCAGCTTGCGCAGCTCATCGATCCAGAAGGCGTCGTGCTCTTTGGCGCCCAGATACCACGCCTGAATCGGATGCTTCCAGCCAAGCTCCCGGCAGATCGAGGCCATCACCCAGGTGCCCGGCCAGTAACGACCACCGCCGCTGGTGACGATGCCGCGCTCGACAGCAAAGTCTGGCTGGTTGCCGATCAGCGAGTTGCGCAGGTCATCGATGATGCGGTGCACAGCGGCTGTCTGGTTGGGTGTGTAGACGGCCCCGTCGAGCGTGCGGCGGTTGCTGGTCAGCAGATCCACCCACTGCTGCGTGCTCAGCTCATCGAGCGCGCGGTACTCCGGGCAGCGCCAGCATGTCATCACGGTTTGGTCGTTGCCGAAGCGCCGGCAGGTGCCGTGGATGGCGCAGGCGTGCAGCTCGGTGCCCCCGCCGCATCCGACCGGGCAGGATGACTTTTCCTCCAGCTTGTCGCCGAGGTATTCGCATTTTGCGCGGCCACGGCGCGCGCGTTCCTTGGCCATGTCGGCGGCGCTGGCAAAGGTTTTGCCTGGAATGACTGGCTGGGGCTCTACTGGCCCTTCACCGCCCCACAGCTTGCGGTAGCGTTCGTCGTGCGTGAACAGTTTGCAGATGTGGCAGGCGCAGTGCTTTGGATTGTTTGGACAGGGTTTGATCACGGCAGCGCTTCCGTGATGACTATGTTAGCTCTCACACAACAAACATTTCCGCCAAGGCATTGAGTAAAGCAAGGCATAAGGTCCATGCCCGGAGATGTTGCCGCATTTCCACAAGTGATTGAGCAGCGAATATCAATCGGATTGCAGGAATTAACAGTCCAGTAATCCGAGTAAAGATAAAAAACCAAACTAAAACCATCTACTGGAACGACTAGCAGGCCTATGCAGTTTGGACCGTTAGAAATTGCGCAGCTTGGAAAAGTCAAATAGGCCTTTTTTTCTGGCCTATAACCAAGGCATGAGCCGTCATAACTCCAGCCTGGATCTTCAGGATTTGCATCAATCAGATTTTCGGATGCGTAAGCATCGCCAACGCACGTCAAATCGAATGTCATCGTGTCGGGAAGAAGGTCGCAGCAGTCTGGACACTCTTGCAAGCAAGAGCCAGAGCTGCCAGTCTGCTGGTCACCGTCGACTACTCCAGTCTGCAGGCCACTAGCAGAGCCAGAGCATTTCCAAAAACTTCCACCATAAAAAGAGCTGCAACTTTGATAATCAAAAGTTACCGTTGCCTTTAGTGGCACTGAATCGCATGTGTCGTATGACTGTCCTGCGCACGGTGTGTTATTCCAAAATAGACACTCGCATGCGGTGCTGCCACTGCCACTTCCAGAACTCCCGCTACCGGAACAACAGGAACAGTTTCTGAAAAAAAACCTTGTTTCAGACATTAAGGCGACCCGCTACCTGATCCACTTGAAACAGTTCCGCCAGGTATCGTCAGCGTCTTCTTGGTCACGACCAGCGTGCTGCCTGAACAGGTGACATCTGTCACAACACTTTGGGTCAGGGTTGATCCTGTACCAGAAACGCTTCCAGCCACCACCCACAGGCCAGCGGCGCTGCCTGAGCTGCCACCGCTGACGCTGCCGCTGCCCTCGTACCAGCCGACGCACAGCGCCACATATTTGTTGCCGTTGGTCAGACTGGCGCCGTTTGGCTCAATGACGCTGACCACCTCGTAGTCGGCCCATGTTGCTGAATAGGCTTCTGAATTGCGGCCCAGCAACTTGGCCGGGTAGGTGCCATCGGACTGCTTGGCTCCGGTGACTTGCACCACGCGAACCGCTACCCCTTGCACCTCATAACTTTCGGTCAGGTGCTCCCGCAACGTTGGCGCCATGCCGCCGCCTTCAAACGCCTTGAGCATCCGGCCCAGGCGTTTGATGGTCTCCAGTTCCAGCGAATAGCCTGGCATCAGAGCGGGCTCGGGAAGGACACGGTCGGGTAGATATCCCAGGCCTTGTAGTACGGCTTGGCGTTGGCGGCGAGTCGGTTTGTGTTGCCATCCATGAGCACAGGCTGCGTCACCGGCTGCTGCCCTGGCGGATCAGTGAACGGCGTCCAGCGCGTGCCGTCCCATCGCCGCTTGCCGGCATCGAGGAGCACCAGCTTCCACCCGAGCACCGGCCAACTGGAGCCGAGCTGTACCCAGCCGCCGGCGTAACTGGTGGTGCTGGGCCGAAACTCAAAGTTGAGCGTCCAGCGCCAGTAGGCCACGCCGTTCTCGTAAACAGCTTGGGCATTCAAAGAATTAAGCCGGGTAGTTTTGGCGGCCAGCGAGATGGTGGCACCCGGCGGCAGGATCGTCAGCGTGCTGGCGTTCAATTTGCCAACGCAGCCCATCCATGTCTCACTAGGTGGTGTGGCGTTGTTCAGGCCGATGGTGATCTGAGCGCCAAAGCGCTGTATTTCGGCGGGTGGCAAAAAGGGATCGTAGGCGCTGTTGAGGATGGCATTTCCCGCGGCGTCCCCTCGCAGCGCCTCCGGGTAGGCCACCGTGCTGATCTGGTAGTCGCGTGGCCTGGAAAGCGGCGACTGCACGCGATCGGCTGGCGCCTGACCCTGCTGCTGCGTGTCGATGGCGGGGTTACCGGTGGCACCAGTCGAGCCGCTCGTACCACCACCACCACCGCCGACTGCTGTGTCGGCGTTGTAGGCATAGTTGGCAGTGACTCGCCAGAGCAGCGGATCGCCTTGATCCTGATCAACGCTAAAGCCGACGCAGTAGGCCAGCGCGTCTTCAGGATGCACTGACCAGACCAGCGGCAGGCTGGGATGGCTGCCGGCGTAGTAGGGACCGTAGCCAGCCGAATCGGTGCGGACCAGGAACACGCGCTTGTAGGCGCGCTGGTAGCGCTGATCAACGCTGCCGCTTCGTCCTTCCGCCAGTTCGGCAAAATAGGTGTAGGCCACGGCTTCCCCTTAGTTTGGCAAAACTGCGATGGCCGGCAGCTTCATCCCTGCCATGGCCGCGACCAAAGCCGCACCCTGGCGGGTCTGCTCCTTGAGCTCGGCCACCATTTGATCCTGCTTGTCGGTCTGGCCGCCCATCTGGTTGCGGATCATGGCTTCCACAGCCGCGGCAGACCCTGCCTGCAGGCGCTGCACTGTCATGTCTTGGGTAGCAGCCAGTTGTTTCTGAGGCACATTTACATTGCGCATAAAATCCAAATTTGGATTTTTAAAATTAAATGCCTCAGCGTTGCCACCTCTAGCTACATCGTTTTTGTTGGCGCGGTTGCGAATTGAATCAAAGAATTCCTTGGTGGCTTCCCGAATTCCGGCGGTGTTGTCTTGTCCAAAGGCTGCCGCAGCCGTAGCCCGTTCGTTTAAAGCATTAAATTCAGCACGCGACATCAGGCCAAGATCGCGCTTGGACATTGCCCATGCCATGGATCCTGCTCCAGGAGAAAACAGCTTAACAATAGGCGCCATGCCTTCTTTAAGAGTTTTCACCATGTCCAAGGCGCCATTGACCAAGGCTTCAGCCAGGTCAAGCGTCATGTCACGGGCTGTCTTGAAGTTTGCTTCTAGATTGTTTCCATCACCACCTATGCGTGCAAATCCCTCGACGATTTGCTTGACAATTAAACCGATGGCCTCGACTACACCGCGCAAAGATGCCAGGAATGCTGGAAGGTTTAGGCCATCAATAAGGCCTTTACCGATGTCTCGAAACAACTCAATCACACCTTGCTGCAACCGAGAAAACTGGCCTTCAAAACTTTCAAATAACTTCTTGGCCGCCTCGATGGCTTCAGGCGTTTTGACTGCGTCCTGCATGGCCAGAACTGCGGTGCTGGCCTGCACTGTGCGGTTTTCAACCGCTTGCATGGCATCTTCGACGCTGTGAAACTGGCCGGTCACATTGGACAAGCGCTGCGCCAAGGCCTCGTACACCTTCAGGCCGTTTGACTGCATCTGCTGGAGCACCGACGCCTCAGCCACGCCAGACTTAACCATTTGGCTGATGCCGCCAGCCAACTGATTCAGGCCGCCTTGGCCAAGGAGCGGAGCCACATTGGCAAAGGTGCGCATCAGCTTCTCGGCGCTGCCTGTGTCGACGCCGGCTGTGGTCAGTTGCTGGAAGCCGCTGACCAGATCTGAAAGCGGCACGCCCATGTCGCGGGTGATCTGGCGCAGGTTTTCCAAGGATTTGGCGCCTTCGTCAAAGCCGCCAGCAAGCAGGCCCATGCGGGTCTGCATTGTTTCCAGCTCGCCGCCAAGCTTGATCATCTCGGCTACTGCCGCGATTGGCGCGCCGATAAAAAACTGCGTCACACCGCGCAGCATCTCAAAGCCAGACTTTACATCGTTGGCGCCCTTGAGCGCCTTGGCCAGTCTGCCGAATGCGCTGCCTGCCTCGTCAGCGGATGTGGCCGCCTGCTTGGTCTTCTGCGCTGTACGGGCAAGGCCGGACTCAGCCTCCTTGCCGTTCCATCCCAGGTTGATCGCCAGCCGGCTGATTGTGGCCATTCACCCTGCCTCCTGTGGCCTTCAAGTATGCCAGCAGCGCCTCACGGTCTGCCGGTTCGGAGGACTGATTGAACTTGGGAAGCCAGTCGCCGACCTTGGTGTTCTTGCACCACGGCGCGGCGCTGGCGTAGGCAGAGATGGCGTTGAGGATGTCCAGGCGGTACTGGCCCCAAGGCTCGATGCCCAGCATGGCGATCCATTCGGAGAGCTCGGAGCTGCTCATCCGCTCACCCAACTCGGCCACGGTCATGCCTAAATGGCCGGCCAAGGCGAACATCAGGCGGCGGGTGTTTCCGCCTGGTCCTCGGAGTTTTTTTCCAGCTCGTCCACATCGTCCTTGGTCAGACGATTGAGCCGCATGGATGCCTCAAAGATCCGATCCATGGCGGATGCCGGCAGCTCGCCAAGCTGGTGCGTGTCCGCATCGGTGAAGAGGCGTTTGCCTTCGGAGTCAGACAGCGTCAGGACGGCCAGGCGGGCCCGGATGTTGGCCATCCGTGCGCCGCCTTTCTTGTCCAAGCTTCCAGCCTCGAAAGCATCCCGCTCGCTGGCGGTGATTTCGCGGACGAAGACGGTGCCGCCCCACTCCGGCACCTTGATCTCCTCGACCTTTCCCCGGCGCTTGCCGAGGATCTCGTCCCTGCTCAGGCCCATGCTCACCCCCGTTAGGCGCTCACCTGCATCGTCACAGTGAAGCGCAGCACATCGTCACCCAAGGCGATCTGCGGATCAGTCACTTCCATGATGTAGCCGGTGTAATCCAGCAGATCGTCGATGGTGCTCCCCGGCAGGTCCAGATTGAGAACGGTTTGCGTTTTGTTGGTCTGGCGCGCCTTGATCACGGTCAGGTGATTGGTGGCGGTTGCGGTGTCGTCCAGGTAGCACTCGAAGCTGACCGTGCCTGGATCAATGCGCGCGGGAATGCGCTTGAGCACGCTGTCGCCAAGGCCGGTGATCTCGGCCATTGCCTGCGAGCGGGTTGCGCCGGTGATGCTGGTCACATTCAAGGTGATGGAGCTGGCACCGCCGACATCGGTCAGCGTGGCGGTAGTCCCGCTGGGAAGAACATAAGCCATGGCTGGCCTCCTTATTCGGTGTAGGTTCCGACTATTTCAACGCTGATTATGCGCGCGCTCTCGTCCGATCCGTCCTGATAGACCTCGTTGGCGCTCACCTCATCCTCGACGCGCCAGTGATGAATAAAAAGGCTGCCGACGGTTTGCCGGCTAGGTGATGCTGTGATCTTCGAGGCGATCCAGTTGGCGCTTGCCTGGGCGCTGCTGCGGGTTTCACCAACCACAGTCACCTGCACCCGCTCGGTCGTGGCCGCCACCGCGCCGGATGTCAGGCGCTGCCTCTGCCGGCTCATCGATTGGTAGACAGCGTAAGGCTGACTGGTGTTGCCCTGCCCCGTCTGGTCGGGCGAGATGCCGCCCGGCAGGTAGGTGCTGTAGCCTGTCTGCGCAGCTAGATAAGTCCGGACTGCCTGGCCGAGTACGCTCATGCCATCGCCGCCTTTCTAGCCAGGGCCTTTTGCAGTTCCTCACTCAAAATTCTGGCGGTGATGTCTTCCACCTGGGATCGGTTGGCATCGAGCGCCGGCTTGAGGAATGGCCTGCCTGCCACTGGTCGCAGCTTGCCGCTGCGCCAAAGCTTGGCGGTGAAGCCTTTTTCAACCAGGTGGCTGTAGTTGGTCGGGTTGACCGGCACCAGCACATTGCGCTGCGCCTGGT
>JAYQPQ010000044.1:0-15635 GCA_038145405.1 Porticoccaceae bacterium | reverse complement strand
AGAAGGCCTACGCTTTGCAATTCGCGAAGGTGGTCGTACCGTCGGCGCCGGCGTCGTCGCCAAAGTCATCGAATAAGAACGCCACCCCGGCTGGCCGGGATGCTTGACGCATCCCGGCTTTGTTCGTTTTCGGAAGGTGGGATTACGCGATAGGCCAGTAGTTCAATTGGTAGAGCACCGGTCTCCAAAACCGGGGGTTGGGGGTTCGAGTCCCTCCTGGCCTGCCACTAAACAGGATAGCTTGAAAAAATATGAGTTCTCAGCAGCAGCTACCTTCGGGCAAAACCTCACTTGACTGGCTCAAGTGGACCTTGGTTGTGCTCATTATCGCCGCCGTGGCCGTGCTTAACTCCATCTATGCGGCAGAATCGTTGTTTTACCGTGTGCTCGGCGGGTTGGTACTGGCGATTATCGCCGGCGCCATTGCCGTACAGACCGAGCAGGGGCGCGAATTCTGGTTTCTGGCCAAGGGATCCCGCGCCGAGGTGCGGCGCGTTGTCTGGCCGACCCGCCAGGAGCGCAACCGTGCCACCCTGATGGTTGTCGTAGTGATTTTTGTCATGGCCCTGATTTTGTGGGGACTGGATGCCTTCTTCGGTTGGTTGGCTTCCCGGCTGCTAGGGTAATTAGGAACGGATATGCGCTGGTACGTGGTTCACGCCTTTTCGGGCTTCGAGAAAAAAGTTGTCTCCTCACTTAAGGAGGCCATCGAGCTGCACGGTATGCAGGAAAAATTCGGTGAAATTCTCGTGCCTACCGAAGAGGTTGTCGAAATGAAGGGCGGCCAGAAGCGCCGCAGTGAGCGCAAGTTCTTCCCGGGCTATGTCCTGCTGCAGATGGAGCTCGACGACGATACCTGGCACCTGGTTAAAGAAACGCCGCGTGTCATGGGCTTTATCGGCGGCAAGGCGGATAAGCCGGCGCCGATTACGGATAAAGAAGCAGAGCTGATTCTGCAGCGTGTGCAGCAGTCCGGCGATGCGCCGCGACCTAAGACCGTGTTTGAACCGGGCGAGATGGTGCGCGTTGTCGACGGGCCGTTCAATGATTTCAACGGCGTCGTTGAGAGCGTGAATTACGAGAAAAACCGGCTGCGTGTGGCGGTGACCATTTTTGGTCGTTCCACGCCGGTGGACCTCGATTTCAATCAGGTTGAGAAGACCTGAGGAAATCTATCATGCCTCCGGCATTGGGCTGGAGGCGGGGAGCCTGAGAAGGGGCGCGAGTCCTGGAGGCGTTAACTACCCACACGGGAGAGAGCAATGGCAAAGAAAATTGAAGCCTACATCAAGCTGCAAGTAGCAGCCGCCCAGGCGAACCCTAGTCCGCCGGTCGGTCCGGCACTGGGCCAGCACGGCGTTAACATCATGGAATTCTGTAAAGCATTCAATGCCCAGACCCAGGGCATGGAACCCGGCTTGCCGATTCCTGTCGTAATTACCGTTTATGGCGATCGTAGTTTTACCTTCGTCATGAAAACCCCGCCCGCTTCCGTTCTGCTGAAGAAAGCGGCGGGCCTGAAATCCGGCAGCGGCCGACCCAATACCGAGAAAGTCGGCAAGGTTAATCGCAGCCAACTTGAAGAAATTGCCAAAACCAAGGAGCCCGATCTGACCGCGGCTGACCTGGACGCGGCCGTGCGTACCATCGCGGGAACTGCCCGCAGCATGGGTCTTGAAGTGGAGGGCGTGTGAGATGGCCAAGTTGAGCAAACGACAAAAAGCGATTCGTGAAAAAGTGGTAGCTGGCCGCGTCTATGACTTCGATGCCGCCGTAGCGCTGTTGAAAGAGTTCGCCTCCACCAAGTTCAGCGAGACCGTTGACGCAGCCATTAACCTGGGTGTGGATCCGAAAAAATCCGACCAGGTTGTGCGTGGCGCCACCACCCTGCCGAACGGCACCGGAAAAACAGTTCGCGTGGCGGTATTTGCTCAGGGCGACGCTGCTGAGAAAGCCAAGGCCGCTGGCGCTGACGTGGTTGGCATGGAAGATCTGGCCGAAAAAATGAAAGGCGGCGACCTGGATTTTGGTGTGGTCATTGCCACGCCGGATGCCATGCGCGTTGTTGGCGCCCTGGGTCAAGTGCTTGGCCCGCGTGGCCTGATGCCGAACCCGAAAACCGGAACGGTAACGCCGGACCCGGTCACGGCAGTAAAGAACGCCAAAGCCGGTCAGGTGCGTTTCCGTACCGACAAGAACGGCATTATCCATGGCGGAATCGGCAAGATCAGCTTTGAGTCCAATGCGCTCAAGCAGAATCTGGAAGCACTGCTGGCCGACGTGAAAAAGCTCAAGCCGGCAGCTGCCAAGGGCGTGTACGTCCAGAAGATTACCTTGTCCACAACCATGGGCCCGGGTATTCAGATCGACGCCTCCGCACTGGAAGGCTGATGCATTTCGCCTCTCGTCCTGATGACGACGGGAGGCGCAGAACTTTGGGGTTCGCGTAAGCGGGCCGTCAAAGACCGCAGGAGCTGGAATTCCACCAGCTTAATTCCGGTTTGCCGGGTCCTGCGCAGATGGTGAAGACCCCAGCGAAGTTTGCTGGTTTTACTCACCTTGGGTGGGCTCACAGAGCGATCTGCGAGTCTTAAGTGAAACCAAACCAGGAGTATCACTCGTGGCACTTGGACTAGAAGACAAGAAAGCGATTGTCGCTGATGTCAGCGAAACTGCAGCCGGTGCACTGTCTCTGGTGGTGGCCGACGCCCGTGGCGTCAACGTCTCCGCCCTGACAGTTCTGCGCAAGCAGGCTCGCGATAATCAGATCGTCCTGCGCGTGGTCAAGAACACTCTTGCCCGTCGTGCATTCAAGGGCACTGATTTCGCTTGCCTTGACGAGGTTCTGGTAGGTCCTTCGATCTTTGGTTTTTCCATGGCCGATCCGGGCGCAGCTGCAAGGCTGTTCAAGGAATTTGCCAAGACCAACGAAAAGTTCGAGATCAAGGCGCTATCCGTTAGCGGTCAACTGCTGGACAAGAGTCAGATCGATGTACTGGCCAACTTGCCCACTCGGGAGCAGGCGCTCTCCATGCTGGCGAATGTCATGCTGGCACCGGTGACCAAGCTGACGCGCACTTTCAACGACATTCCGTCGCGTATCGTGCGTGTAACCGATCAGGTCAGACAGCAAAAAGCTGCCTGACAAGACAATCTGAAACAATTTACTGGAGATTAAATCATGGCACTTTCCAAAGAAGACATTCTCGAAGCCATTGCTCAGATGTCCGTAATGGACGTAGTTGAGCTGGTGTCAGCTATGGAAGAAAAATTCGGTGTTTCCGCTCAGGCCGCTGTTGCGGTTGCCGCTGCTCCCGCAGCTGCTGCTGCCGCTCCGGCTGCTGAAGAGCAGACCGAGTTCAACATCATTCTGACCGCCGCTGGCGACAAGAAAGTTAACGTCATTAAAGCAGTTCGCTCCATCACCGGCCTGGGCCTGAAAGAAGCCAAGGATCTGGTTGACGGCGCACCTTCAACCGTTAAGGAAGGCGCTTCCAAGGCTGAGGCCGAGGCCGCCAAGAAGGAGCTTGAAGAAGCTGGTGCAACTGTCGAGCTGAAGTAACTCGACCTTTGTATCTCGACTTGCTTAGCAAGTAGTAGGCTGGCGGACAAATTGTCCGCCGGCCTTTCTTGCTTGGTAGCGCCCACCAAAAAAGGGCGCGTTTCCGGTGCTGTGGCTGCAAGCCGGAAACGCAGAACGGCAGCCTCTGATGTGAAAGCTGGGGAAGCGATACTCATGGCCTACTCTTATACCGAGAAACAACGAATCCGCAAGAATTTCGGCAAACTGGCCGAAGTGATGGAGCAGCCCTACCTGCTCGCGATTCAATTGGATTCCTATCGTGAATTCACTCAGGCCGACCTGGAGCCTGAGAAGCGTCTGGATGTGGGTCTGCACGCTGCTTTCAAATCCATTTTCCCCATCGTTTCCAATTCCGGTAACGCGGCGCTGGAGTACGTCGACTATCGTCTCGGCAAAGCCGATTTCGATGTCAGCGAATGTATTCTGCGCGGCGTCACCTACCATGTTCCCTTGCGCGTGCGCGTCAAGCTGGTGATCTACGATCGCGAAAACGCGAACAAGACCATCAAAGAAATCAAGGAGCAGGAAGTCTACATGGGTGAGATTCCGGTGATGACCGAGAATGGCACCTTTATTATTAACGGTACCGAGCGGGTTATTGTTTCCCAGCTGCACCGTTCTCCCGGTGTGTTCTTTGACCACGACAAGGGTAAAACGCACTCCTCAGGCAAGCTGCTTTATTCCGCTCGCATCATCCCTTACCGCGGCTCCTGGCTGGATTTCGAGTTTGATCCGAAAGACCAGCTGTTCGTGCGTATCGATCGCCGCCGCAAGCTGCACGCAACCATTCTGCTGCGCGCGCTGGGCTACAGCTCCGAGGAGATGCTGCAGATTTTTTTCGATAACAGCAAATTCCAGCTCGGCGAGGAAACCTGCCTGTTGGAGCTGGTGCCCTCGCGTCTGCGTGGTGAGATTGCCCAGTTCGATATCAAGGACAAAAAAGGCGAAGTTGTTGTTGAGCAGGGGCGCCGAATTACCGCCCGCCACATCAAGCAACTGGAGAAGGCAGGCATTAACCAGCTGGAAGTGCCGGTCGAGTACCTCTATGGCAAATCCCTGGCCCGCGATATCGTTAACGAGGAAACCGGCGAGCTGCTGTTCGAATGTAATACCGAGTTGACCGCCGACACGGTCAATAAGCTGCTCAAGGCCGGCGTTGAAGAGATCGAAGTGCTCTACACCAATGACCTAGACTGCGGACCCTTTATTTCCGACACCCTGCGCAACGATCCGACCCGCACGCAACTGGAAGCCCTGGTCGAGATTTACCGCATGATGCGCCCCGGCGAGCCGCCGACCAAGGAATCTGCCGAAGGTCTGTTCCACAATCTGTTTTTCAGCCTGGATCGCTACGACCTGTCTGCTGTGGGCCGCATGAAGTTCAACCGTCGTCTGGGCTATGAAGCCGACGAGGGTGCAGGCGTGCTGGTGGATGGCCGCTACTATGCCGGCAAATTCGTCGACCGCAAACCCGAAGCCGCCTTTGACATCGCCAATCTGCCGTCCGAAATCCAGGCAGCGCTGGCGCGCATTGGCGTGACCAAACTGAAGAACCACGGCGAGGCCCGCGAAGCCTTTGCTGGTCTGAGCTCGGACATTATTGATGTGCTCAAGACCCTGGTCGATATCCGCAACGGCAAGGGCGTTGTCGATGACATCGATCACCTCGGCAACCGCCGCGTTCGCTCGGTCGGTGAAATGGCCGAAAACCAGTTCCGCGTCGGCCTGGTGCGCGTCGAGCGCGCCGTGCGCGAGCGTCTCTCTGTTGCCGAGAGCGAAGGCCTGATGCCGCAGGATCTGATCAATGCCAAGCCGGTAGCTGCCGCGGTCAAGGAGTTCTTTGGCTCCAGCCAGCTGTCCCAGTTTATGGACCAGAACAACCCGCTGTCCGAAGTGACCCACAAGCGCCGCGTATCGGCTCTTGGCCCCGGCGGTCTGACTCGTGAGCGCGCTGGCTTCGAGGTGCGCGACGTGCACCCGACCCATTACGGCCGCGTCTGTCCGATCGAGACCCCGGAAGGTCCGAACATCGGCCTAATCAACTCTCTGGCGACCTTCTCCCGTACCAACAAGTACGGCTTCCTGGAGGCTCCCTACCGTCGCGTGGTGGCTGGCAAGGTCACCAACGATATCGAATTTCTGTCGGCCATTAACGAGGCTCAGTTCGTCATCGCACAGGCATCAGCCGAAGTCAACGACAAGGGCCAACTGGTGGAAGAGCTGGTCACCGTGCGTTACCAGAACGAATTTACCGTGAAGCCGCCGGAAGAAGTTCAGTATATGGACGTGTCTCCGCGCCAGGTTGTGTCGGTCGCTGCGGCCCTGATTCCCTTCCTCGAGCACGACGACGCCAACCGCGCACTGATGGGCTCCAACATGCAGCGTCAGGCAGTGCCCTCGCTGCGTGCTGAAAAGCCGCTGGTCGGTACCGGCATGGAGCGCTCCGTAGCCAGTGACTCGGGCGTTTGCGTGCTGGCACGTCGTGGTGGCGTGGTAGACAGCGTTGATGCTGCGCGCATCGTAGTGCGCGTCAATGATAACGAGCTGGAGCCCGGTGAGGCCGGCATAGATATCTACAACCTGATCAAATACACGCGTTCCAACCAGAACACCTGTATCAACCAGCGACCTATAGTCAAGGTTGGCGACAAGCTTAGCCGCGGCGATATCGTTGCCGACGGACCGTCCATCGACCTGGGTGAGCTGGCGCTCGGCCAGAACATGCGCATCGCGTTCATGCCCTGGAATGGTTACAACTTTGAGGACTCCATCCTCGTCAGCGAGCGCGTCGTCGAAGAAGACCGCTTTACCAGCATCCATATTCAGGAGCTGACCTGCGTCGCGCGCGACACCAAGCTGGGACCGGAGGAAATCACTGCGGATATCCCCAACGTCGGCGAAGCGGCACTGAACAAGCTCGACCAGTCCGGTATCGTCTATGTCGGCGCCGAAGTTAAAGCTGGCGATATCCTGGTTGGCAAGGTCACGCCCAAAGGTGAAACCCAGCTGACCCCGGAAGAAAAGCTGCTGCGCGCCATCTTCGGCGAGAAAGCTTCCGACGTGAAGGACACTTCCCTGCGCGTACCAGGCGGCACCAAGGGCACCATTATTGATGTCCAGGTCTTTACCCGCGACGGACTGCCCAAGGACGAGCGCGCCCGGTCAATTGAGCGTGCCGAACTCGAAAAGGTTCGCAAGGACCTGCGTGCCGAGGAGCAGATTTTTGAAGCGGCAACCAAGGAGCGTCTCTGCACGCTGCTGGTGAACAAGTCGGTTACCAAGGCCCCTGGCCTGAAAAAAGGCGAAGTGCTGAAACTCGAAAAGGCTGGCGATTACAGCGTCGAGGATTGGGGCAAGACTCGTATGCAGGACGCCGAGTTGAATGACGTCATCGACCGCGCCCTGGCTTATCTGGAAGAGCGCAAGACGGAACTCGAAGAGCGCTTCGAAAACAAGAAGAAGAAGCTCGAATCCGGCGATGACCTCGCTCCCGGCGTGCTCAAGATCGTCAAGGTCTACCTGGCGATAAAGCGTCGCATCCAGGCGGGCGACAAAATGGCCGGCCGCCACGGAAACAAGGGCGTAATTTCCGTCATCAAGCCGGTGGAAGATATGCCTTATGACGAACACGGTGTGCCCGTCGATATCGTACTCAACCCGCTGGGTGTGCCGTCGCGTATGAACGTCGGCCAGATTCTGGAAACCCACCTCGGCCTCGCGGCCAAGGGGCTGGGCGAGCAGATCAACCGCATGCTGGACGAGCAGCGTAAGGTGTCCGAGCTGCGCAAGTACCTGGAAGAGATCTACAACATCGGTAGCAGCCTGGAAACCGTCTCGCTGAAGAGCTTCAGCGACGCCGAGGTGTTGGCGCTGGCAGATAATCTGCGCAAGGGCGTGCCCATGGCGACCCCGGTTTTCGATGGTGCCGACGAATCCGAGATCAAGGCACTGCTCGAGCTGGCCGGACTGCCGACCAGCGGCCAGATGAAACTCTACGATGGCCGTACTGGCGATACCTTCGACCGCGAAGTCACCGTGGGCTACATGTACATGCTGAAACTCAACCACCTGGTTGACGACAAGATGCACGCGCGTTCCACCGGCTCCTACAGCCTGGTCACCCAGCAGCCGCTGGGTGGTAAGGCTCAGTTTGGTGGCCAGCGCTTCGGTGAGATGGAGGTCTGGGCCCTGGAAGCCTATGGAGCCGCATACACCCTGCAGGAAATGCTCACGGTTAAATCCGATGACGTCGCCGGCAGGACCAAGATGTACAAGAACATCGTGGATGGCGACCACCATATGGAACCTGGCATGCCGGAGTCCTTCAATGTGCTGGTGCGCGAAATCCGTTCGCTCGGTATCAACATCGAACTGGAAGAAGATTGATCAGCTCTATTTGCGCTGACCCATTGCAATAGAGCTTAGTAACTGGAGGAAGGGCCTTGAAAGACCTACTGAAAATGTTGAAAACGCAGACGCAGGTGGACGAGTTTGATGCCATCCGCATCAGCCTTGCTTCGCCGGATATGATCCGTTCCTGGTCCTACGGCGAAGTCAAGAAGCCGGAAACCATCAATTACCGGACTTTCAAGCCGGAGCGTGATGGTCTCTTCTGCGCGAAGATTTTCGGACCGACCAAGGATTACGAGTGCCTGTGTGGCAAATATCGCCGCATGAAGCACCGTGGTATCGTGTGCGAAAAGTGCGGTGTAGAAGTGACCGTGACCAAGGTGCGCCGCGAGCGCATGGGCCACATTGAGCTGGCTACCCCTTGCGCCCACATCTGGTTCCTCAAGTCCCTTCCATCGCGCATCGGCCTGATCCTGGATATGACGCTGCGTGAAATCGAGCGCGTGCTCTATTTCGAATCCTACATCGTCACCGATCCCGGCATGACGGATCTGGAGCGCGGACAACTGCTGACCGACGAGCAGTACTTCGAGTCCATGGAGCAATACGGCGACGAGTTCGAAGCCAAGATGGGCGCCGAGGCCATTCAGGCCTTGCTCGCCGACATCGATCTGGAGACGGAGATTGCTGAACTGCGCGAGCAGATCCCGGCGACCAATTCCGAGACCAAAATCAAGAAGCTGTCCAAGCGTCTGAAGCTGCTCGAGGCCTTCCACAATTCTGGCAACAAGCCGCAGTGGATGGTGATGGAAGTGCTGCCAGTGCTCCCGCCGGACCTGCGTCCGCTGGTTCCTCTGGATGGCGGCCGCTTCGCCACTTCCGACCTGAACGATCTCTATCGCCGAGTGATCAACCGCAACAACCGTCTGCAGCGTCTGCTGGAGCTCAGCGCCCCCGATATTATCGTGCGCAACGAAAAACGCATGCTGCAGGAGGCTGTAGACGCACTGCTGGATAACGGTCGTCGAGGCCGTGCGATCACGGGTTCCAACAAGCGCCCGCTGAAGTCCCTGGCCGATATGATCAAGGGCAAGCAGGGCCGCTTCCGTCAGAACCTGCTGGGCAAGCGCGTCGACTACTCCGGTCGTTCCGTGATCGTGGTGGGACCGACCCTGCGTCTGCACCAGTGCGGTCTGCCCAAGAAAATGGCGCTGGAACTGTTCAAACCCTTTATTTTCAGCAAGTTGGAACTGCGCGGGCTGGCCACCACCATCAAGGCGGCCAAGAAGATGGTCGAGCGCGAGGAGCCCCTGGTATGGGACATCCTGGCCGAGGTCATCCGCGAACACCCGGTATTGCTGAACCGTGCGCCAACCCTGCACCGTCTGGGTATTCAGGCCTTTGAGCCCATCCTGATTGAAGGTAAGGCAATTCAGTTGCATCCGCTGGTCTGTTCGGCTTTCAACGCCGACTTTGACGGCGACCAGATGGCCGTTCACGTGCCGCTGACGCTGGAAGCCCAGCTGGAAGCACGCGCGCTGATGATGTCTACCAACAACATCCTGTCGCCGGCCAACGGCGACCCCATTATCGTGCCGTCCCAGGACGTGGTGCTGGGTCTGTATTACATGACCCGCGAACGCATCAATGCCAAGGGCGAGGGCATGCGCTTTGCCGACGAGGCCGAAGTGTCCCGGGCTTTCGCTACCAAGCAAGCCGATCTGCATGCGCGCGTCAAAGTGCGCATCCGTGATGTGACCGTTGAAAATGGCGAGGAAGTCGAAGTTCGTCGCCTGGTCGACACCACCGTCGGTCGCGTCCTAGTGTGGAATATTATTCCGCGCGGTATGGGCTTTGACATGGTCAACCAGCCGCTCACCAAGAAGGCCATCTCACGCCTGATCGACATTTGCTACCGTAACGTCGGCCTCAAGGCCACGGTGATTTTCGCCGACCAGCTGATGTATATGGGCTTTGCCTACTCCACCGTTTCCGGTTCATCGATCGGCGTTAACGACTTTGTTATCCCCGCCGAGAAGCAGGAAATCATCGACCAGGCCGAAGCCGAGGTCATGGAAATCGAACAGCAGTTCGCTTCCGGTCTGGTGACTCAGGGTGAGAAATACAACAAGGTGATCGACATCTGGTCGCGCGCTAACGACCGCGTAGCCAAGTCGATGATGGCTGGCATCTCCAAGGAGAAAGTCACCGACGGCGAGGGCAAGGAAGTCGAACAGGCCTCCTTCAACTCGGTCTACATGATGGCCGATTCCGGTGCCCGCGGTTCGCCGGCCCAGATTCGACAGCTAGCCGGTATGCGCGGACTGATGGCGCGTCCCGATGGCTCCATTATCGAAACGCCGATCATCGCCAACTTCCGCGAAGGTCTGAACGTACTGCAGTACTTTATTTCCACTCACGGTGCCCGTAAGGGTCTGGCCGACACCGCCCTGAAAACGGCGAACTCTGGTTACTTGACTCGTCGCCTGGTCGACGTGGCGCAGGACGTGGTGATTACGGAAACCGATTGCGGTACCACCGAAGGTCTGATCATGAACCCGGTAATCGAAGGTGGCGACATCATCGAATCCCTGGGTGATCGGATTCTTGGACGCGTCGTCGCTCGCGACGTCGAGCGCGATGGCGAAGTAGTGGTCCCTGCCGGCACCATGATCGACGAGCTCTGGGTCGCCAAGATCGAGCAGCTGGCCATCGACGAAGTTGTGGTCCGCTCGCCCATCACCTGTGAAAACGTGCACGGTATCTGTGGCGAGTGCTACGGTCGCGATCTGGCGCGCGGACACAAGGTCAACGTCGGTGAAGCGGTCGGCGTTATTGCCGCCCAGTCCATCGGTGAGCCCGGTACCCAGCTGACCATGCGCACCTTCCACATTGGTGGTGCCGCCAGCCGTGCCTCTGCTGCCGACAGCATCCAGGTCAAGCGTGCCGGTGTGGTGCGTCTGCACAACGTTAAGGTGGTTGAGCGCGAAAATGGTGAACTGGTAACGACCTCCCGTTCTGGTGAGCTGATCGTTGCCGAAGTGGAGACGGGCCGCGAGCGTGAGCGCTACAAACTGCCCTACGGTGCCACCATCAAGGTGAAGAGTGGTACCCAGGTCGAGGGCGGCACCATTGTTGCCAACTGGGATCCGCACACTCACCCCATCATTGCCGAAGTGGCGGGTAAAATTCGCTTCAGTAGCATGGAAGAAAACCTGTCGGTAAAACGTCAGACAGACGAATTGACCGGCCTGAGTAGCTACTCGGTCATCGACCCCAACGAGCGTCCGGGAGCTGGTAAGGATCTGCGTCCGACCGTTACCCTGGTCGACGGTCGTGGCAAGGAACTGGCACTGCCGAATTCTAAGGCGCCTGCTCATTACCTGCTGCCAACCGGCGCCATCGTGACCCTCGCCGACGGCGATCACATTGGCGTGGGCGATATCATTGCGCGTATTCCGCAGGAAGGCTCCAAAACGCGTGACATTACCGGTGGTCTGCCGCGCGTTGCCGACCTCTTTGAAGCGCGCAAGCCCAAGGATCACTCGATTCTGGCTGAGGTCTCCGGCGTCGTAGCTTTCGGCAAAGAAACCAAGGGCAAGCGTCGCCTGCAGATTTTCCCCACCGATGGCAAGCCGCTGGAAGATGGCTCTGAACATTGGGAAATTTTGATTCCCAAGTGGCGTCAGATTCAGGTGTTCGAGGGTGAGACGGTCGAGAAGGGCGAGGTGATCTGTGATGGACCGCCGAGCCAGCATGACATTCTGCGCCTTAAAGGCATCGAGGAACTGTCGCGCTATATCACCAACGAGATCCAGGAGGTATATCGCCTGCAGGGTGTGAAGATCAACGATAAGCACATCGAGGTGATCATTCGCCAGATGCTGCGCAAAGTGGAAATTGTCGATATGGGCGATTCGACCTTCGTGCGCGGCGAGCAGGTCGAATACCACATGGTCAAGGAAGCCAATGCCAGCCTGGAAAAAGACGGCAAGAGCGCGGCCAAATTTGAGCGCTTGCTGCTCGGTATTACCAAGGCCTCGCTGGCAACGGAATCCTTTATTTCCGCTGCCTCCTTCCAGGAAACCACCCGCGTGCTTACCGAGGCGTCGGTTACCGGCAAGATCGACGTACTGCGCGGTCTGAAGGAAAACGTGGTGGTGGGTCGTCTGATTCCTGCCGGTACGGGTCTGGCACACCACGAAAACCGCCGTCGCCACCGCGATTCCGAATACGATTTCGGTATGACCGGAGCGGCCCTGGAAGCTCAGTTAGCTGAGGCGCTTAGCGCACGCAGCTCGATGAGCGACCTGGAAGAGGCTTTCGAGGTGGTCGACGATACCGATCAGGCTGAACGTACCAACGAGGAATAACGCTCATTTGGGGAGTCCTGTTCGGCTTGACGCTACCAAGGCCCCTCATTAGAATGCGCGCTCCTGAAATTGGGCTAGTCCTGCCACGGCCAGCCCTGAAACACAGAGATTAATGGCGGCGTCAACGAGCGCTGCGATGGAGAACTGAATGGCAACCATTAACCAGCTGGTGCGCAAGCCGCGCAGGCGCAAAGTAGCCAAGAGCGACGTGCCCGCGTTGCAATCCAGCCCGCAAAAGCGCGGCGTTTGCACCCGCGTTTACACCACCACGCCGAAAAAGCCGAACTCGGCACTGCGTAAGGTATGCCGCGTACGCCTGACCAATGGCTACGAGGTGACTTCCTACATCGGTGGTGAAGGCCACAATCTGCAGGAGCACAGTGTGATCCTGATTCGCGGTGGCCGGGTTAAGGACCTGCCCGGTGTGCGCTATCACACCGTACGCGGAACCCTCGACTGTTCGGGCGTAAATGCCCGTCGTCAGCGCCGCTCCAAGTACGGAGCCAAGCGGCCCAAATAATTTCTTTTTAACCCAGTAAGGCCGGGCTGCGTCCCGGATAACCCTGAAGAGGAGCTACCATGCCAAGACGTCGCGTCGCCGCCAAGCGTGAGATTTTGCCGGATCCCAAATTCGGTGATACCACCCTGGCGAAGTTTATTAACCATGTCATGATCAGTGGCAAAAAAGCCACCGCAGAGCGCATCGTCTATGGCGCCCTGCAGATCGTCGAAGAGCGCCTGAAAAAGGATCCGCTCGAAACCTTTGAACATGCACTTGAAAACATCGCTCCTCAGGTTGAGGTGAAATCCCGCCGTGTGGGTGGTGCGACCTACCAGGTGCCGGTTGAAGTGCGTCCCTCGCGTCGCACCGCACTGGCCATGCGCTGGCTGGTGGAATATGCCCGCGGACGCAGCGAGAAGTCCATGCCCCAGCGACTGGCTGGTGAAATGCTGGACGCCGCCGAGAATCGCGGCAACGCGGTGAAGAAGCGAGAAGACGTTCACCGCATGGCAGAAGCCAACAAGGCCTTCTCTCACTTCCGTTTCTAACGGATTTATCAGGACTGTTGGTCCGGCACAGGCGGCTCATAGGGCTGCCTTTTGCTTTTTTCAGAAACTAATCGGGGATTTACAAGTGGCACGCAAGACTCCTATCGCAAGGTATCGCAACATCGGTATCACGGCACACGTGGATGCCGGCAAGACAACGACTACCGAGCGCGTTCTTTTCTACACTGGCCTGTCGCACAAGATCGGTGAAGTTCACGATGGAGCCGCCACCATGGACTGGATGGAGCAGGAGCAGGAGCGCGGCATCACCATAACCTCGGCTGCCACTACCTGTTTTTGGAGCGGCATGCAGAAGCAGTTTTCCGAGCATCGCATCAATATTATCGACACCCCTGGACACGTGGACTTCACCATTGAGGTAGAGCGGTCCCTGCGCGTACTGGACGGTGCCGTGGTAGTGCTCTGTGGTTCATCAGGCGTGCAGCCGCAAACCGAAACCGTATGGCGTCAGGCCAATAAATACGAAGTTCCCCGCATCGTGTTTGTAAACAAGATGGACCGTGCCGGTGCCGATTTTGAAAAGGTGATCAAGCAGCTCAAGCAGCGTCTGGGTGCCTATCCGGTTCCCATGCAGATGACCATCGGCGCCGAGGATGAATTCAGGGGCGTGGTGGATCTGGTCAAGATGAAAGCCATCATATGGAACGAAGCCGACCAGGGCATGACTTTCGAATATCAGGATATCCCGGCAGACATGCTTGCCCAGTGCGAAAGAATGCGCGAGCACATGGTTGAGGCGGCCGCTGAAGCCAACGACGAGCTGATGAACAAATATCTGGAAGGCGGCGACCTGAGCGAAGAAGAAATCAAGAAGGGCATTCGCCTGCGCACAGTAGGCAACGAGATTATTCCGGTCTTCGGCGGTTCCGCCTTCAAAAACAAAGGCGTACAGGCCGTGCTGGATGGCGTTATTGAATACCTGCCTGCCCCGACCGAAGTAAAAGCTATCCAGGGCACACTGGATGACGGCGAGACAATTGCCCAGCGGCATGCCGACGACAACGAGCCGTTCGCTGCCCTGGCCTTTAAAATTGCTACCGACCCCTTCGTCGGTACCCTGACCTTCTTCCGCGTTTATTCCGGCAAGCTGGAAAGCGGAACGGCCGTGCTTAATACGGTAAAAGGCAAGCGCGAACGCGTTGGTCGTATGGTGCAGATGCACGCCAACCACCGTCAAGAAATCAAGGAAGTGCTGGCTGGTGATATCGCCGCTGCTGTGGGTCTGAAGGACACCACCACGGGCGACACCCTCTGTGCCGAAAACGCCCCGATCGTTCTGGAGCGCATGGAATTCCCAGATCCGGTAATTTCCGTTGCCGTGGAACCCAAGTCCAAGGCCGACCAGGAGAAAATGGGTATTGCCCTGGGCAAGCTGGCCCAGGAAGACCCGTCGTTCCGAGTACACACCGACGAAGAAACCGGCCAGACCATCATCTCCGGCATGGGCGAGCTGCACCTCGACATCATTGTCGACCGCATGCGCCGTGAATTCAGCGTCGAGGCCAATATCGGCAAGCCGCAGGTCGCTTATCGCGAACGCATTCGCAATACCTGTGAAATCGAAGGCAAGTTTGTGCGCCAGTCCGGTGGTAGAGGTCAGTACGGCCACGTCTGGGTCAAGTTTGAGCCGGCCGAGGATTTGTCCTCCGACAAGCTCGAGTTTGTCAACGGAATCGTCGGCGGTGTGGTACCCAAGGAATACGTTCCTGCAATTCAGAAGGGTATCGAAGAGCAAATGAAGAACGGTATTTTGGCTGGCTACCCGCTGCTGGGCCTTAAAGCCACCATCTTCGACGGTTCTTATCACGACGTCGACTCCAACGAAATGGCGTTCAAGATCGCGGCATCCATGGCTACCAAAGAGCTGGCCCATAAGGGTGGTGCCGTGCTGCTGGAACCCATTATGAAAGTGGAAGTCGTTACGCCCGAAGAAAATATGGGTGACGTGGTCGGCGACCTCAACCGTCGTCGCGGACTCATCCTGGGCATGGACGAGAACCCTTCAGGCAAGGTGGTAAATGCCGAGGTGCCGCTGGCTGAAATGTTCGGTTATGCGACCGACCTGCGTTCAGCTACTCAGGGTCGCGCTACCTACACCATGGAATTCAGCAAGTATTCTGAGGCGCCGAATAACATCGCCGAAGCAATCAAGGCCAAAACCAAATAACGAATAGCGAGTACGAGGCTAGACAATGTCAAAAGAGAAGTTTGAGCGCAGTAAGCCGCATGTGAATGTGGGCACGATTGGACACGTAGAC
>JAYQPQ010000043.1:0-16320 GCA_038145405.1 Porticoccaceae bacterium | reverse complement strand
TTCCAGGAGATGACGCGCGCTGCTGGCAAGTTACTTTCTGAGCGCACCGGTCCGCGTGTAGCAACGCTCGAGGTGGGCGGCTGGGACACCCATGCCAATCAGGGAGCAGATGCCGGCCGTCTAGCCAATCAGCTGCGAGCGCTGGATACCGGTCTGGCGGCCCTGCAAGCAGAGTTGGGCGCCGCCTGGAAAGACACCACTGTGGTGGTTATGACGGAATTTGGTCGCACCGTGGCGGTGAACGGTACCGGAGGTACGGATCACGGTACGGCCAGTGCGGCCTTTGCTCTGGGCGGCGCGGTGCGCGGTGGTCGCATCCTGGGACAGTGGCCCGGCTTGGCCGAAGCGGACCTGTTTGAGGGGCGCGACCTGCGGCCCACCACCGACAGCCGCGCCATTCTCAAGGCCGTATTGGCGCAACAGCTCGGACTCTCCGAAGCGCAGTTGGCGGAGCAGGTGTTTCCGGGCAGTGCCGGCGTCGATCCGGAGGTGATGGCCTAGGCCACCAGGTGACGAATTTGCTGCGCCAGTTGTTGAGCAGTTCGGATTCCCGCGAGATCAGCTGGCGGTGCCGGCCTCGGCTGGTGAGAGTGGCAGAGGCTTGCTCCGGGGCAGCGTCAGCAATACCAGATTGGCCGCCAGGCTGGCGCCCAGCGTTGCCATGGCATAGCTCGACAGGCTGCCGTCATTCAGCAGGCTAGAGAGTGCACCGAGCAGACCGCCCAGGCCGAACAGCGTGGTGGTCTGCAACGCCGAAGCGCTGCCGCTGAGGTGTTTGAACTCGGACAGATAGAGCGTGGACCCGGAGGGCTGGGTAATGCCCAGCATCGCAATAATGGCCAGGACGCAGGGGAAGATCACCCACAGCTGAGTCATGCCGAACATGACGGCCAGCGCCAGGGTGACAGCGGCAATCAGTTGCAAGCGCACCCCGATGCGGAAATAGCGAGCAACGCCGTCGAAGGGCATGTTGCCGAGCTTGCGCATGCTGATCCAGTTACACAGTGCGACGCCAAGAACAACGGCGCCAAAAAACAGCGGAAAGAAACGGTCGGGCAAGCCAAAGTACACCTGGAACAGAAAGGAGGCATTGGTCAGGTAGATCATCATGACGCAGCCGCAAAGGGCTAGCGTAAGACCATAGCGCAGGGAAATGCGCCGGCCATTGACGTGGTGATTCAGCACTTGCCAGTACTGCGGGAAGATCGCACGAAATTCGGGCAGCACGCGCTGGCACGGGCGAGTTTCTGGTACGACGAAGGTAAAGCACAGCCAGATGATGGCGGCGTAGCTGAACAGAAACACGAATACCCAGTGCCAATTGAACTGCACCAGAACGACGCCGATCAGCGGCGCGATCAGCGGCGCGATCATCATGATCATAAAGACGGTGGCGTAGCGGCGTCCGACTTCGTGCAGCGGATAGACATCGCGAATCATGGGCATGACGGTGATGGTAGTGAAGCCGCCGCCTATGGCCTGCACTGCACGCAATACCAGGAGTTGATCCAAGTTGCTCGACAGGATAATGCCGAGTGTGGCCAGCAGGTAGATGCTGAGGCCGATGCGCCCGATGCGACGACGGCCGATTTGATCCGATATGGGCCCACCGAGTATCTGGCCCAGCCCGAAGCCCACCAGATAGGTGCTCATGGTGTGATTCATCTGCACAATCTGCACACCGAAGGCTTCAGCCATGCTCGGCATGGCCGGGATGTAGACGTCCAGCGAAAAGGGCGCCAGCGCGATGGTCGCGGCCAGATAGACCATGAAATAGGCCGGCAGTTTTAGTGCGTGTGCGTCAGCCAAGCAGGTAAACCAGGCGGTTGTGGAAGGCACGGCATTATGCCGGGCTGGCAGGATGATTTGAACCGACGAACTAAGACGAGGGCGCTTTGCCGCGATTAATTGAAGTTACCACCGAGTGCTCACTGGGCGTGCGGAGTTTGGCTGGCAGCGCCGACTGGCGCACGACGCGGTTGCGCCCCTTGGCCTTGCCCAGGTAGAGCGGCTAGTCTGCTGCCTCCACCAAGGCATCGATACTGCCGGCTATATCCTCGCCCTCCAAGCTGGAAACCCCGATGGTTACGGTGAGATGGGTAAATTGGGTACTGGGCGGCAGACAATTGGCGGAGTGCCGTTCGATCTGTTCGCGAATGTGCTCGGACACCCGATAGGCTTCGTTGGGATCGGCGTGAGGCACTATCACCATAAATTCTTCACCACCATAACGGCCAAGAAAGCCGCTGTGCGACGAGGCCCATACGCGCAAAATGGATGCCATGATGCTCAGGCAGCGATCGCCTTCGGTATGACCGAAGTAGTCGTTGAAGCGCTTGAAGTGATCGATGTCGACCATCAAAACCGAAAGCCAAGAATTGTGCAGCGCAGCCTGCTGTTGCATGCGCTTGAGCTCTTCTTCTAGACCGCGGCGGTTGGCGACGCGGGTAAGGAGTCGACACGAGCTTCATCGCGTAGCGTAGTTGCCAGTATCTGGTTCTGGCGCGCGAAATAGGGGGCCACACAGGCGGTGATTGCCAGGCAGGTGATCAGCCAAAGGTTGCGGGTGTGGTCGGTAACCAATTCGGTCTGCAAGGGCTGCGGCAGGATGATGCCGCGATGTTCCAGTTCAAAGAGCAACAGAATAATCAACGCTGCTGACGCCGTGATAAGGCGCGCCGAATTCAAGCTAGGGGCAGGAAATATCGTAACTCAGGGTCCAGAGTAGCGGTGCGGGCAGATGTCTCTGCAGGTAGACCAGGTTGGCTTCAGCGCGTGCCATTTCCGGGTCGCAGAAGTTGGCGACCCAACCGGCCAGACGGCAGCCGTCGGCGATTATGCTCTCAGCCGTCAGCTGCGCATGATTGAGGCAACCCAGGCGCATGCCCACCACCAGCACCACATCCAGGTCCAGGCTGCGAACCAGATCGGCAGTCGTATGCTGTTCGCCGAGCGGCACGCGCCAGCCTCCCGCGCCCTCAACGCACACGAGATCGCCCAGCTGGCGCAGCCATTGGTAGTCCTCGGCGAGTAGCTGTAGATCGATGGCAATGCCGCGTTCAGCCGCGGCGATGTGTGGCGCGATGGCGGGTTCCAGGGCGTAGCGATTGACTCGCGCATAGGGAAGGTCGCGGCCAGAGGCGGCAATCAACGCCAGCGCATCCTCGGAGCGCAATCCGACTTCGCTATAGTCGCAGCCGGCGGCGACGGGCTTCATCGGCACGGCCCGAATACCTTGCTGCGTCATGGCGCGAATCCAGCGGCTGGCCACCAGCGTCTTGCCCACACCGGTATCGGTGCCAGTAATAAAGTAGCTATTCGCGGGGATCATGCTTTGTGGGCCCGCAACAGCACAATCTGGTAGCGCGCCAGGCAGCCGATCTCGAGCAGGGCCGAACGAAAGCGCTGGTAGGTGTGCTTGCCCAACAGGCCGCGCGGTCTTCCCGCTGCGGCGTGAGTGCCACCCAGACCCTTAATGTCCCGCAGCAGGGCTTCGGGTGATGAAAACTCGCAACAATATTCCAGATGCTGCTCGGCGTCGATCTGCAATTCGGCCTGTTGTATTTGCGCCAGTATGTCGGCAGCGGCGGGCAGTTGGTGCACGCGGGGCTTGCCGTCGGCGCGCTCCCAGGCTTGCTGCCATTCGCGCAGGGATCCGGCAACCAGAGTGCCGAGCAGTAGCGTGCCGCCAGGCGCGAGTACGCGACTGATTTCCTGAAGCGCACGGGCCGTATGGGTCCACTGCAGGGCGGCGCAGCAGTAGATCAGATCGCAACTCTGATCCGTCAGCGGCAGCTGTTCCATGTCAGCCTGAATAGCTGGCAGTTGCGGTGCCTGGCGTTGCAGTTCTGCCAGCATGCCGGCAGCCAGATCCAGCGCCAGATGGGTTCGCTGTGGAAAGCGGTCAGCCAGTTCGCGCAGCGTGCGGCCATCGGCGCAGCCCAGCTCGAGCAGACGGCGGTAGTCGGGCAACCAACGCACCAGAGCCTGGTTCATCAGGCGCTGCACCTGGTCGTATTCACCGTAGCGCGCGGCACTGCGGCTGAACTGGCGACCGACCTGGCGCTTGTCAGGCAGTGCAGCTTGCATGACACACCTCGTCGATTGCCTTCCAGACCTGATCGGGTCTCGCCCAGTGCGGTGCGTGACCGGCTTCGATTTCCAGAAGCGGCCAGCCACACTGGCGTTGCAACCAGTGACTGGCCTGCGCAGAACAAACGGTATCCTGGCCACCGCAAATCAACCGAACCGGCTGCTGAATGCGCTTTAGCTCGCTGCGCAGATCGGTGTTTTCCAGCACCGCCAAACCAGCCTGCAAGGCCTGAGAGGACGGCATGCCACCTGCCTGCACGCAAGCGGTAAATTCGCGTGCCCGTTGTCGCGCCAAGGGGTCGCCTTGCAGACAAAGCAGCATAAAGCGGCGCCAGCCGGCGCTAGAGTCGTCCGCCATGCGCTGCGCAAATTCGCGAAACAATGCCACTGGCGTACCGGCGGGCCAGTCCGCCGATTGCATGAATCGAGGTGTGCCAGCGATGAGCACCAGGCCCTGCATGCGGTCGGCATGGCGCAGCGCAGCACCCAAACCAGCCAGCGCGCCGAGCGACCAGCCACACCAGACAGCGCTGGCCGGTGCCTGCTCGAGCAGACCCTCGACCAGCTCGTCGAGCTGGTGCGGAAATATCTGCTGTCGCGCCTGGCCGTGGCCCGGTAGTTCGAGCAGCAGGGGTTCGAAAGCCGCCGGGCAAGAGTCGACCATCGGCTGCCAGGCCTTGGCATTCATGCCCCAACCGTGCACGAAAACGATGGGTTGGGCCATCAGCAGACCGCTCCGTCGCCCATTAATTCGGCCAGATGGACGACCAGCTGTTCAATTTGGTCGGGCTGGTGCGCGGCACTCAGGGCGATGCGCAGGCGCGCCGTGCCGAGCGGCACCGTGGGGGGTCGAATGGCGCCGACCAGAAAGCCGCGATCGAGCAGCGCCTGGGACAGTGCCAGTGCCTTGCCGGCATTGCCTACCATGAGGGGTTGGATGGGTGTACGCGAGGCCAGCAGGTTTAGCCGATGCGCCTCGGCGCACTGGCGAAAGTGCGCTAGGTTGGCCTGTAGCCGCTGTAGATGATCGGGTTCCTGCTCCAGTAAGTCGACGGCGCGACAGATGGTCAGGGCCAGGGCCGGCGGCAGCGCCGTGGTATAGATGTAGCTGCGACCGAATTGCACCAGATAATCGATGAGTTCGCGGTCGCCCGCGACGAAAGCGCCGCACACACCGAGGGCCTTGCCGAGCGTGCCCACCATCAGCACGAATCCGCCAGGCTTGATGCCGAGCTCGGCGAGCGTACCTCGCCCGCCGCCAAGAACGCCGAAGCCGTGTGCATCATCAAACAGTGCCAAACCATCCAGTTCCGCAGCCTGTTGCGCCAGGGTTGCTACCGGCGCAATGTCGCCGTCCATGCTGAATACCGTATCGGTGGCGAGCAGAACGCGGCCTTCGTCGTGGCTGCGCGCGTGTTCGCTGGCCGAACGCGCGTTCAGATGCGGATAGCGGGCAAAGGATGCCCGGGTCACCATGGCGGCGTCGATCAGCGAGGCATGATTGAGCCGATCTTCCAGAATCAGGTCATCGCGGCCGAGAAAGGCAGCGGGGATGGCCAGGTTGGCCATGTAACCGGTGGAAAACAGCAGGGCGGCCTCAGCTCCGACAAATTGGGCCAGGCGTGCTTCTGCCTGCTCGTGGGGTGCCTGGTGGCCACACACCAGATGCGAGGCGCCGCTGCCCACGCCCCAAGCATCAACCCCGGCCTGCAGGGATTGGCGCAAAGCCGGATGGTTGGCCAAGCCCAGGTAATCGTTACTGCAGAAATTCAGCAGTTCGCGACCCGCAATACGCACGCGGACACCCTGAGGTGTTTCCAGTGTGCGGCGCTGCCGCGTCAGTTCCTCGGTCTGGCGACGTGCCAGTTCCGCACGCAGTTGATCGCGCCAGGCACTCAAGCTTTGCTCAACCCGAGCTTGCTAAACAGGGCATGGTCATGCGCCTGGCTGGCATTGCCGGCCGTCAGCAGTTCTTCGCCGTAAAAAATCGAATTGGCGCCAGCCAGGAAGCACAGCGCCTGCAGCTCGTCGGCCATGGTCTCGCGTCCCGCGGACAGCCGCACGCGCGACGCGGGCATCAGAATTCGGGCCACGGCGATAGTGCACACGAAATCGATGGGATCGACTTCTTCTGCCGCTTCCAGGGGTGTGCCGGGGATACGGATCAGCATGTTGATGGGCACGCTCTCGGGCGGTTGTGGCAGGTTAGCCAGGGTCAGCAGCATGCCGATGCGGTCGGCTTCGGTCTCGCCCATGCCGAGAATGCCGCCACAGCACAACTTGATACCGGCATCGCGCGCAGCTTGCAGCGTATCAAGTCGCTCCTGATAGGTGCGCGTGGTGATGATGGCGCCGTAATACTCGGGCGAGGTATCGAGATTGTGGTTGTAGTAGTCGAGCCCGGCGTCGGCCAGGGCCTGCGCCTGGGATGTGCTGAGCATGCCCAGGGTGGCGCAGGTTTCCAGTCCTAGCGCCTTCACCTCGCGCACCGCATCGGCCACGTCGGCCAGTTCGCTATCGCGTGGGCTGCGCCAGGCGGCGCCCATGCAAAAACGCGAAGCGCCGGCGGCCTTGGCTGCCCGTGCTTTGGTCAGAATTTCTTCCAGCGGCATCAGCTTTTCGCGCTCCAGACCGGTGTCGTAATGCGCGCTTTGCGGGCAGTAGGCGCAGTCTTCCGGGCAGCCGCCGGTCTTGATGCTGAGCAGGGTGCTGAGCTGCACTTCGTTGGGGTCAAAGTGCGCGCGATGGACTTGCTGAGCCTGAAACAGCAGATCCATAAAGGGCAGGGCGAAGAGCGCCTGCACTTCTTCGCGCTGCCAAGTTCTGGCCGGGCTAGGCTGAAACTGGCGCACGGCGGCTTGCGGTCGTTCCATGGAGATACCTTGTAAACCAAATGATGGCGATCAGGTTAACAGGCTTGTATGCTGGTTCCTAGATTTTCACGGGGCTTTTTTCATGTCTGGCAACAGCGCGTGGGTAGAACGGGATTTGCGTGTGCTCTGGCACCCCTGTAGCCAGATGAAGGATCACGAAAGTTATCCCCTGACCCCGATTCGGCGCGGCGAGGGCGTGTGGCTGGAAGACTTCGACGGCAATCGCTATATCGATGGCATCAGCTCCTGGTGGGTGAACCTGTTTGGGCATGGCAACAGGCGTATTCGCGCTGCCATTCAGGCTCAGGCCGAGCAACTCGAGCACGTGATTTTTGCCGGCTTCTCGCACGAGCCGGCGGTGCGTCTGGCAGAGCGTCTGATCGAGCGGGCACCGCCCGGACTCGAGCGGTGTTTTTATGCCGACAACGGCTCCAGTGCTGTGGAAGTCGCCCTGAAGATGAGCTTTCATTACTGGTTGAATCGGGGTCATGTGCAGAAAACCCGTTTCGTCGGCCTGAGCAACGCTTACCATGGCGAAACTCTTGGCGCCCTGGCGGTGGGCGATGTGGCGCTCTACAAAAACACCTATGAGCCCCTGCTGTTGCGAGCGCTCACCGCGCCATCGCCGGACTGCTATCACCGCGAAGATGGCGAAAGCTGGGAAGCCTATTCGCTGCGCAAGCTAGCCGATATGGAGGAGTTACTGGCGCAGCATCATGGCGAAGTTTGTGCTGTGATCGCGGAGCCGTTGATCCAGTGCGCCGGTTCCATGCGCATGTATCACCCGGCTTATCTCACCGGGCTGCGCGCGCTGTGCGATCGCTATGAGGTGCATCTGATCGCCGACGAGATCGCCACCGGCTTTGGCCGTACCGGCACCCTCTTTGCCTGCGAGCAGGCCGGCATTACCCCCGACTTTCTTTGCCTGTCCAAGGGCATTACCGGAGGCTTTTTGCCGCTTTCGGCCGTGCTCACCACCGGGGAAATCTATGCGGCCTTTTACGCTGACTACCAGAGTCTGAAGGCTTTTCTGCACTCGCACAGCTATACCGCCAATCCACTGGCCTGCGCCGCCGCATTGGCCACCCTGGATATCTTTGACAGCGACGACGTCATTGCCAACAACCGGCGCCTGGCGCAACACATGGCAGCGGCGATGGCGCCGTTGCAGGATCACCCTCAGGTTGCCGAGGTTCGACAGACCGGCATGGTGCTGGCCGCCGAGATGGTGCAGGATAAGCAGCGGCGCGAACCCTATGCCTGGCAGGAACGTCGTGGCATGCAGGTGTTCACCCATGCCCTGAAGCATCAGGCCCTGATTCGCCCTCTGGGCAACGTCGTCTATCTCATGCCGCCCTACGTCATTACGGAAGCGGAGATCGACCATCTGGCGCGCGTTGTCATCGAGGCAATAGATCTGGCGACCCGTTAGAGGGAAAGGGGATATGAAGGATATCGACGCAGCCTTGCTTATGGCCCTGAACCAGGGGCCCCAATCTGGCTCCAGCCTGGGCGAGGCGCTGGGTATTTCGCGCGTTGCCATACAAAAGCGCCTGGCTGCGTTGCGCGCCCAGGGGTTGCCTTTGAACGCCGTGGCCGGCAGCGGCTACCAGCTCGAACCGGGCGTACATCTGCTCGATGCCGAAAACATTCGGCGCCATCTGGTTCCGGAAATTCGGGCCCAGGTAACCAAGCTGGAAATTCTGCAACAGACACCCTCAACCAACCTCTGGGTACAAGGGCAATCCCTGGCCAGTCATCGCGCTGTGGTTTGTCTGGCGGAAGCACAACTGGCCGGGCGCGGACGTCGCGGTGCTGGTTGGGTGGCCACGCCTTATCGCAACCTGCTGTTTTCCCTCGGTTGGCGCTTCCCGGTCTGGCCGGCGTCGCTGCCGGGTCTGAGTCTGGTTGCGGGACTGGTCAGCTGCCAAGCGCTGGAGTTGCTCGGCATCGAGGGGGTGCAGATTAAGTGGCCCAACGATCTCTACCGCAATGGGGCCAAGCTGGGCGGCATTCTGGTGCAGGCCAGTGGCGAAGCCTCCGGACCTTGCGATGTGGTCATTGGCCTGGGGCTGAATCTGCTATTGCGGCCAGCCGAGCGCCAGGCCATCGACCAGCCGGCCAGCGATCTGAGCGATCTCGACAACTTGCCGGATCGCAATGAACTGGCGGCCCTGCTGATCGAAGGGCTGGTCGAAATGTTGCCGCTCTTTGCCGAGCAGGGGTTTAGCCTGTTTCGCGATGCCTGGCGCGAACGCGCGCTCTATCTCGAACAGCCGGTCAGCGTGCTGCGCGAGGGTGTAGCGGAAGTAGGGCGCTTTATCGATGTCAACGAGCAGGGCGCTTTGTTGTTCCGGCGCGAGGGTGGCGAGACCCTCGCCTTTACCGAAGCGGAAATCAGCCTGCGGCCGATATAGAGACAGGGTTTTCCTGCGGTAGGCTTTGGTCCAAAGGCCCGCAAATAAAGACGGGACGGTCAGTTAAGCGGGTGGGAGGACTCGTTGCGCCGGTCGTGCTCTGGCTGGCGCCTATCGGCTGCCTGCCGCCGTCTTTCCGGTCCGAAATACAACCAGTCCTCGCTCTGGCGACGTTCCTCTCGGGTACGTCGATCCATCTTGCTGCGGCGCTCTTCTGTGATAGCGCACCCCCAAATCTCCGTCAGGATATAAAGCGTGTATTACGCAACTTTTCGCCGAGGTTGTCGAGTGTTCCGTCGACGGTCATCGACAGGGTGCGCGCGAGCTTGTCTTGGAGGCGAGACTTGGGTGTGAAAAGAATCTCAATGACCGATCGCTCCGCCATTTGCGTCTGCAGGTATTCATCGCTGGTCATGATTTCATCCACCAGCTGGCGCTCCAGCGCCTGGCGGCCAAACCAGATTTCGCCGGTCGCCACGCTGTCGATGTTTAGCTGGGGACGGTACTGGCTGACAAAGGCCTTGAACAGCTGGTGAATTTCTTCCAGGTCCTGGACAAACTTCTCGCGACCGCGCTCGGTATTCTCGCCAAACATGGTAAGTGTGCGTTTGTACTCCCCGGCGGTGTGCAATTCGATGTCGATCTCGTGCTTCTCCAGCAGGCGATGGAAGTTGGGCACCTGGCCCACCACGCCGATGGAGCCGAGAATAGCGAAGGGTGCCGCGAGGATGCGATCAGCGACACAGGCCATCATATAGCCGCCACTGGCAGCCACTTTGTCGACCGCCACGGTGAGGCGAATGTTGCGCTTGCGAATGCGATCCAACTGGCTAGCAGCCAAACCGTAGCCGTGCACCACGCCACCGGGGCTCTCCAGGCGCACCAGCACCTCGTCGCCGGTCTCGGCAAAGGCCAGCACAGCGGAAACCTCTTCGCGTAATTGCGCTACCTGCTTGGCTTGCACGTCGCCCTTAAATTCGAGAACGAACAGGCGGCTTTTGGGCTGGTCGGTTGCGCCGCTCTTTTTCTTCAACGCCTTTTTGCGTTCCTTCTGCTCCTGCTTGAGTGCCTTCTTGTCGAGCAACACGGCCGCCAGCTGATCGCGGCGCTTGTTATGGCGATCGTTAAGCTTGTGTACCTGAAGCTCACCGCCGGTGTCGCTGGCGGATTTCTTCATCTGCACGATGGTGCCTACCACCAGCAGGATGGCAAACACCAGGGTGGCCGCCTTGGCCAGAAACATGCCGTACTCCGCGAGAAATTCCAAAGTCGATCTCCTGTGGTAGGTCGGTGGCCGCTCAGGGCGCTACCGAGTCACTCAGCCAATCGCGCAGCACGGCGCGGGCCTCCTCGTTTACGGGCCTTGAAATCAGCCCGGAATTGGTCAGATTGACCTCATACACCGCGCTATCCTGCAACGGATGATAAGCCGATGAGCCATGGGCGGCATCGAGAAACTTGAGATTCTCTGCCAGCCGACCGAGCCAGGCCCACCAGTCGCCCTGCGTCAAATGCTGGTCCAGCGCCGCGGCAATGCGGAGCCCGGCGATTTCCTGATCGATGTCGCGATAGCGACCGCTGATGCGCTCCAGCTGATAGCGCGGCTTGATGCCCATAGACTGCCAGCTGGCAGGCCAGCGCAATACGCGTGCATCCAGTTGCCACTCGTCGCCGAGCAAATCCAAGCGTTGGCTGACATCGCCATGCTGCACCACCACCTGCCAGCTTTGTGGACCGCTCTGCTAAATCAGCAGCCGCGCTACCGGTTGTTCGCTAACCAGCACCTGGTAGTAGCGCAGATCCCGGCCGCAGAACACCAGCAGCAGGGCGCCGCCAACCAGCACCAGGCCCAGCGTGCCGCGCAGCCAGGCCAACAACCATTTACCGCGCAGGCACAGCAGGCTACCCAGTATCAGCGCCAGGATGCCGATCAGCACAAGGAGATAGGCGATCATGCCCGGATTCTACCCCGCACCGACACCGGCGTGGTACCGGCACCGATGTCGGGCGGCACGGATGCCGGATTTCATGGACTTTTGAGCCCTAATATGAATAATTCTCGGTTGGTTTTTTTAAGAAATCTCGCATGCAAAGCCCCGTTTTCAGCTCGTTCTCGAACAATTTTCTTGGCAAATCAGCAGCCTGGTATAAGAAAACCATCATCGCTTTCCTGGTGATCAATCCCATCCTGCTCTTCACGGTCGGCCCCTTTATCACCGGCTGGGTATTGATTGGCGAGTTCATCTTTACCCTGGCTATGGCGCTCAAGTGCTACCCCTTGCAACCGGGCGGCCTATTGGCGATCGAAGCCATCCTGCTGGGCATGACCACCACCGAGACGGTCTATACCGAAACTCTGCAAAACTTCGAAGTGATCCTGCTGCTGATCTTTATGGTGGCCGGCATTCACTTTATGCGCGACCTGCTGCTCTACACCTTCACCAAGATTTTGCTCGGCGTGCGCAGCAAGGTGGCACTGTCCTTTCTGTTCTGCATTGTCGCCGCCGTGCTCTCAGCATTTCTCGACGCTTTGACAGTGACCGCCGTGCTGATCAGCGTCGCTGTGGGCTTTTATTCGGTCTATCACAAGGTGGCCTCGGGCAAGAAGTTCGACATGGACCACGACCACAACGATGACGGCGGCGTGCACAACTACCGCCGCGAAGAGTTGGATCAGTTTCGCGCCTTCTTGCGCAGCCTGATCATGCACGGCGCTGTGGGCACCGCCTTGGGAGGCGTCTGCACCATCGTCGGCGAACCGCAGAATCTGCTGATCGGCCATCGCGCCGGTTGGGAATTCATGGAGTTCTTTCATCGCATGACGCCTGTCTCCATGCCGGCTCTGGCCATGGGCTTGCTGACCTGCATGCTGCTCGAGATTACCGGCAAATTCGGCTATGGCGCTAAGCTACCGGAAGCAGTGCGCTCGGTGCTGAGCGAATATCAGGCCGAGCAGGAGCAGAAGCGTTCGCGCGACGAGTGGGTTGCGCTGGCAACCCAGGCCATCATCGCCCTGATTTTGGTGTTTTCGCTCGCCTTTCACGTCGCCGCTGTGGGTCTGATCGGCTTGATGATAATCGTATTACTCACCGCCTTTAACGGCATCGTCGAGGAGCATCAGATTGGCCATGCCTTCCAAGAGGCACTGCCCTTTACCGCGCTGCTGGTGGTGTTCTTTGCCATCGTAGCGGTGATCCACGACCAGCATCTGTTTTATCCCATTATCGAGCACGTGCTGGCCATGCCAATCGACGTGCAGCCGGTCATGTTCTTTATCGCCAACGGCGTGCTGTCGGCTATCAGTGACAATGTCTTCGTGGCCACTGTCTACATCAACGAGGTGGCGGCGGCACTAGATGCCGGCACCATCACACGTGAGCATTTCAACCATTTGGCCATTGCCATCAATACCGGCACCAACCTGCCCAGCGTGGCTACGCCCAACGGGCAAGCGGCCTTTCTGTTTCTGCTGACCTCGGCGCTGGCTCCCCTGATCCGGCTGTCCTACGTGAAGATGGTCATCATGGCGCTGCCCTACACCGTCGTGCTGACGATCACCGGCATCATCGCTATTTGGGTAGTGTACTAGCGCGGGAGCGCCAGTCCGTGCAGGACTGATTGACCAACCGAATGCGGGAGGACTTGTCCTCCCGCTCTATTTTCAGGCCGATAAAATCGAAGAGTTTGGTATCTGCCAGCTGCGACGGCGAGACGTTGCAGATGGCGGCAAAGATGGTCTCGATGCGCCCCGGATGTTCCCGTTCCCAGCCCTGCAACATCGTCTTGATGACTTGGCGCTGCAGGCCATCCTGGGAGCCGCACAGGTCGCATGGAATGATGGGGAATTCCTTCCAGACTGCATATTCGGTCAGGTCGGCCTCGGTGCAGTAGGCCAGTGGACGGATCACCATGTTCTTTTTGTCGTCGCTAAGCAGCTTGGGTGGCATTGCCTTGAGCTTGCCGCCGTGGAACAGGTTGAGGAAAAGCGTCTCGACGATATCGTCGCGGTGATGGCCGAGGGCGATCTTGGTGGCGCCGATTTCCTCGGCGAAGCCGTATAAGGTGCCGCGACGCAGGCGCGAGCACCAGCCGCAATAGGTCTTGCCTTCCGGTACCAGCTCCTTCACCAGCGAATAGGTATCTCGCTCGAGGATATGGAAGGGCACGCCGATCTGGCTAAGGTAGTTCGGCAGGATATCGGCGGGGAAGCCGGGCTGCTTCTGGTCGAGATTGACGGCGACCAGTTCAAAGCGAACCGGCGCAGTGCGCTGCAGACCCATCAGAATATCCAGCATGCCATAGGAGTCCTTGCCGCCCGACAGGCACACCATGACCTTGTCGCCTTCCTCGATCATGCCGAAATCCGCGATGGCCTTGCCCACGTTGCGGCGCAAGCGCTTTTGCAGCTTGTTGAATTCCAGCTTGGATTTACGCGTGTCCTGACTCAAGGCGCTGTCCGCATGGCGAATTGGGGTCGCCATTCTACTGGAGGGGCGGTATCGGCTCCACTGGCGCGCGAGGGGTGGTCGATCAAATCGCTGTACTTAGGGTTGTCCGTCAAATGCAACCCTGCGTACCCCAGATATCAGGTCTGGAGGTGGATCCATTGTCGAACTCAGGGCAGCGCATTGGACGGTAAGGCAAAGACGATTTGGTGCCTTTAGCGAATGGCGAGGAAGGAGCAGAAATTAAAGCACTGAAACCAGACTGCTGCGCTTGCGAATCCGGCCGCACGCAAGCGCTCCAAATGCTCGGTGCGGGTCTCTGGAATCAGCACGTTTTCCAATGCTGAGCGCTTTTGACTGATCTCCAGCTCGGAGTAACCCTGGCTGCGCTTGTAGTCGTAGTAAAGCTCGTTCATCAGGTTGTCCATCTGCGTATCTTCGAAGCAGATTTTCTCTGACAGCAGCAGCGCGCCGCCGGGATTGATACCGGCGCAGATTCTTTCCAGTAAGGCGAATCGATGCATTGGATTAATAAACTGCAGCGTGAAATTCATGGCGACGAAATCCGCCTGTTCGATTTTCTCATCGAGCAGGTCGGCGCAGCGCAGCTCGACCCGGTCTGCCCATCCGGAGCGCTCCAGGTCTTCGGAAAAGTACTGCACCATGGCCGGGGAGTTGTCGACAGCGACAACGCGGGATCCAGCTGGCAGCCGCGCGGCCATGGCCAGCGTGCCAGCGCCGCGCGAACAACCGAGGTCGTAGCATTGAGCCGCGGGGCGTACGTAGTGGCCCGCCAACTGGCCAGTCATGGCGATGACGGCGCTGTAACCCGGCACCGAGCGGGTGATCATGTCGGGGAATACCCGGGCTACCGGTTCGTCAAAACGAAATCCGCTGATGCGTTCCAGCTCGGTGGCAAAAAGGTCGTCGCGCTGGCTCATGTCGGATTACAACCGCAATACCTCGAGCTCCAAGGATTCAGCCAGCACCTGACTGTCCGACCGGGTCAGCACCGCTGTGCTGGCCAACTCAGGCTTGAGATAGGTTGCGGCAACCCGCTGCAGATCGTCGAGCTGGACGTTGAGCGCGCGCTGGCGGAACAGGTCGCGACTTTCCCGGCTGTGGCCAAAGAGCTCGCCCACAAAAGCCTGTCTCGCCTCGCCGGCGGGGGAGCCGGGTTTGTCGATCTGGGCAATGACCCCCAGGATGGCTTCCTCCAGCAAGCGCGGTTCGTGGCCGCTGCTCTGTAGCCAATCCAGGCTGGCATCGAAATCCGCCAGGGTTTCTACCAGACGCGGGTCGCGATAACTGTAAAAGCGGAAAATGCCGCTGCTGTTGTCCTGACTGGCACCGCCGCCGTAGGCGCCACCCTGTTCGCGGATACTGCGATACAGGAAATTGTTGCGCAGGAAGCCGGCCAGCACGGTGAGTGCCGCAGCATCTGGGTGTGCGCCGGGCACGGTGGCGAAGGCGCGGGCACAGAAATGTACCTGGGTGTTGGCAATCCACATCTGATTGGCAGGGCTGGGTACCAGGGTGGGCAGGGCAAAGGGCGCTGCGCTCGCGGTTGCTGCCGTTCCCGACAGTCGCTGTGCCCAGTTCCGGTTCGCACCCTCCACCACCTCAGATTCGGCCACCACCAGTTGCTGACGCGGCTGTGTCAGCAGTCTGCTATGCAGTCCAGTGAGGCGTTGCAACAGGGAATCGAGCGCCTTCTCCTGCGCCAGACTGTCGTCCAGACGTTTGAGATCGGCGATGCCGGCCAGCCCACCAGCGCGATGCGCGAGCTGCGCCACGGGAGCGAAATTTTGTCCGGCAGCGACCATAGCCAGGCTGTGCCCATTGCCGGTAATGCTGCTTTCGCTGCGCAGCCGAGCCTGACTGATCAGCTCCCGCAGGCGCTGCTTTTCATCGAAACGGCAGTGCGCAAAGCTGGCTTCCATCAGTTCGCAAAGGGCGTCTTGGTTGCGCACCAGCGCTTTGCCGCCGAGCGCCAAAAAGCCGCGCGTCTTTTGCACATCCTCGGGTAGGGCGCGCACCAGATAGCTGGCGCTGATACCGCCGGACACACGCGACTGCCACTTCTGTACGTCCAGATAGGACAGGTCGCCCAGACCGACCTCGGTCAACAGGTGGCTAAGCAGCGGCAACAGCACCATTTCCTCATCGTCGAGCTGTGGCAGTTCCGCGAGGATTTGCTGATAGAGAATGCCGTTGGTTCCGGTGGCGTAGTTGGCAAAACGCTGACCGTCGATCTCCTGGTCCTGACGCTGCGGATACTTCAGAGCGCCCGGCACATCGGCAAGGGTGACGGTGGGCAAAACATCGGGGTCGTCCTTTTGCAGCTGGCGCTGCTGCAGGCGTTCGGTCTGCTCCAGCAGTCGCGCCTTGTCCTGCTCGGAGAGACTGGCCTGCAGCTGTTCGAGTCGCTGCTGCTCGGCCTCTTCCTGGCGATCGGTCATGCCGGTATCGGGGCGCATCACCAGTCGTACC
>JAYQPQ010000042.1:0-16666 GCA_038145405.1 Porticoccaceae bacterium | reverse complement strand
GAGGAAGGGTTGATCTGGAGTTTGCCCGCCCAGATGGCGGAGCTCAAGAAAAAGGAGCTCCCGTATTTGGTGATGACACGTCGACGCTGGGATGCGACAGACGGATCAATCGAAGAGATCCAGCGTTTTTTAACGGAGTTGCCATGAACCCCCTGCAGGATCTCCTGGTTTTGGTACTGGGAGACATGACAGACAGCGCATTGACACGGTATTTAGAGTCCTTGGGAGCTCGCGTTTCCACAGACATTGCCGATGTAGATCGCGCGTCATTCATGATTGACGATCTTGGTGCCGAGAGGCTAGCGAAGCAAGGCTGGTCGCGTGAACGTATAGATTTGATTAATCCTGGTCTGATTCAGGTTTCGGTAACGCCCTTTGGTGGCGAAGGCCCAAGATCGAGTTGGAAAGGTAGTGAGTTGGTCGCCTCAGCGGCAGGAGGTGTGCTGCGTCTGACGGGAGATGAAGATCGGCCGCCAGTTAAAGAGGCTCTGGACGCCTGTACTTTTCATGCCGAAATGGTGGCGGCGGCGGGCGCCATGGCTGCGCATTACCAGCGCGGAAGGTCCGGTCGAGGTCAGCATGTCGATGTCTCCATTCAGGAAGTGGCGCTAAGCCGCAATTTCAGCGGTGTGCTGATGTGGCAGTTTGATCGACGAAAGTTGCACCGAGTTGGCAATGCGCTGAACTATGGCAAGGCAACTGTACGCTGTATCTGGGCTTTGAAGGACGGCTGGTGTTTCCACTCCCTGATGTCTGGGCGTTTTGGCGCCCCGGCTAATCAGGCGCTGTCTGACTGGATGGATGAATCAGGTGCCGAAAATCCACTGCAAGGTGTGGACTGGCTCAGCTATAACCGATCAACCTTGGCGGCGGATATAAGAGCTGAGTGGGAGAAAGCCATAGCGGCATTCTTCTCGACGCGAACCAAAGCGGAAATTAGTTCTGAGGGGCGCCGACGCGGAATAAACGCAGCGGTGGTTGCTGAGCCTGAAGACGTCTTGAAAGATGAGCATCTAAAGCAGCGTGGCTTTTGGAATGACATCGCAGGGCTAAAAACGCCTTCGCGATTTGTCAGTATTCGTGAGTCCAAGCACGAAGTTCAGATCGACGCACGCGAGGGCGAGCGCCCCGGGCCCCTGAGCGGTATCAGGGTACTGGATTTTTCCTGGGCACTGGTGGGTTCGATTACCACCAAGACTTTGGGTGATCTGGGCGCAGAAGTGATCAAGGTGGAGAGTGCGACGCGACCCTGCCTGTCCAGAATCGATGTGCAGGTCAGCGCCTCGAAGCCCGACAGCTTTGACGACAAGCCCTGGTTTGCCCACCTGAACACCTCCAAGCGCAGCCTCGCGCTTGATATGAAAAAGCCGGTGTCGCGCGAGATATTAGACCCCCTGATCAAGTGGGCTGACGTCGTGGTCGAGAACTTTTCTCCAGGAACCATGCACAAGCTCGGGCTCGACTATGACAGCCTTCAGAAAATCAACCCAGCCATTGTTATGGTGTCCGGTAGCGTTTACGGGCAAACCGGGCCGCTGGCCAACGAGTGGGGCGTCGATGGAACCGGGGGCGCACTGTCAGGGCGCACTTATCTGACCGGCTGGCCGGATCGCGATCCGGTGATTCCGGGTTCCGTTCCCTACGGTGATGTCATTGTGCCTTTTGTAATGGCCGCGACAGTTGGTGCAGCGCTGGCGCATCGTCAAAGTCAGGGCAGGGGGTGTCATATTGATGCTTCGATGTACGAGATTTGTGTGCAGCAGATGGCCCCGGCAATTCTTGCTTCCCAAACCGGCGACCGGCCTGCACGCGACGGAAATCAGGACAGGGCAATCCGGTTCCAGAAGGTAGTAGCGGCAAAAGGTGAAGACCAGTGGGTCGCGGTTACAGCAGCCACCCAGGCAGAGTTGGATCGCCTGCAAGGCGTCCTGGGCGAAGACGATCTCGATACCTGGTGTGCCGACAAAAGACCGGCGGATGTCGTAGAGATTATGCAACGAGACGGCATTGCAGCTGGTGTGGTTCAGGATATTGAGGAGGTCCTCGCAGACCCCCAGATTGCAGCGCGCCAAGCACTGATCGAACTGGATCACCCCTTGCTTGGTGCCTTCGGTCATTTGCGCACCCCGATGGATTTTTCCGACGGACCATTGCAGCCATACCGAGCGCCTGGGTTAGGCGAGCACAACCTGTGGGTTGCGCAGCGTATTGCCAACCTGGATGCGCAAAATATTGAGCGTTTGATGCAAGCAGGAGTGTTCCGATGAACCAGGTGCCAATCCGCACACGTAAGGATATTGCCTGTACCGCAGATGCGGGAGCTTTTCAGAGAAACTTCGTGGCGGTACTAAAGCGTCGGGTGATTGATGAGGGAGAGCCCTTTGTCATCGCTCAGGCCGATACGCCCCATGAGATTTTTCATGTGATGGACATCCCGCTGATTACCAATCAGTGGTGGTCAGCCTATATCTCTGCAAAGCAGCTTTCATCACAGTATTTTGATCGCATGGTTGAGATGGGTTACCCGGAGAGCAGTTGCAAGTATTGCTCCCTCGGCTTGGCCTGCAGTCTTGCAAACGATCCAAAAACTGCTCCATGGGGTGGCCTGCCGACACCCACACTGCTGGTGGCAAGGCTGACCTGTGATTGCATCCAGCATGTGTTTACCCAGTGGGCTGAGGTCATGGGAACCGAGTTTTTTGCCATGGAGGCACCTGCCTGGACCCACCATGAGGGCAATTGGTACGAGGGCTCTCGCAAGGACTGGAAGCGCGTCTACCAGCCGGATCGCATTGCGCTCATGGTAGAGGAGATGTCCGATCTCATTGCGCTGCTGGAGAATCGCACGGGTCGTCGATTCGATGAGGCGAAATTTCATTATTTGATGGAGCGCATTAACGAGCAGGAAGGGTATCTGGCCGAAGCCGCAGAAATGATCGGCGCGGCTCGACCCTGCCCGGTATCCATTACGGATCAGATGCCCAACACCATGATTCCACAATGGCATCGCGGTTCCGATTGGGCCGTTAGTCACGCTTTACGCTTCCGTGACGAAGTGGCCGACCGGGTTGAAAAAAAGATAGGTGTGTCTGAAAACGAACGTCTACGCATCATGTGGATTGGTGCAGGCATTTGGCACGACACCAGCTTCTACCAGGCACTGGAGGAGCAGTACGGTGCGGTCTTTGTCTGGTCGATGTATCTGCCATTCGCGGGTCCGCAGTATATGCGTGAAATTCAGGGCCAAGCCCTGGACGCCTTGGCCAGCCGTATTTGTTCCATGAACGAAGTGCTGCATTTGCCTCCCTGGATGAACACCTGGATGGTGAGCGAAGCAAAGCGCTGCGGAATCGACGCCGCGCTAATGCTGGTGCCGCCCGACAATCGCCTATCTCAAAGCGGCACGCGCCTGACCGCCGCGGCCTTGCGAGAAGCTGGCGTGCCTGTGTTGGCATTGGATGCCGACATGGTCGACGCAAAAAAATGGAATCGGGATCAGATGGTTGAGCTGCTACGCAAGTTTCTTGAAGAAGAGGGGCTGGTTTGATGAGGCTTTTACTCACGGCAGCATTGCTGTCAGCTTTGAGCGCGCCTCTTGTTGCACAAGAGCCGGTACACCTGCTTTACAGTAGTTCCTATAGTCCCGGGCATCCGTTCAGTCAGGCTGATCGGGTCTGGATGGATTATATCGAGCGAGAATCGGGCGGCACACTGGTTGTTGATCCTGTCTGGTCCGGCTCGCTTCTGTCCGATGAAAACTCCATGTTGGAGCTGCGTCACGGGGTTGCCGATGTGGGGCTGATAACCCCGATTTACGCCAAGGGCGGTGCCCATCTCACACGAGTACAAACCGGCTTTTATAGCGGTATCAGCAGTGTCGAAGGGCAGATCGATTTATATCGGTGCCTTTTACAAAACAGCCGCCAGCTCCAGGCAGAGATAGAGGGGTTGAAATTGCTCGCTGTTCAGGGCGGAGCGCTATTGGGAGTCATCACCCGCTCGACGCCAATAAACGGACTCGACGATTTGCAAGGCCTGCGGCTTCGCGCGCCTACCGAAATGTTAAGCGTGCTTGAAACTATGGGAGCTGACCCAGTCAGTATGCCAATGCGAGAGGTCTATTCTTCTTTGGCCAAGGGCGTACTGGACGGATTGGTGGCACCCGTTGATACCTTTAAGTCACTGCATTTCGCCGAGGTAGCCAGCCACTACAGCCTGTTAGTAGTGCCTCGCGGAGCTTATCCGTCGCGGGCGATGAAGGAACGGCGTTGGAACGAGCTGTCCCAGGAGCACCAGGCTATTCTCGAAGCTTCTATTCCAATCTGGGAAGCCGCATTGACGGAAAAAATCTCCATTGCTACAGATGAGGGAATGCAGGTTGCCGTACAGAGCAATGTCGACATACGGCCAGTCAGTGCAGCCGACCAGGAAACTTTTGATCAAATTTACCTGCAACAGGCCCGGATGAATGCACAGAAACTCGATGAGTACGGAATCGATGGGCAGTCGGTTCTGGATTTGGCGCTTAGCAGCATTAACAGCGATGGCAGCGTTAACTGTGCCGGAGGGGCTTGATGGCACGCCCACTTGAAGGAATACGCGTTGCCGATTTCAGCCACGTCATGGCGGGTCCCTATGCCTCCCATCTGCTTTGTTTTCTGGGGGCCGAGGTGATCAAGGTTGAAGCGCCGGGCACGGGTGACGCCATGCGTAATTACGGACCGGATCGTCGATACGATGGCATGTCCCCGTCCTTTATCGCGGTGAATGCTGGCAAAAAATCCATCGCCCTGGATCTTAAAAACCCTCAACATCTGGACGCCGCCAAGCGGCTGATCGCAAAGTCAGATGTGGTGCTGGAGAATTTTCGACCCGGTGTCATGAATCGGCTGGGGCTCGGCTACGAGCAAGCCCGTGAACTAAAAAAAGACATCATTTACTGCTCGGTTTCAGGTTACGGTCAGGACACACCTCTTAGAGACTGGCCCGCGATCGACAATATCGTTCAAGCCACTGCCGGCATTATGAGCCTGAGTGGTAGCCCGGATGATCCACCGATCCGGGTGGGCTTCCCCATGGTGGACACGCTGACGGGGCAAACAGCTGCCTTATCTGTCATGGCTGCGCTGATGCGGCGCGAACGCAGTGGAGGGGGAGAATACATTGATGTGTCCATGCTGGAGGCCAGTCTGGCATTTACAGTTTCTGCGGTAGTGCCCTACCTGGTTACCGGAAAAACGCTGGCTCGCACCGGCAATACCGGCTACAGCGGTCAGCCGACCACGGCGGTATTTGAATGCTCTGATGGACGACAGATTTCTCTGGGGGTGGTGCAGCAGAATCAGTTTGTCAGTCTGGCAAAGTGCCTTGAGCGCGAAGACTGGCTCAAGGATCCGCGGTACACCTCGATAGACCGGCGCAAAAAGCATAGTGAAGCGTTGATTGCCGAGCTGCAGGCTGCTCTGCGCCAACGCACCGCCCTGGAATGGGAAGCAGAAATGAGCGCGCGAAGCATCCCCTGCGGCATGATACGCAGCGTCGACGAAGCCGCCGACTTTGAATTTTTGGAGCGGCGCGGAGCAAAGGTTCCTTTGCATGTCCCTGGGTTGCCGGACGACCAGGATATTTCAGTTATTAATGCCGGGTTCTGTATGTCGGAGGATGGACCTGGGGTAAGCAGTCCGCCCCCTCGCCTTGGGGAACATGGTCGGGAAGTTCTGGCAATGCTGGGCTATAGCGATCAGGACGTAGAAGAGCTATTAAAAGCTTAAACACTTAATCAATCTCTTGGGGAGTGGAAAATGAAAATTATGAGTGCTATATGGAAGGTCGGATTTGGGGTGGCGCTAGTTTCGTCTATCACCACCTTGGGGGCTTTCGCTCAGCAGCCTCCTGCGGGTGCAGCCCCGGCCGGCATGGATGCTTCAGAGGAGGTGTTCCTCGCAGCCACCCTTGCGGCAGATCACGGCGGCAGTGGGCCAATCAAGGCGGTTATGACGGTTGACTCCTCTCTACATACTCACACGCTTTATCGGCCGGAGGATCTATCGCAATTTGGTGGCGACAATCTGCTGCCTATTATGGTCTGGGGTAATGGCGCTTGCGTAAACATCGGCAATCGATTTCGTTATTTCCTTACCGAGATTGCGTCACACGGTTACTTTATCGCTGCCATTGGGCCGATTGGTGCCCAGTATGCAGAAGGCCATGTCCGTCAAACACCTCCCGGCGTAGAGCCACCGCCGCGTGAGCCCGGTTCAGGTCAGCCTACCGACTGGACACAGCTCATTGATGCTATCGACTGGGCGATCGCGGAAAATTCGCGTGAGGGCAGTATTTACTACGGCAAACTGGATCCCACTAAAATCGCCGTGGCTGGCCAATCCTGTGGGGGCGTGCAGGCAGTAGCGGCCTCTGCAGACCCTCGTGTTACAACCTCCATGATCATGAACAGCGGAACCTTCCCGGATAATGGCAGTGGCAACTCAATGGGTGCAGGCAAGGAAAACCTGAAAGATTTCCACGGGCCGGTACTCTATGTCACGGGTGATTCCAGCGATGTTGCTTATCCCAACGCGGATGACGACTTCGAGCGTATTAACCAGGTGCCCATCGTTCGTGCTTACGAAGAAGGGGTCGGTCACATCGGGACCTATCGCACGGTAAATGGGGGCTCCTTTGCCGTGGTCGCACGTAACTGGCTGGACTGGCAGCTTAAAGGCAAAGAGAGCGGAAGAGCCTGGTTTGTCGGAGACGACAGCATTCTGGCCAGAGACCCGAATTGGGTAATCCGCGCCAAAAACCTCGACTGATTAATTCGTTTTGGTTTGATTCCTTCTGCTCTGGCTGCAGTCCAGCGGCCAGGGCGAGAAGGTGTAAGGGCAATATCAGTCAAAAAAGCGGCCCTAGTGGCTAGTGGCCGCTTTTTTTGTTTGCCACGCTATAGAAGTCGGTAAACGCTAATGATGACGTAGGGCGATTCCCCTTCCTCAAGGCGGGTTGGTACGTCCAGGGTTCCGAGGAAAACATAATCGTTCAAATGTTCGTAGGGTGAATTGATGGGAGCCTCCAGATCAATGACTGAGCGACGATAACTTCCACCATTATTGTCGGAACGCGACAGCACCTGATTGATGATTTGGATCACGTAACCATCCTCTGTTTGCATTAGATAGCGTGCATGCAGCTCAGTGGTTCCGTCGGGGCGAACCAATTGCCAGTCCGCTCCGACAGGCAATACACGCCCTTTTATGCCGGGACCCGCGAAATTACCTCCAGTGATAGGAACAATGCGACGTAAGCCATGCTTGCTCTCACCTACCTCAATTCGGTTGGCGATAGTCACCTTGGCGACCCAAAGCAGTTCCGTTTCGAAGTCTTCCTGGGATACGGCGGGCATCAGCAAACCGCTCGAAAAAAGTGCAACCAGCAGAGTTGCCAATGATTTAGGTTTGAAGTGCGGCACATGATTTTCCTCTTTGTCTTCTTTTACTCGCGCAATGAAGTTTTCCTGGCGGGCTCGGGGGGCGGATAGGTAAGAGCGAATTTTTAACCATCCAACTGTGAGCACTCTGCACCGATATGAACTATATTACATATTGGCGTTCATTAGCTTTGAAATCAGTAAAAAGCTTCTAGTTTTTCCAAGGTCGATGCGCTCGGGGTGCAATTACCCGCCCCAGCCTACTTAGTTAATCTGATCTCAGAAAAGGGGGATGTAATGAGTTTTAAAGCCAGCTTTCAACAAATGGGTGTGGTCGGGCTCGCGACCTTAGCAGTTTTTCCTGTGGTAGCACAAAGCCAGTCTGTGTCTGAGCCAAGGCCCTTCGGTATCGTCGGCGCACCAGCTGGGACGGGAGCCTATGCTGCAGTGGCAGAGTATTTCGCCTCCATGCCCATGAATATGGTCTACCATCCAAGCAACATGCCAAACATGGAAATGCCGCTGATCCTTTGGGGTAATGGCGGTTGTCGAGACAATGGCCTAAACAATGGGGCATTCCTGCGGGAAGTGGCTTCACACGGCTTTGTCATTGTTGCAGCCGGGCCTCCGACCGAGGAGCGCGGCATAGAAGTGCCTCCGGCTCGCGAGCCTGGTGCGACACCACCACCGCGGCCAGCCACGCCTCCGCGGGCACCTGCAGCCGAGCCCCAACAGCGTCCCGCCGATCCGACCAGCCCGCAGCAACTGATCGATGCAATTCAGTGGGCAGAGCAGCAGAACTCTGACCCCTTCAGTCAGTTTTACGGAAAAGTGGATTTGGACAATATAGGCACCATGGGACATAGCTGTGGTGGTCTTCAGGCTGTAGTCGTCGCCGCCGACCCGCGCGTAGATACCGCGATTCTATTCAATAGCGGAGTGCTGAATGATGGGCCGGCTTCCGGCGCCAGTGGAATTGCCGTTGTTAAGTCCCAGCTTCAGGACATCCATGGGCCTGTAGCCTATATCAACGGTGGTCCAACTGATGTCGCCTATCGCAATGCTGAAGATGACTTCGCTCGCATTGATCACGTTCCGGTTTTCTATGGTGAAAACGGAGTCGGACATGGAGGAACCTTCTGGTCAGCGCCAAACGGCGGAGAGTATGCCCAGGTGGCTACCGCCTGGATGGCCTGGCAGTTGAAGCAGGATGAAGAGAGTGGCGAGTGGTTCCAGGGTGCTGACTGCAAACTTTGTGTCAACCCAGACTGGAAAATTAAAACAAAAAACATCGAGTAACGCACCGGGCTAAGGGCGAATCTCCAATAGGAGGAGACAAGTATTTACCCCCTCACAATATTTCAATCAACTCCCATATTGAGAGCAGCGACTCTAACCACTGCTCCATTTATTTCGAGTTTCGTTCAGAGGCCAAAACCGGGGCATTTTCGACTTATGAATTGTTTACAGAAGGTGCTAAATAAATTGCGCGCATTGGTGCGTATATATAGTGGTTGCGTGAGGAAACTATAGTGTCGCTATTGGGCGAACCATGGTCTCATCTCTGTCCAAAGCTTGGTAGCTGCGGGTGGGGGTAGCAATTTTTGCAGACCTGTGGTGCTTGAACAATGAGGCTGAAAGGTGACTGATTGCATAAACCTCTCTCCTCACATTTTGATACTAAATTGAAGGGAGGGTCCTATGGCACGGCATTTTGTTAAGCGCACCCAATGGCTGGGATTCTGTTTGATGTTGACACTGATAGCAGCTTGCAGTCAGCAGGAGCAGGAATCATCGACGGCTGATTCGGCAAATGAATTGCTCACTTCCGGCATAGTGGAAGGCACGTTACCCGATGGTTCAGCGTATCGCATTGATATTCCGGAGAGCTGGAACGGTACCGTGCTAATCGATCTGGACTATCTCAGTCGGGTCAACTCGAACGACAGTGTGCGCGCGGACCTGCTCAGCCGTGGTTTTGGTATGGCCGGTACTACCCGGGCCGTCGCCGGCTGGGCGATCCATCAGTCGGTCGATAATTTTGTTCAGATCAAAGCCATCACCAGTGAAAACTTCGGTGAGCCAGAGTGGACACTGGCCTACGGGCGATCCATGGGTGGGCACACTTCTGCTACGGCGGTGAACATGTACCCCGAAGTATTTTCCGGTGCGATTTCCCTGTGCAGTTCACCAGTAGGTGGAATTGCACTCTGGAACGGCAAGCTGGACGGGCTGTATACAGCGAAGACGCTGTTGGCTCCAGATTCCGACCTGCCAATTATCGATATTGCCGAGGATTTCCGTCAGACGGCGCAGCCTGCCTGGCAGGCCATGCTGGCCGAGGCGCAAGCAACGCCAGAAGGGCGCGCTCGGATCGCGCTGGCGGCGGTACTAGCTCATCTTCCCGATTGGTCGGAACAATCAAAACCACGGCCGGCTCGTGATGATTTCCAGGCCCGACAGGAGGGACTATACGATAGCCTTTCCGGAGGACGACTACCCTTGGTTGGGCAGGCATTGAGCAGCCGCAGCCAGATCAATGACTTGGCAGGCGGCAATATTTCCTGGAATGTTGGCTATGACTATCGTACGGCACTGAATGCCCTGGATGAAAAGGCCCTGGTGGAAGCCCTGTATCGCGACGCAGGTCTGGATCTGAATGCTGATCTGGACAGGCTTAACGCCAACGCCACGATTCGTGCTGATCTTGACGCTGTTGCCTATATGGCACCCCAGGTATTTACCGGAAATCTTCAAGTCCCCATGATCACCCTGCACAATATCGGCGATCAGATTTCGCCTGTGGATGGCACGGCGACACTGGCTGAAGCCGTCGCGAGTGCTGGTCGAGACAGCATGTTGCGGCAGGTTTATACCGAGGCAGCGGGACACTGCAACTTCACCACTGCGGAGTCCGTAGCAACTGTGCTTACCATGCACACCAGATTGGAAACCGGCAACTGGCTGGATACCTCGGCATCCGCCATGAGCCAACGAGCGGATGAGCTGAGTCTGGGCGAGTCTCATTTTATCGACTATCAGGCTCAGCCGACCGGCCGCACCTTCTGGAAAGAACAGCTGCCCGATGCCGCTGAGCTTATTCCCCACTAAACGTCAGACTGCGACTGAGTAATTGATTATGAAAACAGGAATAAGGTTTTGTGCGTTTTCAATTTTACTGGCATCCAACTCGGCTCCAGTTTTCGCTGAAGTGGTCTCGGGTACCCTGGGGCCGCACCAGGTGGAAATGATTGTCGACCCCAATCTTCCAGGGCATGCGGTTTTCCGCCCGGCTGATCTTGCGGGCTTGTCCGACCCTGTACCCTTTATCGCCTTCGGTAACGGTGGCTGCATTAACCATGGCAACCGCTTTGGCATTTTGTTGGCAGAAGTTGCCTCCCACGGTTACGTGCTAACTGCGCCCGGGCCGATCCTTGCTGCTGACGGTCAGCCTGCCGGCCCTGCAGGAGCGCGCCCCGAGCAGAGCGACCCGGGGCAGATGATTGATGCCATTGACTGGGCCGTTGCCCAAAGTAACCAGGAAGGCGGCAAGTATGAGGGGAAAATGGATATCAGCAATATTGCTGTTATGGGGCAATCTTGCGGTGGCCTAGAAGCCATTGCCGCCGGTGCTGACGAGCGCGTCTCAACGGTGCTGGTATTCAACAGTGGCATTATTCGAGGCAGCATTCCCAACCCGGATGGCACCGTCCGGCAGCCCGCTGGCTATTTGCCTGCGACGGAAGAGGATCTGGTCAATATCCATACACCGATTCTCTACCTGATTGGTGGTGAAACCGACCAGGCTTATCGTGGTGCAGAGGGAGATTTTCAGGATATCGAGGGTGTCCCCGTCTTTAACGCCAATCTGGATGTTGGGCACGGTGGAACCTGGAGACAGCCCAATGCAGGCGTAATGGGACAGGTTGCACTGGACTGGCTCGATTGGCAGCTGAAAGACGATAGGGAGTCAGGCAGGACTTTCACCGGCGGGGATTGTGGCCTTTGTCGTGACGACAGTTGGGTCGTAAAGACCAAGAATTTCGATTAACCAAAAGCTTGAAAAGCTGACTGGCAGTGCGACAGACCATGCATGGTTGCGGCAGCAGCCTGCCAGGAATTGCAGGAGCAAATAGAGTATGAAATCCAAAGTGACCGAGCGTTTTGTCAGTCGCAAGCTATGGATGCTGACCTGTTTTGTGGGGTTGCTCAGTACCTCATTGCAGGCCCAGCAAACCCTGAGACTTTATTCTGGGGTGGCCCCAGGTTCCGAGGACTGGTCGCAGGCCGAAGTGATTACCGATCGTGGCAATGGCGGCGTAAACTACTCCAACGTCCACGATCCCGAGATGACAGTGTATTTGCCGCATCCCGCGCGGGCCAACGGAGTAGGTATTGTCTGGCTGCCTGGTGGTGCTCTGCGGGGCCTGAGCGTTGGCGAAGACTTTCACGAGATGGTGAAGCAGTTTAATGCTGAAGGCATTGCTGTTTTCCTGCTCAAGTATCGTACCCTGCAGATAGCGCCGAGACCTCAGCCTGGCCCTGGAACGCAACCACCTGCAGGCGGAGCTCCGGGCGGGGCTAGAGGTCTCCCGGATCTTGTCATCGTCAACGGCAATGCTAATCCGGCACCTGATGACGAGGAACTAAGTCGAGTATTGGAGCTTGCCGTAGACGACGCGCAGGTTGCATTGCGCATGGTGCGTGCCAATGCGGAGGAGTGGGGAGTCGACCCCGATCGCATCGGTATGATCGGCGTATCTGCTGGAGGCGGAGTAGCCTTTGGTACGGTGGTGGGAAATCTTCCGGGCGCAGCACCGAACTTTGTCGGGTCGCTCTATGGTCCCTCGCTGATGGATGTGGTAGTGCCAGAAGATGCACCGCCCATTTTCATGGCGACCGAGACTGGCCATGGCCCCGTGACTGCTGGCCTGATTGCACTGCTGGAAATGTGGATTGACGCCGAGAGGCCCGCAGAGCTGCTGGTATTTGACGTGCCTAGACTAAGAAACGATTTGTGGGATGAACGCTTTATGGAGTGGATGGGAGAACAGGGAATTCTTCCCGCTCCAATGTGATCCTTTGATCAGGCGGGCAAGGGGCAGCTATCTGCCCCTTTTTTTGTGCATAGCCGGTGGGGGGTTAGGGGGCACTCCCTGAACTTTGACGCGGTTCCCGGCAATGGTAAAGCCGGTATCCAGCCCTTCCGACTCTGTAATGCGTTTCAGGTAGGCGAGCCAATCCGCAAATATTGGATTATCAGCTTCCAGAGGCTCAGGCTCCGAATCGTCGTTGATGTAGCAGGGTAGCAGGGAGACTTCCATATTCCGGGTCTTGCTGATCAGGCATTCAAGGATCAGGCTGTATCTGGTGTCCGGAGGGGTCATATATTTCTTTTTGACTTTCCAGCCATCTCTGAGCTTTCTTATATCCTGAAAGCCTGTCGAGTTTTCAATATCCTCCACAAAAGCGCTGGGCTGTTCTATGGCGAAGTTACCCAGGCTGTAAAAAATAGGTTTGCCGCGGAAAATTTCTATGCCTTTGAGCAGGTGTGGATGACGACTAATGTTCAGGTCGACCCCTGCTTCAATCATGGGGTGAGCTAACTCGCGCTGATGCTGGACCCGCTCACCCGCGACGAATTGAATGCCCCAGTGTTTGGATACGCTGGGAAAATCGACCTGTCCCCTTATGGCTTTGCATGTTGCCGTTCCATTCGTATGGAAGGGGTAGCCAGAGTTCAAATCCGATTTCCTCTTTAATGACTCCCTCCAGTTGGCAGAAATGTACCGGAGACCCTCCCGGAGGGAATCGGGCTCCTTCAACATCTTCGCCAGGTGCCACCAATCGAGCGGAAGTAAGTCGAGTATCGGTCAGGGTGGAATTTCCCGAAAGCGAGCAAAAGTCAGCCGCGGGTCGGGTAGTTTCCATAGCGGACGATTCTCCCATGTTCTCGCTACAGGCCGAAATCAGGGCCAGGGGAAGCAGCGCCAGCAAGTGTCTTGATGGTGAGGCCGTTTCTATAGAGAGTTTGAAATTCATGGGCGCTACCTAAATTTGGTTCGGGCTTAGTACGGAAGGCCGATGTAGTTCTCGGCGATAACCTTCTGGCCGGCTTCCGATTCCGTGTAGTACTCGAGTTCGGCGAGTTGCATACGGTAGTCAAACGGGTCGTCGGAAAAGCGATGGGTCAGCTGCGAAAACGACCAGGAAAAGCGTTCTGCTTTCCAGATGCGAGCCAGTGCTTTGGTCGAATACTGGTTGAGCGCGGATTCAGAACCCGAGTTGAAGTACTCGATCAGGCCTTCGGAAAGATAGTGAATATCTGAAGCGGCCAGGTTTAGACCCTTTGCCCCCGTGGGCGGCACGATATGCCCCGCATCGCCGGCAATGAAGAGTCGGCCGTACTGCAGCGGTTCACAAACGAAGCTGCGCAGCTGCGCGATGCTTTTTTCGATGGAGTCACCGGAAATCAGCTTGGCAGCCTGTTCCTCGGGAAGACGCAACTTGAGTTCATCCCAGAACGCCTGGTCGGACCAGTCCTCGACCTTTGCGGTGTCAGGCACCTGAAGGTAATACCGACTGCGAGTTTTAGAGCGCATGCTGCAGAGGGCAAATCCCCGCTCGTGGTTTACATAGATCAGCTCGTCTTCGACCGGTGGGGTGTCGGAGAGCAACCCGAGCCAGCCATAGGGGTAGACTCGCTCGTACTCACGGCGGATCGATGAGGGTATGGTTTGCCGGCTGACGCCATGAAAGCCATCGCATCCGGCAACAAAAGCGGAACGGATTTCGTGCCTTTTCCCACCTTGAGTGAAGGTTACCAGTGGGGAAACGGTGTCTGTATCTTTAATGGAGACATCTTCTACATTGAAAATGATTTTTCCCTGCCGGGCTTCGCAAGCGTCGAACAAATCTCTTTGGATTTCAGTTTGTCCGTACACCATGACCGATCCACCGGTAGCTGCTCTCATGTCGATGCGTCGCATTTTGCCGTCAAATGCCAGGTAGAATCCGTCGTGGACTAACCCTTCCCTGTGCATACGTTCGCCGACTCCGGCGCGATCCAGCATTTCAACGGCTCCCATTTCGAGCACCCCAGCGCGAATTCGCCCCTCTACGTATTCTCTGGTGCGCCGCTCCAGAACAACGTTTTCTATTCCGTTGCGGTCAAGCAATAACGAGAGCAATAGGCCTGCCGGGCCTGCGCCTATGATGGTGACTTGTGTATTCATTGCGTGGATATTCCCATAGAAGCAAAAGTTTTGTTCTCGGAGAACTCTTGGTTCTCAGAGCGGACAATCGATGGATTATCGACATCTCCTAGGCAAGCGATTAAAGTGCATTATAATGCATGTATTAGGAATTATGGGGTATAAAAAGTAATATAGTGCACTGCCCGTCTGGTAACAGAGGGTGTTAAGCCGTTACTGCTACTGCGGTGACATTTACTGAGCTGAGCTATGAAGAACGAACCAACTATCAACATTCAATCCTCGAATTATTCGCAAGAATCTTTGGGATACGCCCGGGTGGAAGGCCCAAACCGCTTTGTATCAAGGAGGCTAATAAGGTTTGGTGATTGCGACCCTGCAGGGATCGTGTTCTATCCCAAATATATCAATATCCTGCATGAGGTGACCGAAGACTGGTGGCTTCGCGGGGTAGGTATAGATGTAAATCATATGATCAGATCCGGGTTCGGTTGGCCTCTTGTGAATCTGGAAACCAGCTTTCGCAAGCCAAGCTTTTCGGGGGATATGGTAAGTTTTGAACTGTCGATATCCAAGATTGGACGCACTTCCCTTGGAACTCACATTTGCTGTCGAGATGACAAGCAAATTCGTCTGGAAGCTCATTTGGTACAAGTCCTTATGGATATGGGAAGTCACCGGCCTGCGATAATACCGGCGTCCGTTCGCGAGCGATTGGAAGCCTTCCAGGGTGGTTGCCTTGAGAATATCGATCTGGAACTTCCCATTCCTATCATGCGTAATGCGTTATGATTTAGCCTCAATCAAAATTGAGTGGGGGCGGCCTGATACAGCATTGCTGGATTCTAAAAATTGGCGAATATATCCAACGTGAATATAACTGAGCGGCCCCTGTGGAAAAGTCTTTAGGTCTGGAATCTTCGGAAATACCAGAGCAAGAAGATTTCCTTGAAGAAATCGGTAGTCGAATTCGCGGGTTACGCGCCAAGCGAGGTATGACTCGGAAGATGCTTGCCGAAAATTCGGGTGTGTCTGAGAGATACCTGGCAAACCTGGAGCAGGGTACCGGGAATATATCAGTCGGTCTGCTGCGCAAGGTTTCCATGGCGTTGAGGGCAGAGGTTGGCGACCTGCTCCCAGGTACCACTCCAGCCACTCCGGAACAAAATCTGATTCGCGATTTCATTGGACGGCTTCCCAGGGATCAGCAACAGGCTGCACTGCAGTTTTTATACCAGCAGTTTTCCTCCAGAGCTTCAAACTCAAGGATTGCCCTTATTGGCTTGCGAGGAGCGGGGAAATCTACTCTCGGCAAGCTTTTGGAAGATCGCTTGGGCTACCGTTTTATCCGCCTAACCGAAGAAATTGAAGCCTTGGCTGGAATACAGGTGGCTGAGATTCTCTCTCTCTACGGACAGCACGGGTACCGTCGGTTCGAGGAGAAGGCTCTCAAAAATGCGCTAGCTACCGAAGGTTCCTGCTGTATAGAAACCGGCGGCAGCATCGTGTCGGAACTGAAAGAGCTCAACCTGCTGCTGACAACCTGCTTGGTTGTGTGGGTAAAGACAGATCCGGAAGACTATATGCAGAGGCTGATTGAGCAGGGAGATTTAAGGCCTATGGCAGACAACGCCGATGCGATGACCGATTTGCAACGCATTCTTAAGGAGCGCGAACCATACTATGAGAAAGCGCACGCGATTTTGGATACTTCTGGGAAGCTAGTCGAGGAGTCCTACACCGAACTGGTTGGAATTATTGACGAGCATAAGCGAGCCTGAGTCGCTTTGGACTGTGCGGGCTTTTTATTTGGCCTGGTTGGGGTTCGAACCCGGTAAGGAGGGTTCGAGCCGAGCGACCGCAGGTCGCGACGCACGACCCCACGAAGTGGGGGAGCCCGCAGGGTGAGCTGCGCAGCAGCGAATAATCCCTCCCTCCTGCGGTTCGGTCGGACCGGCCCGGAATCCCGGATTCCGGGCGTTCATGCGGGCGCAAGCGTTGCTTGCTAAAGAAACTGTATTCACCCCTC
>JAYQPQ010000041.1:0-16859 GCA_038145405.1 Porticoccaceae bacterium | reverse complement strand
CGACAAGGGCTTGGGTGATCTGGTATTTTATCAGGGCCACTCCTCACCCGGTATTTACGCGCGCTCCTACCTTGAATGTCGCCTGAGCGACGAGCAACTGGACAATTTTCGGCGCGAGGTGGATGGCAAGGGCTAATCGTCCTATCCTCATCCCTGGCTGATGCCGGAGTATTGGCAGTTTCCGACGGTGTCCATGGGGTTGGGTCCGCTTCAGGCCATTTACCTCGCTCATATCATGAAATACCAGCAGAAGCGCGGCCTAGTCGATCACAGCGACCGCAAGGTTTGGGCCTTTCTGGGCGACGGCGAAACGGATGAACCGGAATCGCTTGGGGCTATCTCCCTGGCGGGCCGGGAACAGCTCGATAACCTGATTTTTGTCGTCAACTGCAACCTGCAACGACTGGACGGTCCGGTGCGCGGCAACGGCAAGATTATTCAGGAACTGGAAGGCGTTTTCCGCGGTGCCGGTTGGAATGTGATCAAGGTTATCTGGGGGCGTCACTGGGATCCGATCTTCGCCAAGGACAAAGAAGGACGTCTGCAGAAGCTGCTCGACGAATGCGTGGATGGCGAGTACCAGAACTTCAAGAACAACGGCGGCGCCTATGTGCGCGAGAAGCTGTTCAGCAAGGATGCTGAGGTGCTGAAAATGGTGGAGCATCTCAGCGACGATGACATTACCCGCCTGAATCGAGGTGGTCACGACCCCTTCAAGGTGTATGCCGCTTATCACGCCGCCGTTCACCACAAGGGGCAGCCGACCGTGATTCTGGCGAAAACCGTGAAGGGGTACGGCATGGGATCGGCCGGCCAGGCAGCCAACGACACCCACTCGTTGAAAAAGCTCGATCTCGATGGTCTGAAGGCGTTTCGCGATCGCTTCTCGCTGCCGATATCCGACGAACGCATCGCCGACGTGCCCTACTACCGTCCGCCCGAAGATAGCCCGGAGATAAAGTATCTGCGCGATCGTCGCGAATCGCTGGGTGGCTATCTCCCGGTGCGTCACGACGATGTGGAATTGCTGCAGGCGCCGGCGTTGGCCGCTTTCGAAAAGCAGCTTGAGTCCAGCGGCGAGCGCGAGATTTCCTCGACTATGGCCTTTGTGCGTATCCTCAGCAATCTGGTCAAAGACAAGGAGATTGGTAAGCGCATCGTACCCATCGTGCCTGATGAAGCCCGCACCTTCGGCATGGAGGGCATGTTCCGCCAACTCGGCATTTACTCCTCGGTTGGGCAGAAGTACACGCCGGTCGATGCCGGCCAGATCATGTACTACAAGGAATCGGAGGACGGCCAGATTTTGGAGGAGGGCATCAACGAGGCAGGTGCCTTTTCTGCCTGGCTGGGACTGGCAACGTCCTACAGTCATAGCAAACTGTCGATGATTCCGTTCTATATCTTCTATTCGATGTTTGGTTTTCAGCGCATTGGCGATCTGGCCTGGGCGGCCGGAGACTTGCAGGCGCGTGGTTTCCTGATCGGCGCTACGGCCGGACGAACCACCCTGAACGGCGAGGGGCTTCAGCACCAAGACGGCCATAGCCACCTGACTTCCTCCACCATTCCCAATTGCCGCAGTTACGACCCAACCTATAGCTATGAACTGGCAGTCATAATCCAGGATGGCATTCGCCGCATGTATCAAGAGGGCGAGAACTGTTTCTACTACCTCACCACCATGAACGAAAATTACCCGCACCCGGCTATGCCTGAAGGCGTCGAGGACGGAATTATCAAAGGCCTCTACCTGCTAGAGCCGGCGGCGAACAAGGCCGAGCTACAGGTGCAATTGGTAGGTGCTGGCAGCATTCTGAACGAAGCGCGCGTTGCACGCGATTTGCTGCGCGATGATTGGGGTATCGATGCCTCGGTCTGGAGTGCAACCTCCATCAACGAACTCTTCCGCAACGGCAAGAGCGTCGAGCGCTGGAACATGCTGCATCCGGGCGAGCCGCCTCGGCAGGCTTATGTGACTCAAGCCCTGGGCCAGGTTAAGGCGCCTGTGGTGCTGGCGACGGACTATCTGCACGCCTACGGCGAGCAGCTGCGCCCCTTCATGCCGGGTACCTACCGAGTATTGGGCACGGATGGCTATGGCCGCAGTGATACGCGGCAAAAATTGCGCTGGTTCTTCGAGGTGGATCGCTACTACATCGTGGTGGCTGCGCTGACCAGCCTGGCCGATGAGGGCAAGTTGGATCGCAAGGTAGCGGCGGCAGCTATGGCCAAGTACGGCATCGACCCCGAAAAGCCGGATCCTGTATCCCTATGACGACTTTCCAGCCAACACAGTTTTACGAGGTTGCCAGGTGAGCCTTGAGTTGATTAAAGCGCCGGATATTGGCGGTGACAGCGGTGAAATTATCGAGTTGCTGGTTAATGAGGGCGATCAGATCGCGCTGGAGCAGTCGCTGGTTGTACTGGAGTCTGCCAAAGCCTCTATGGAGGTCCCAAGCCCGGTGGCGGGCAGGGTCAAGCGCTTGCTGGTCAAGGTTGGCGATCGCCTGGAAGAGGGCAACCCTATACTGGAAATAGAGACACAGGAGGGCACGGAGACACAAGCTCAGCCGTCGGTGTCTGCAGAAGCAGCCGCGGCTCCCGTCGAGTCGGATAACACTGAAGGCGTTGCTCAGGTCGAGGAGATAGCTGCGGCACCTTCTGTGCAGACCGCTGATGCCGCTGGCGCTGCAAAAGAGCAGTTGTTTAAAGTTCCAGATCTGGGGTCCGAGTCCGCGCAGGTCATTGAAATTTCCGTTGCGCCCGGCGACCGGGTGGCCGCTGGCGACACCCTGGTTGTGGCCGAATCCGACAAGGCGTCACTGGAAATTCCAGCTGAGGCCGATGGCGAGATCGTCGCGCTGCACTTGGCTGTTGGCGATAAGATCAGCCAGGGCACCGATCTCGCCACCCTGCGTATTCGTACCGTTGTCGCCAAGCAGGATGGCGTAACTAGGGAGCATAAACCTGAACCGCCACTGGCGGCCGGCAGCCCCGCCAGCAGCACGCCCGAACCGACGGTGAAGCCGCCGTTGGCTGAATCGGTCGCCGCGACCCCCGCTGGGTCAGCCAGCGGCGATATCTATGCCGGGCCGGCAGTTCGCCAGCTGGCACGTGAGTTGGGCGTGGACTTGCGACAGGTCAAATCCAGTGGGCCGCGCGGTCGGCTGTTGAAGGAAGATCTGCAAGCCTATGTGAAATCGCGCATGCAGCAACCCGCCACTGCTGGAGCAGGTGCCGGCATACCGGCCGTGGCCGACGTGGACTGGACCAAATTCGGTACCGTGCGTGCCGAAGCCACTACGCGCATCCAACGGCTGACTGCCGACAACATGGTGCGAGCTTGGCTCAATGTGCCGCATGTCACGCAGTTCGATGATGCTGACGTCAGTGAACTGGAAGACTATCGCGCCATGATGCGCCACGAAGCCAGTGCCAGAGGCATCAAGATGACGCCTTTGGCCTTTATTCTGCGCGCAGCCTACAAGGCGCTCAAGGCCAATCCGCGCTTCAATGCCAGCATCAGCGCTGATGGCCAGTCGATCATTTATCGCGAGTTCTTCCATATCGGCGTGGCCGTCGATACGCCGGCCGGCCTGGTGGTGCCCGTGGTACGCGATGTCGACCAAAAAGATATCTGGGCGCTGGCTGCTGCAATCGCAGAACTGGCAGAAAAGGCCAAGTCCGGCAAACTTAAGCCCACCGAGATGCAGGGTGCCTGTTTCACCATTTCCAGCCTCGGCGCCATCGGCGGCCGTGGGTTCACCCCCATCGTGCCGGCGCCTCAGGTTGGCATTCTGGGTGTGTCGCGCACCTCAGTTCAGCCGGTCTGGGACGGCAAGACCTTTGCACCCCGCAAGCTGATGCCGCTGGCTCTGTCCTACGATCACCGCGCGGTGAACGGGGCCGACGCTGGACGCTTTCTGACCTACCTGGTCGAACAGTTGGGTTCAGTTGAGAATATCTTGGTGAACTAAGCTTATAAGCAGGCCGTCTTTGGTTCCCGGGCGCAGCTCGGTGATAATCGCCGACTTTTGCACGGCTGAGCCCCCTATATGATCGAAATCTGGATAACCCTGACCATCGTCGCACTGACCCTGGTGTTGCTGGCGACGACCCGTATCAGCTCGGATCTGGTGCTTATAGGCGCTCTGACCCTGCTGATTCTGTTCGATATTTTAAGCCCGGCCCAAGCGTTCTCCGGATTTTCCAGTACCGGCTTAGCTACGGTTGCAGTGCTTTATATCGTCGTCGCTGGGGTGATCGAAACGGGATTGGTGAGTGCCGTTTCGGAGTTGGTGCTGGGTCGACCCACCACGGTTTTTCGAGCTCAGTTGCGGCTGATGCTGCCGGTAACCGCAGTTTCTGCCTTTCTCAACAACACGCCGGTAGTTGGCATGATGGTTCCGGCCATTCAGGAGTGGGCCCGACGCAATCGATTGCCGGTGTCCAAGCTTATGATCCCCCTGTCCTATGCGGCGATTTTTGGCGGCACTTGCACAGTAATCGGCACCAGCACCAATTTGATCGTGTCCGGCATGGTCAACGCCGACCCCAACTTGCCTGCCGTAGGTTTCTTTGAAATTGCCTGGGTGGGCATGCCCTGCGCCATTGCCGGCATTCTGTTCGTTTTGCTGGCTAGCCGCTGGCTTTTGCCGGTGCGTCAGGCTGCCGCCGCCGAAGTATCCAATGCGCGCGAATATGCGGTGGAGATGCTGGTCGAAGTCGGCAGCCCCATGGAGGGCCGCACGATCGAACAGGCGGGATTGCGTAATCTGCCTGGGCTGTATCTGGCCGAAATCCAGCGCGGCGACAATATTCTGCCTGCCGTCGCCCCAACCGAGCGGCTGCACGAAGGAGATCGGTTGATCTTTGTCGGCGCAGTGGACTCGGTGGCCGATTTGAATCGGATTCGCGGTCTGGTGCCCGCCGCCGATCAGATATTCAAAATCGATAGTCCCCGACCGGAGCGCAAACTGATCGAAGCGGTGGTGTCACCTACTTCACCCCTGACCGGGTTGACCATTCGCGAAGCCAAATTTCGTACCCGCTACGAGGCGGTGATTCTGTCTGTGGCTCGCGGAGGCCGTCGCGTGGAAGGCAAGATCGGCGATATCCGACTACAGGCTGGCGATACCCTGCTGGTGGAGGCGCGTCCATCCTTTGTGGATCAGCACCGCAATTCGCGTGATTTCCTGCTGGTCAGTGCCCTGGATGGCGGCGTAACACCCCGTCACGATCGTGCAGGGCTCGCGGGTGCCATTTTGGCGGGCATGGTATTTGCCGCTGCCTTTTTTGGTGTCGACATGCTGGCGGCTGCGCTGATGGCGGCTGCAGCCATGCTTCTCACGCGCTGCACCACCGCGGCTGCGGCACGGCGACACATCGACTGGCAGGTGCTCGTGGTTATTGGCGCCGCCCTCGGTCTGGGGCAAGCACTGGATCAGTCTGGCGCCGCAGCCCTTATCGCCGATACCGCTGTAAATCTGGCCGGAGCCAACCCCTGGCTGGTGTTGCTCGCCGTTTATCTGGTGACTAACCTGATGACTGAGGTAGTGACCAACAACGCCGCCGCCGTGATGATGTTTCCAGTCGCCAAGGCTGCTGCGCTGGGCATGGGAGTGAGTTTCACGCCCTTTATTTTCGTCATTATGATGGCGGCCTCAGCCAGTTTTGCTACGCCGATCGGCTACCAGACCAATTTGATGGTCTATGGTCCTGGTGGTTATCGCTTTACCGACTATCTGCGCATGGGCTCGCCGTTAAATCTGGTATTAGCCATGGTGACCATGATTGTCGTGCCGCTGGTTTGGCCCCTGCAATAATCAGCTGTCGTCCGTCCCGGCCACCTGCAGCGGAATTTCGCCATCGCGAACCTGGGCGCGCAATAGCTCCCCGGGCTGAGCCTGTTTCACCGAGCTCACCGCCAGGCCGTCCGGGTTGAGCAGAATAGCGTAGCCGCGTCGCAGACTGGCCAAGGGGCTGGCACTTTGCAGCAGGCCGACCTGGTTCGACAGGCGAAATTGGCAGCGTTCCAATACCTGATTCATCGATAGCTCGAGTGCGCGGCCACTGGCTAGCAGGCGCGCGCCGGTATCGGCGATGCGGCGCCTTGGCGACGCCAGGCGCAAATGATTCGTCAATGCCGCCAGTCTATCGCTGCGTCGATCCAGCAAGCGCGCTATTGCCCGGCCAAATTGCGCCTCGAGCTGATCCAGCTGCTGTCGTTGATGATCGAGCCGCACCTGCGGCGAGCGCAGCTGCCGTTGCAGGCCGGCCAGCCGTTCGACGCGACGCTGCAGATAGCCCTCTATAAGAACCTGCAGGTGCCGCTGTTCCTTGCGCAATAACTGGCCCAGTTCCAGCGTTTGGCGCAGTGCCAGTTGCATGGCCGCGGTAGGGGTTGGAGCGCGTCGGTCGGCAACAAAGTCCGCGATCGTGAAATCAATTTCGTGTCCTACGGCGCTGACAACCGGAATGGCTGAAGCCACAATATCCCTTGCCAACTGCTCGTCGTTGAAGCAGAACATATCCTCGTAGGAGCCGCCGCCACGTCCGAGCAGGATGACATCGGCCCGGGCATGACGATTAGCTAGAGCCAGCGCAGCGCGAATCTCAGCCGCGGCTGCCTCGCCTTGCACGGCACAGGGGTATAGCAGCAGCTGAACGCCCAATGCGGCCTGGCTGGCAACGCTGAGCATGTCGTGCAGGGCGGCGCCAGTGGCCGAGGTCAAGAGACCAATACAAGCGGGATAGGCGGGAAGGGGGCGCTTGCGGCTCTCGTCAAACAGGCCTTCTGCCTGAAGTTTGGCTTTAAGCGCCTCAAATTGCCGAAACAGCAGCCCCGTACCCTGGTGTTCGAGCACCGAGACAATCATCTGAAAATCGCCACGCGGCTCGTACAAGCTGATGCGTCCGCACACCAAAACTTCGTCTCCCTGTGCCGGTGGGCGCACCTGCAGGCTGCTTTGCCGGAACATCACGCAACGCACCTGGGCGCGGTCGTCCTTGAGGGTGAAGTACCAGTGCCCGGAAGCAGGCCGGGTCAGCTGAGCGATTTCACCGGCGACCCACAGGTGCGCCATCTCCGACTCCAGTAACTGGCGGGCGCGTGTAGTCAGGTCGCTGACGCTGAGCAGGGCACGGGTAGGAAGATTTTTGTCCATGGAAAGAGCTACCGTGTTTACCGGGGTTGCATGGGAAGACTATAATGTCGAGCCTTATAAGAAGACAAATTAAGCTCGATGCTTCGAATCTACCAAGAAGCCCTGACTTTCGACGATATCCTCCTCGTTCCGGACTACTCGGAAATCGTGCCCAAGGATGTGGAGCTAAAAACCCGCCTGACCCGTCAGCTTAAACTCAATATTCCTCTGGTATCCGCCGCCATGGATACAGTAACTGAATCGGGCATGGCTATTGCCATGGCCCAGGAAGGCGGCATTGGCATTATTCACAAGTCCATGACTGTCGAGCAGCAGGCTCGGGAAGTCAGTGCGGTGAAGAAATTCGAGAGCGGCGTGGTCAAGGATCCGATCTGTATTCAGCAGGATGCCACCATTCGCGACCTGCTGGATATCAAGAAAACCTTCAATATTTCCGGCGTGCCGGTGCTCAATGGCAATGATTTGGTCGGCATTGTCACCAGCCGCGATGTGCGCTTCGAATCCAATCTCGATGCCAAGGTCAGTTCGGTGATGACGCCGAAGGAGCGCCTGGTGACCGTATTGGAAAATGCGCCTCGTGAGCATATCGTCAAGCTGCTGCATCAGCATCGCATCGAAAAGATTCTGGTCGTCAACGATAAGTTCGAGCTGCGCGGACTGGTAACGGTAAAGGATATCGACAAGTCCGAGAAATTCCCCAGCGCGGCCAAGGATGATCAGGAGCGACTGCTCAGCGGTGCCTGTATCGGCACCGGCGGTGACTCCCGCGATCGTGCCGCTGCGCTGGTCGCCGCCGGCGTCGATGTCATCGTAGTGGACACTTCGCACGGCCACTCGCGCAATGTGCTCAATGTGGTCAAATGGCTAAAGAAGACCTATCCGGATGTGCAGGTGATCGGCGGCAATATCGCCACGGGCGACGCTGCCAAAGCGCTGGCCGAAGCCGGAGCGGATGCGGTCAAGGTGGGCATTGGCCCCGGCTCCATCTGCACCACACGCATTGTCGCCGGCGTGGGAGTGCCACAGATTAGCGCTATTGCAGATGTCTGTGACGCCTTGAAGAATACCGATATTCCGCTCATCGCCGATGGCGGCATTCGCTATTCAGGCGACCTCGCCAAGGCCATCGTCGCCGGTGCCCACTGCGTCATGATGGGCAGCATCTTTGCCGGTACCGATGAGGCGCCGGGCGAGCTGGAAATCTACCAGGGTCGAACCTACAAGTCCTATCGAGGCATGGGCTCGATTGCCGCCATGGCGCAGACCAAGGGCTCCAGCGATCGCTATTTTCAGGATGCGACCGAGGGTGCTGAAAAGCTGGTGCCGGAAGGCATTGAGGGACGCGTACCCTACAAGGGGCCAGTGTCCGTCGTCATTCACCAGATGATGGGCGGGTTGCGCTCCGCCATGGGCTACACCGGCTCACCCGACATTGAGACCATGCGCAGCAAACCAAAATTTGTCAAAGTCACCGCAGCGGGTATGAATGAAAGCCATGTGCACGATGTCGCCATCACTAAAGAGGCACCCAATTATCCGAGTCGCTAAAGCGACATCTGGCCTGATTAACACAGGAACAATGGCATGACGCCCGATATCCACTCCCATGCCATCCTGATTCTCGATTTTGGTTCGCAGTACACCCAACTGATAGCCCGACGCGTTCGCGAAATCGGTGTATTTTCCGAAATCCGTGCCTGGGATTCCCTGCCTTCGGATACCGATTTTAGCGCCTACCGCGGCGTCATCCTGTCCGGCGGTCCGGAGTCGGCGGTCGTCGCCGAGGGCTCGCCCCGAGCACCGGATCAGCTCTTTGCAGCGGGCCTACCGGTGCTGGGCATTTGCTATGGCATGCAGACCATGGCCGCCCAATTGGGTGGCCAGGTGGAGTCGTCCAGCCATTCCGAGTTTGGCTACGCCCGCATTCAGGTCGAGCAGCCCAATGCCCTATTTCGCGATATTTGTGATCAAGGTGAGGGCGATCGCGAATTTCTCGACGTCTGGATGAGTCACGGCGATCGCGTGGTGAAAATGCCGGATGGCTTTGCCCTGCTTGCCTCGACTGAATCCTGCCCCATCGCCGGCATGAGCGACGAAAAGCGTCGTCTTTACGGCATTCAGTTCCATCCGGAAGTAACCCATACCTTGCAGGGGCTGCGCATGTTGCAGCACTTTGTTATAGACATCTGTCAGTGTGCCACCCAGTGGACGCCCGGCAAGATTGTCGACGCTGCCATTGAATCGATTCGCCAGCAAGTGGGCAGCGACCAGGTACTGCTGGGGCTGAGCGGCGGCGTGGACTCTTCGGTGACCGCAGCCTTGCTAGCCAAGGCCATTGGCGATCAACTGGTTTGTGTTTTTGTCGACAACGGTCTGCTGCGCAAAAACGAAGCAGAGCAGGTCATGGAAATGTTTGGTCGCCACATGGGGCTGAATATCGTTCATGTCAAAGCCGAGGACGAATTCCTCAGCAAGTTGCAGGGTGTCAGCAACCCCGAGCAGAAGCGCAAGATTATCGGCCGCACCTTTATCGAAGTTTTTGATCGCGAGGCGCAGAAGCTGGACAGTGTGAAATGGCTGGCGCAGGGAACCATTTATCCCGATGTCATCGAATCGGCAGGTGCCGCCACTGGCAAAGCCCATGTGATCAAGTCGCACCACAATGTGGGAGGGCTGCCGGAGCAGATGAAGCTCAAGTTGGTCGAGCCGCTGCGTGAGCTGTTCAAGGACGAGGTACGCAAAATTGGGGTGGAGCTGGGATTGCCGCACGACATGGTCTACCGTCATCCCTTCCCGGGGCCGGGGCTGGGCGTGCGCATTCTGGGCGAGGTGCGCAAGGAATATGCCGATCTGTTACGCGAAGCGGACGACATTTTTATTACGGAATTACGTCGGGCGGGGCTCTACCATGAGGTCAGTCAGGCCTTTGTGGTATTTCTGCCGGTGAAGTCGGTTGGGGTCGTAGGCGACGGCCGCCGCTACGAGTACGTAGTTTCCGTGCGCGCAGTGCAGACTCTGGATTTTATGACAGCGCGCTGGGCGCATTTGCCCTACGACCTGCTGGAGAGGGTATCCAACCGCATCATTAACGAGATCAAAGGCATCTCGCGCGTGACCTACGACATTTCCGGCAAACCGCCGGCAACCATTGAGTGGGAGTAGTTTTTATTGTGTAGGTCATTAAGGTTCGTTAGCTGAAGGGAGGAAAACCAAATGAATGTAGAAACTGAAAGCAAGCAAGAATACTTCGTTAATAAGATTCTTCAGCGTTTAGACGCTGCCAGTGAACAAATTATTGCACAATGGAAGAATCCTGAAGATACATTAACTCGTCACTTTTACCTTGATGAGTTGTTGCCTCAATCTGATGTTGAAGAAATTTATGCTGCGTTTCCAAGAAATGGAGAGGGTTTCTTTGATAGAGAAAGTTTTCGTGAGAAAAAACGCACAAGTGCGAATTTGTCAGACTTTAACGCGATCCTCTCGGATATCACTTACGCAATCCAAGATGCTAGAGTAGTGAATAAAGTTTCCGAACTTTGTTCAATGAAAAGTATTGAGCCAGATCCAAAGCTTTACGCTGGTGGCTTATCCATGATGTTTCCAAATGATTATCTAAACCCTCATATTGACAACAGTCATGATGGTGATAGAAGCAAGTATCGTCGACTTAACTTGCTATATTATGTAAGCCCAGATTGGTCGTTTGATAATGGTGGGAACTTTGAACTTTGGAATGAAGAAAGAACGATACCAAAGACTATTATCTCTCATCAAAACAGATTGGTTGTTATGGAAACTAACAAGACATCATGGCACTCTGTAAGCAAAGTGAACGCAGAGCGTCCACGCTGCTGTGTGTCAAATTATTATTTCTCAGAGTTTTCTCCAGATGGTGATGAATATTTCCATGTGACTTCATTTCTTGGACGTCCAGAGCAGCCATTTAGAAGGTATTTAGGTGTGTTAGATAACGGATTAAGAAATTTCGTTTCTCGAACACTAAAAATAGGACGAGGTAAGAATCTAATCAACAAAGATAAATAGCTCGCTAGCTATTGATTTTGCCGACAAATTCTGTCGAGTAACTATTGAGTGGGAGTAGCCGAGCGCACCGCGAGTTCTGCTGAGCTGGCAGCTTTGCTGGCTGACGCTTTGCTCGCACGGGGTTGGCAACTGGGAACGGCAGAATCCTGCACCGGCGGTGGTCTGGCCTACCGGCTGACGGCTGTCGCGGGGAGTTCGCGCTGGTTTGCCGGCGGCATGGTAACCTACAGCAATCGATTCAAGCAGGACTGGCTGGAGGTTGATGCGCAGCTGATCCAAGATGAGGGAGCCGTTTCAGAGCAGGTAGCCCGGGCCATGGCCGAGGGGTTGGTAAAAGTGAGTGGCGTCGACGCCACCCTTGCCGTCACCGGTATCGCCGGCCCCGCGGGCGCAACGGCGACCAAACCCGTGGGTCTGGTATGGCTGGCCACCAGCGATCCGCAGCGCGGTACCCGAACCAAACGCCTGAATCTGTCTGGTGATCGCGAAGCCATCCGTAGGGCGGCTATCCACGATGCGATAAAATTTTTTCTGCAGGACTTGTCCTGACAGCAATTCCTTGTCAATATACTGTATATATAAACAGTACTCTCGGAGAAGATCATCATGGACGCAAACAAGCAAAAGGCACTCGAAGCAGCGCTCAGTCAGATCGAGCGCCAATTTGGCAAGGGAACCGTCATGCGCATGGGCGACGAGCCGCGCGTGGCTATGCCGAGTTTTTCAACTGGCTCACTGGGGCTGGATATCGCGCTGGGTATCGGCGGGCTCCCCAAGGGGCGCGTTGTGGAAATCTATGGACCGGAGTCATCCGGTAAAACCACGCTGACGCTCAGCACCATCGCCGAAGCCCAAAAGCAGGGCGCTACCTGCGCCTTTATCGATGCGGAACACGCGCTGGATCCGGTCTATGCGGAAAAACTGGGGGTTAACGTGAGCGACCTCATTTTGTCCCAGCCCGATACCGGCGAGCAGGCACTCGAAGTGACAGATATGCTGGTGCGATCCGGCGCAGTGGATCTGGTGGTCATCGACTCGGTGGCGGCCCTGGTACCGCGAGCGGAAATCGAAGGCGAAATGGGTGACTCGCACGTCGGCCTGCAGGCGCGCCTGATGTCTCAGGCGTTGCGCAAACTTACCGGCACCATCAAGCAGGCCAATTGCCTGTGCATCTTTATCAACCAGATTCGCATGAAGATCGGCGTGATGTTCGGTAATCCCGAAACCACGACGGGAGGTAATGCGCTCAAGTTCTATTCTTCCGTGCGCCTAGATATCCGTCGCATCGGCGCAGTCAAGGAAGGTGAGGAAGTTGTGGGTAATGAAACTCGGGTCAAAGTGGTGAAGAACAAAGTGGCACCGCCCTTCAAGCAGTGCGAATTCCAGATCATGTACGGTGGTGGCATCAACCGCGCTGCCGAGATTATTGATCTCGGCGTCAAGTTTGGCCTGATCGAGAAGTCGGGTGCCTGGTACGCCTACGAGGGCAACAAGATTGGCCAGGGCAAGGCAAATGCCTCAGCTTTCCTTAATGAAAACAAGGAAGTAGCCAAACAACTTGAGCAACAGATTAAGGAAAAGGCCATGGGTTCACCCGGCCTGGTTGCGACCAGTGATGACGAAGCGTCGTCGGAATTCGTCGAGTAGTTAATAGGCAGGGGATTTTAAAGTGCCCGCTCCCCAAATCCTCTAGGAAGTGCGGGCAGATGGACGTCCCTGTTCAGCAAAATCCGTTTTAATCTCCAGCGACATCCAGGTCGACAGAACCTATTTAATCCACTTTCCCCTAACCGGTCACCTGTCCAAAGGGACAGGTAGGGGCACAGTGCCCTGATTATTTTTGTATAGTTTCTCCAAGCAACGAATATAGTTAGTGTGTTGGCTCGCTGGTCGCGACACCAACCAAGTCAGAATTGGCCAACCAGGGATCAAGAAACTAAAAAAAATGACCTATAGCCGTTAGCCGCTCGGAACTCGTCCAGCTACTCGACCTGAGTGAGGAGGCCCTCAAAGTGGACTCTAGGGACGCACTGGAATCCCAGTGGCGTCGGATCGCTGTCTTTGCCGGGTTGGAGGGCGCCTTCTTCGGCGTAGCTATTAGCGATGCTGACAACGACCTGATGAAAACCGATCTCATTACCTACGGCATTAGCGAAGCCTGGAACGAGATCTACCGGGACCGAGGGCTTAGTGGCTCGGATCCGCTGATCGTCGCGGCGCTAGCGCTGGAACGTCCAATTCCTGGAAATTAGCCGTCGACTGGCTAAGGGACAATGATCTGCACAGTCCGGAAGTGGACGAATTTCGCCAGCTGGCGCTCGAATATGGCGTTAAGTACGGGTACGTGGTCGATAAGCGCGCGCATGTTATCACCCAGACCACCGCGGTAACCTCGGTCACTACCGGCACGCGTCCGCTCACTAAAAACCAGGAGCAATTGCTGCAGAAGCTGCTACCGCACCTCAATGAGATTCTCGTTCGCTCAGGCATTATTCGCGTGCCCCGCCTGTCGGAGCGGGAAATGGAAGTGCTCAGGTGGGCCAAGATTGGCAAGTCGAATTGGGAAGTTTCGGTCATTCTCAATATCTCTGAGTGCACGGTGAAATTCCATATGCGCAATATGTGACCAATAAGTCACATGCCATTGCCAAGGCCATGAATTTGGGTATCGTAAGTCTCGATTGACCTATCGGGGCCAGCCTTTGTACCAGCGGATATTTCTCAAAGCCCTTGTGCTTTTCAGCTGTTTTGTCGGATTCGTTTCTGCACAACCCATTATTGATTATTCCGCGCGTAACCATCCGCTGGTTGCGCCGCTGAGACAGGGCATGGTGGTAACGCAGGAGCGCGTTGCTGCCGAAGTGGGGGCTGCAATGCTTGCGCGGGGCGGCAATGCGGTGGATGCAGCCGTCGCCACGGGATTTGCCCTGGCGGTAACCTTTCCCCAGGCCGGAAATCTGGGCGGAGGTGGATTCATGCTGATTTACCTCGCCGAGGAGCAGAGCGTGGTTGCTCTGGATTACCGGGAAATGGCACCGGGCTATGCGCATCCCGATCTTTTTCTCGACGACAGGGGTGAGGTCGATCCCAACCTATCACGCAACGGTATTTATGCTTCCGGAATCCCGGGTACCGTCGCCGGTCTGGTGCAGGCTCAACAACAGTTTGGCAAGTTGGAGTTGGCCGAAGTATTGCAGCCCGCGATTGCGTTGGCGCGCGATGGTATTGAGGTCAGCGGCGCGCTGGCCTACGCACTTGAGCGGGCTGGCAATCGGCTGCGTCGCAATCCTGCTGCAGCAGACTATTTTTTCAAGCCCGATGGATCTCTCTATGCTCCCGGGGATATCTGGATTCAAGCCGATCTGGCGGGGGTGCTTGCGTCTATCGCCGAGCGGGGCCGCGACGGATTTTATCGGGGCTCGGTGGCCGAACTCCTGAAAGCAGAGTGGCGCAGACAGGGCGCCACGCTGACCCAAGAGGACCTGGATCGCTATGAGGTGATCGAGCGGGAGCCGGTCTGGGGGAGTTATGGCGGCTACCAATTGGCGTCCATGCCGCCGCCGTCATCCGGAGGCGTGCACCTGCTGCAAATGCTCAATGTGCTGTCGCACTTTGACCTGGCACCCATGGAGCATAACTCCGCGCGCTACCTACACCTGTTGATGGAGACGATGAAGTTTGCTTACGCCGATCGAAGTCGTTACCTCGGCGATCCAGATTTTTCACCGGTGCCAGTGCAGGAGCTGCTGGATGCCGATTATGCCGAGCGCATTGCCGCGCAGATCGACCTGAACCGCGCGACGCCTTCGGCGGCCATCGCGCCCGGCCTCAATTTGATGAACGAGAGCATGGAAACCACCCATTTCAGTGTGTGGGATGGGGAGGGGAATGTGGTGAGTAATACCTATACCCTAAATTTTTCCTTCGGTTCAGGTATCGCCGTAGAAGGTGCCGGATTTCTGCTGAACAACGAGATGGATGATTTCGCCGCTGCGCCCGGCCGGCTGAACGCCTTTGGATTGATTGGTGGCACGGCGAACCAGGTCGAAGCTTACAAGCGCCCTCTGTCCAGCATGGCGCCTACCCTGGTGTTTCGCGATGGTCAGCCGGTGTTGGCCACCGGCAGTCCCGGTGGCAGTGCCATTATCACTATCGTTCTACAGGTGCTGCTGAATTTGATCGACTTCGACATGAATGTGGCTGAAGCCGTGGCGGCACCGCGCATCCACCACCAGTGGTTGCCGGACAGCTTTCGTTGGGAGCCGGGTATCAGTGCAGACACCCGACAGCGATTGTTGGAAATGGGTCAGCATCCGGAGGCTGGCCCCTCGGTTTGGGGCAAGGCCGAATCCATCATGGCTGACGGCGATTGGCTGTATGGGGCGATGGATCCGCGCTGGCCCGACTCGGGTGCCGAATCCCTGCCTCCCGCGCAACCCTCGGTAGGGGGCAACTAGATAGAGCGTGCCTGATCGGCCGCGTTGCCCAAATAGTTGGCCGGTGTCAGCGCGCGAAGACGGCCTTTTGCCTCTTCCGGAATATCCAGTGAGTCGACAAACGCGGCCAATGCCCGAGCCGAGATTTTTTTTCCTCGCGTCAATTCCTTGAGTTTTTCGTAAGCCCCCTCGATCTGGTAGCGGCGCATGATAGTTTGAATGGGCTCGGCCAGCACTTCCCAGTTGGCATCCAGATCGGCAGCCAGCCGAGCGGCGTCGAGCTCGAGCTTGTCGAGGCCGCGCAATAAGGCGCTCCAGCCGATCATCGAGTAGGCGAAGACTGAGCCCATATTGCGAATCACCGTGGAATCGGTGAGATCCCGCTGCCAGCGCGAAATCGGCAGTTTCTCGGCAAGATGAGCCAGCAGAGCGTTAGCCAGCCCCAGATTTCCTTCCGAATTCTCAAAATCGATGGGATTAACCTTATGCGGCATGGTGGATGAACCAATTTCTCCGGCTACGACTCGCTGGTGGAAATAACCGAGGGAGATATAGCCCCAGATATCGCGGTCGAAATCAATCAGCACAGTGTTGATACGAAGCAGGGCATGAAAGAGTTCAGCCATGGCATCGTGCGGCTCAATCTGGGTGGTGTAGGGGTTCCAGGTCAGATTTAGCGAGGTGACAAAGCGTTGTGATAACGCGGGCCAGTCGACCTCGGGATAGGCTGCGAGGTGTGCGTTGAAATTGCCCACGGCACCGTTGATCTTGCCCAGAATTTGGACCGTTTGGAATTGCATCGCCTGGCGTCGCAATCGATAAAGAACATTGGCGAATTCTTTGCCGACCGTCGTGGGCGTCGCCGCCTGGCCATGGGTGCGCGACAACATGGGGATATCGGCCCAATCCCGCGCCATTTTCGCCAGGCGCTGATCCAGCTGCGCCAGAAGGCCCAGCAGCAGTTGGCGGCCGCGTGCCAGCATGAGGGCGTGGGATAGATTGTTAATGTCTTCCGACGTACAGGCAAAGTGAATGAACTCACTGGCCGCCTGCAGCTCTTTGTCCTGGCTGATGTATTCGCGAATGAAATATTCCACCGCTTTAACGTCGTGATTGGTGGTCCGCTCGATATGCTTGATGTGCTGGGCTGCAGTCAGGTCGAACTGCTCCACCAGGCGCCCCAGCTTTTTATAGGCGGCCGCCCAAA
>JAYQPQ010000040.1:1034-16976 GCA_038145405.1 Porticoccaceae bacterium | reverse complement strand
ACCTGTTTTCCATCGACTACGCCTATCGGCCTCGCCTTAGGGACCGACTAACCCTGCCCCGATTAGCGTTGGACAGGAACCCTTGGTCTTCCGGCGTGCGGGTTTTTCACCCGCATTATCGTTACTCATGTCAGCATTCGCACTTCTGATACCTCCAGCAGACCTTCCGATCCACCTTCAGCGGCTTACAGAACGCTCCTCTACCGCGCATGCAAAGCATGCACCCGTAGCTTCGGTTACCAGTTTAGCCCCGTTGAATCTTCCGCGCGGGCCGACTCGACTAGTGAGCTATTACGCTTTCTTTAAAGGATGGCTGCTTCTAAGCCAACCTCCTAGCTGTCTAAGCCTTCCCACATCGTTTCCCACTTAACTGATATTTGGGACCTTAGCTGACGGTCTGGGTTGTTTCCCTTTTGACGACGGACGTTAGCACCCGCCGTCTGTCTCCCGCGATTGCACTCATTGGTATTCGGAGTTTGCATCGGGTTGGTAAGTCGGGATGACCCCCTAGCCGAAACAGTGCTCTACCCCCAATGGTGAGGACGCGAGGCGCTACCTAAATAGCTTTCGAGGAGAACCAGCTATCTCCGGGCTTGATTAGCCTTTCACTCCGATCCACAAGTCATCCCCGTCTTTTTCAACAGACGTGGGTTCGGCCCTCCAGTGAGTGTTACCTCACCTTCAGCCTGCTCATGGATAGATCGCCCGGTTTCGGGTCTATTGCCTGCGACTGAACGCCCTATTAAGACTCGGTTTCCCTACGCCTACCCTAAACGGTTAAGCTTGCCACAGACAATAAGTCGCTGACCCATTATACAAAAGGTACGCAGTCACCCCGAAGGGCTCCTACTGCTTGTACGCACACGGTTTCAGGTTCTATTTCACTCCCCTCACAGGGGTTCTTTTCGCCTTTCCCTCACGGTACTGGTTCACTATCGGTCAGTCAGTAGTATTTAGCCTTGGAGGATGGTCCCCCCATATTCAAACAGGATAACACGTGTCCCGTTCTACTCGATTTCACTGTGTATAGGTTGTCATGTACGGGGCTATCACCCTGTATCGCCCAACTTTCCAGAAGGTTCCATTAACCACAACACAGCTTAAGGGCTGATCCCCGTTCGCTCGCCGCTACTAGGGGAATCTCGGTTGATTTCTTTTCCTCCGGGTACTTAGATGTTTCAGTTCCCCGGGTTCGCTTCTCATACCTATGTATTCAGTATGAGATACCTGCAAGCAGGTGGGTTTCCCCATTCGGAAATCCCAGGTTATAGCGCCTGTTATCGGCTCACCTGGGCTTATCGCAGATTTCCACGTCCTTCATCGCCTCTGACTGCCAAGGCATCCACCGTGTGCGCTTAGTCGCTTGACCATATAATGTCCACGACTAACACCTTAGTAACGATGATCAAAAAAACAGGTGTCATTAAGAGACACTCGCCTTGATACAGTATATGAATTACTCCAACCCGAAGGTTGTTTCATTCAAGGGTGCTGCCAGCTGAAGTTAAAGCAGCACCCAATCAATCATTCACCTTGTTAAAGAACTTGACTCGAAGGTCAGGAATCAACAGCCGATGTTAGGCTGCTCATTGCTGATCTTCTGACCACATTTATGGTGGAGCTGAGCGGGATCGAACCGCTGACCTCCTGCGTGCAAGGCAGGCGCTCTCCCAGCTGAGCTACAGCCCCCTCTCACCAAAACCTGTCTGGTCGAAGAGGGCGCGAATTCTACATGATTTTTTTTGTAAAACCATAGCCCTTTCCAAACAATTTTGGTGGGTCTGGGTGGATTTGAACCACCGACCTCACCCTTATCAGGGGTGCGCTCTAACCAACTGAGCTACAGACCCTAGGGGTGCCTTGTTCAACCCGGCCATACCCAGACTTTGGGCCGCCGAAAAATGCGATCAGTCATTAGCTTTTAAAGAACTTTTCGAGCGCCGGGTCACCCGGGTCGAGGGCGCGTATCTTACACTCCCGCCACACTGAGTCAAGGGCTTTTTAAACCAAACTTTCCGTCGGCGCAGAGCACCGTTCCGGCCAGCATTCCTGCCGCTCGACGACCTCTGAAGCGCTTCCATTTCTGCTCGGTCGATGGCTCTGCGATAATGCAATCAAGCATCTTTTCAGACTGGCCCATCCCATGTTCCGCAAGCTCAAACGCTCTGTCGATCTCTATCAGCAACTGCTGCTGGCAACTCGCCGGAACAAGGCCGTTCTTATCTACCAGATGGGCAAGGTCGGATCGACATCGCTCTACCACTATCTGCAGTCGATCGATCTGGATCAACCGGTCTTTCGGGTACACCGCTTTCGCCTGGACAACGACGATTACGTCAAGCGTGGCTTTATTCGCAACATCAGGTACCGCTACTGGGCCTGGCTGCAGTACCGCATACTGAAGAACTGCCGGCTTAAAGTCATTGTCATGACACGCCAACCAGGAGAGCGCAACTTGTCCGATTTTTTTCAGACTATCACCACCTTTGAGAAGCGCGGCAAATTCCGCTTTGATCAGTTGACGCCAGCGCAGTTGCAGCAGGTGTTTCTCGCCGAGTACCCGCACCAGAATGCCAGTGTCTGGTTCGATCAGCAGGTAAAGGCAGTGTTCGGTATCGACGTGTTTCAGGACACCTACAAGCACTGCCGCAACGGGGCCCTGCTATACCAACGAGGCAACGTAGATTTGCTGGTGTTTCGACTGGAGGATCGCGAACGCTGCGTTCACGACGTTGCCGAATTTCTCGGCATACCCGACTTTACTTTACCTAAGGGTAACAGCGGTTCGAACAAGTGGTACGCCGGGGCCTATCGTGAAGTGAAGAAGGTGCCATTACCGGACGACTATCTAAAGCAGCTGGCAGACACGGATTATTACCGCTTCTTCTATACCGGAGACCGCTTCAGACCGCTGGACTAATTACCCGTTCGGCGGATCGAATGCGTAGCCCAACAGCTGAATATCCGCGGCAAAGTGCTGCGCCACCAACTCCCGGGAATGATCGTCGTAATAGCGCCGGTAGTCGCTGTCCCGATCCCTGGCTTGTCGCTTGTGCGGCAATTGCAAATTCACGCCAATGAGCCGACACACTTCGGCAAAATCTTCGCTCAGATTTTCGTAACGTCCAATAAAGTCGACCAGTGTTTCCCCGTGCAGTCCCACCAGGTAATCTGACTGCAGCGACAGTGAGGTATCGATGTGATACTGATGCGGCCGCTCGGGGTCAAATTTCCAGCGCATAAAGCTATTGAAATCATCGATGCCTTGCATGGCTTCGGGTCGTTCGCGCCTGATGTGATGAAATGAGCTCACCTGCAAATCCCAGGGGTTGCGCACAAAGGCGAACTTGAACAACTGATCAAAATACGGCGCCGGCAGCATTTCCTTGGCAGCAATAATGTGGGCGTGGCGAGGGAACTTGAGTCCGAGGCGATGGCCGAATAATCCGCTGAGTTTGTGTGCCGGCCACACCAGATAGTAGGAAGGGTCGCGCCAACGCAAGGAATTTAGCGCGGAACGCACACTGGTTCCTCCGGTCTTGGCAATGTGCACAAAGAGGAACTGATAGCGGTGAGATAACAGCATGGATTTCCGATTTTATGCCAGGACGAGCAGTTGAGGGGCCTGGGAAATTTCCGCCTAGTTTACGAATATAATAAGCCCGGTGCGAGCCAAAGCAGGACAATGCTTTGGCCACAGTGGGTGACTTCCGAATCAAGACCAACCTTAGTTGCATGACCCGAGCCAGAGTACTTAGCGATTTCCATCGTCACGACATCGTTCGGCTGTTGCCGAATCAGCTTCGCAACATCGGCATTGAGCTCGGCGTAGCCAAGGGAATCTTTTCCCAGCGCATGGTGGAATCGGGATGTTTCGAGCTGTTTTTCGGCGTGGACATGTACGCCGATGTCCACAATACCGAGCAATACAAGGACGCCCTGCGCCGCGTAGGTCTGCACGCTCCCTACAAGCTGTTGCGTATGCGCTTCGACGAGGCCCTGGATCTGTTTGAAGATCAGTCGCTGGATTTCATCTATGTGGATGGGTATGCCCACACCGGCGAAGAAGGGGGTGAAACCATTTTCCAGTGGTACAGCAAGCTGAAGGTGGGCGGACTGATTGCCGGAGACGATTACGACGCCGAAGCCTGGCCCCTGGTGGTGGAAGCCGTCCACCACTTTGCCGACCAGGCCAAGGGTGAACTATTGATGACGGGGCTGGTGGAGCAGCAAAGCTACTGCCAGCATCCCACCTGGGCCATGATCAAGCAGGAACACCGCAGTCTGCACGCCGACGCCGAGATGGTCGCACGGGGAAAATCCACGACGCGCAAGAAGCACCGACGACGCCAGCGCTGGCAATCCTTGCGCGACAAGCTGGGGCTGAACTAGTCCGATCTGGAAACAGCACTGCCGGGAAAGAGCAACTCAAGGTAACGCCCGGCACTGGCTTCTGCCTGAAAGTCCGCCAGACGCTGCGAACGATCCCGATCGTCGTTGGCGTTGGCCAGCGCCGCGACGATCGCCAGCGCCATCTGCACCTCATCTCCCACCGGCACCAGGCGACCCCATCGCCCGCCTTCCAGCAGCTCCGCTGGGCCACTCGGACAATCCGTCGCCACACAGGGTATGCCGAGTGCAAAGGCTTCGGTCAATGCGTTGGGCGATCCTTCCCAGCGCGAACTCAGAACAAAGAGGTTAGCGCGGCTGATCCAGGCGTAGGGATTGTCCATATGACCCGGCAGGATCACCTGCTCTTCGAGTTGCAGTCGGTTAATTAGCTGGAGCAGATTGGCGCGTTCTCCGCCCTCCCCGAGAATGATCAACCGAACCGGCTGCCGATCAGCTACACGTCGAACAGCGCGAATCAGGGTGGCGAAGTCCTTCTGCAGCGTCAGGCGGCCCATCGCCAGAATGACCGGACAATCCGGGGCCTTCAACCAATCGTGGGGAGCTGGCTCGTCAGCCATTTGTCGCAACCTGCGGGTCACTACCGGATTGTAGATGACCCTGACGCGCTCGGCCGGCAGATCGGCCAATTGCCGAATATCCTCAGCGACGCCGGCAGAATTTCCCACCACCCAATCGACCCGTCGATAGATTCGTCGCAGCGGCGTCAGGCGCAGCCAGCGCGAGAAACTTGAACGATGGGCAAGCGAAGCCGACAGGTTGGTACCCAAGCGCACAACAATGGGCACTTGCACGCGGCTCAAGGCACGAGCCCTGACAGCGGCACGTCCGGCTCGATCCTTAACCGCCAGCAGCGCATCCGGCCGGCTCCGACGGAGATATTGCACCAGCTCCGGTATCGCCAGCAGACTATGGCCAGCCTTGAGTGGAATGATGCGAACGCCTGCGGGAATTCGATCCTGATAGGGACCCTGGCAGCGAATCAGTAGCAGATCGATTTCAAGCGCCGGTTGGCGAACAAACTCGGCCAGGAGGTTGAGCAGCATTTTCTCTACGCCTCCGGCGCCGGAAAATGACATCAGAATCGCCAACTTCTTGTGCACCGGCAGCTCAGACATGCTTGAGCATCTCCACCCATTCGGCCAGGTAACCATCACTGTGACAAGCAAAGGTGTTGGCAAAGTTATGCCGGAAAACATGCTGGCGGTGGGTCATATTATCAAACCCACTTTGGATCAGCGCCTCGACCTGATCGAACCGGGTAAGCCAGATACCGCTGCGTTGCATTTCCCTATAGTGGTCGGCCGCTTCGTCCCGTATCCAGAAAAACTCCGGGGACGCCGCTACATAAAAAGGACGCCCCGCTGCCAGGCACTCGGCGATGCACGTCGCCTGAGGGGAAGAAAAAACCAGTGCGCTGTAATCACTGGCATCCTCTGCGATGGACCCGCGCACGCCCGTGCTAAAGCTGACCCTTGGATCGCCGGCCACGGAAAGGTTCTGAATAAAGGCGGCTCCCTTATTCTTGGGATGCAGGCGTATGGTCAGCTGACAATCCCGCTCCAGGAGCGGGCCCAGTATGGACAAGCTGCTCTCAATCGCAGTGACCTGCAACGCATAGGGTGGACTATAAAGGCTGGATTCCAGCTCTTCAGAAATATAGGGGATAGCCAGCAATATGCGCAGTTCGAGCCCGGCATAGGACGATTTCTGGCGTCGCTTGGCCTTGTTCGCCTGCCGCGAAAGTTTGATGGAAGCCAGCGGCTGGTCCTTGCCGGAATAACGGTACCCCCAGGTTCGGTAGCTGTCACAGAACCATCTCTCGGCTCGCTCCCACCAGTTCGGATCGGTTTGCCCATAACCCCCGCCGTGCTGAATACCTACCACTGGCTTGCCAGCGGACTTCACCAGGGCAATCAGCATCGACACCAGGGGCTTGCGCTGAAACTCTGTACCAACCACCAGTCCGCGCAGCTTGACGGCAACTTTGGATGCCGCGATATAGTGAGTAGAAAAGCTTTCCAGCATAAAAACCGGCATTACCAATACCAGGTAAACCTGGATGGCTTTGATCGCCGGGTCCTCGGTAAAACTGGGCGCCAGCGCCTGTAGCACCCGCAGCCGCATAGACCCGCTCAGATCTGCACTGGCAATGTCTCGACCCCGGACGAATTTCAGCCGGCCAGGCAGGCGCAAGGTCAGCTGCACGCGCTCGGTAAAGGACATGCCAAAGCCGATGCCAAGCCGGGTGGTAGAGGGCCGAGATTCGATTGGCGTTGGCGTATCAACCGCGGGATTGCCTGGGCACTGCGCTAAAAATTCGCCAGCAAGCTGCTCCGGAATTTCCGTTTCGAGCAAGCTGAGCATCAGTCGGTGCGTCGCGTCCCCCGGGCAAACGCCGGCAAGATCCTTGTAACTTGAAAATGCACGAATCTCCGCTTGTGCCCCTGCGCGCTGCCGCCGCCCCTGCGTCACCTGATAAATGACCAGGTACGCCAGGGGTCGCGTCAGACAATCGAAATCCAGGACAGCTCCGTGCACGACAGCGAGCGCTTGCGAGAGTGGTCGGCTGAGGCGATCAGCGAGCTCCTCCAGACTGCGCTCATGCTCTGCCTGGTTGCGCGAGAGCGGCGTGTCGAGATAGCCATCGTAGAGATCGAGGTAGTTCATTCTGGCATAGGCCTGGCGGTCGGATCTGCGTTCCACTAAGACTTCGCCCGTTGTCACGGGCTGCGCTTTCATCGGAAAAATTCCAACTTTTTCCGTGCGCTTGAACAGGACGATGCAATAATACCGTCCTTCGCCCAACCTGGGTGCCAAAACGCCAACAAAGCCCTCGGGGAGGTTAATTTTTCGCCCCGGCGGGGCGGGCCAATCGGCCAATGGAGCCTGCAGCTAGCATGCCAGACCAGAATCCTGTACAGCGCATATTGCTGGTGCGACTGAGCGCCATCGGCGATATCGTCATGGCATCGGGTTTCCTTACTGCCCTGCGCCTTGCCTATCCCCGCGCGCGCATTAGCTGGCTGACGCAGCCGGAATGTGCGGCGCTGCTATCCACCAACCCCGACCTGGATGAAGTAATCAGCTGGCCGCGCAAGCACTGGCAAGAACTCTGGCAGCGACGCGCCTTCTGGGCGTTGCGGCAGGAAATGAAGAGCTTTCAGCACCTTCTGCACCAGCGGGAGTTCGATCTAGCCATTGATCTGCAGGGCTTGCTGAAGAGCGGCTGGCTCTGTTATCTGAGCGGGGCCCGGCGACGAATCGGACTAGGATCCCGCGAAGGCAGCAGCCTGTTTATGCATCAGGTTCTCGACCGCTCGGCCGCCGATCAGCCGGATATTGGCTCCGAATACCGCTCAGCTCTGCAGCAGATGGGGCTAGACCCACACCGCTACCGCCTCAAGCTGGGGATTGCCAAGTCTTTGTCACACGAGCTGCTCGCCAGGCTGCCCGCGGATGCCGGCATCGACCTGATACTCTGCCCCTTCACCACGCGACCTCAGAAGCACTGGCGTCAGGAACACTGGCTGGAGCTTTGCCGGCAACTGAGCGCACAGGGTCGACACATGCTGGTATTGGGGGGCCCGGCAGATCGAGGGGCTAGCGAGCCCTTTACCGATCTCCCCGGCGTGATCAATCTAACCGGCCGCACCAGCTTGCCGGAAGCCGCCAGCCTCATTGCCAGCGCGCGCAGTCTGGTTGGCGTGGACACCGGACTGACGCACATGGGACACGCTTTCGGCATCCCGACCCTGTGCCTTTTTGGTTCGACCCGCCCTTATTTGAACACCGACAATTCGCGTGGCCGTGTCATCTATCTGAACAAGACCTGCGCTCCCTGCCGGCGTCACCCCACCTGCGGCGGCAGCTTTCACTGCATGGGGGACATTAGTCCGGCCATGGTGATGGCCACGCTGAAGCAGATCGAGGGCCTGCCAGCGTGAAGGTGGTACACGTGGAAACCGGTCGGCATCTGTACGGTGGCGCTCAACAGGTGCTCTACCTGCTGGAAGGTTTGCGCGATCAGGGTGTCGACAACTTGCTTGCCTATACCGAAGGTAGTCGAGTCGGCGAGAAAGCTCGCGCCCTGGGAATTGCAGTCGAGGAGCTGGCCTGCACCGGCGAATTTGATCTGGAGTTCCTGCTCCGTTTGCGCTTGCTGCTGCGCCAGACCAAGCCCGACCTGACGCACCTGCATAGCCGCCGTGGCGCAGACACTCTAGGATTGGCCGCCGCGCGTTGGGCTGGGACGCCGGCCATCATCTCGCGTCGTGTCGACAATGCCGAGCCGGGTTGGCTGGCGCGCTGGAAGTACCGTCAGTGTGCGCACGTCATCTGTATCTCCGAGGGCATTCAGCGGGTGCTGCTGGCGGAGGGCGTGCCCGCCAATCACATCAGTTGCGTCCGCAGCGCCGTCCAGCCTGATCGTTTCAGATCCCGCCTTCAGCGCAGTGAATTCCTGCAGGAATTGCAGATGCCGGAAGGCACTCTTGTCATGGCGGTGGTCGCCCAGTTGATCGAGCGCAAAAATCACATTGGTCTGCTGCGCGCCCTGGCAGCTATTGACGCAAGGCTCGACCCCCGCTGGCGATTGGCCTTCTTCGGCCAGGGTCCTCTGGAGCAAAACCTGCGCAATGCCGTCGCCAACCTCAACCTGCAGCACCGGGTTTTCTTCGCTGGCTTTCATCAGGATATGCCCGCTCTGATTGGGCACATCGACCTGCTGGTCCACCCAGCGCTGATGGAGGGTCTGGGTGTTTCCCTGATCGAAGCCGCCGCAGCGGGTGTTCCGATCATAGGCAACCCCGTGGGTGGTATTCCCGAGATCTGCAGGCACGGGGAAAACGGACTGCTGGTAGACTGCAGTCATGTTGATAAGCTGGCCGATGCGCTGCTGCGTCTGGTTGGCGACAGCGGACTGCGAGAGGAGATGGGAGCGGCTGGAAAATCGCTGGTTTCCCGCGAGTTTTCCGTGGAGGCGATGGTGCAGGGCAACCTGGCCGTCTATCGACAGCTAATGGGTAGCTCCCCGGGTTCTGGGCGCTAAACAGAGATTTCAGGTAAAAGATGCACATTCCAGACTACAGCAAAGCCCGCGTCCTAGTCGTTGGCGACGTCATGCTCGACCGATACTGGACCGGCAACACCCAACGCATTTCCCCCGAGGCACCTGTGCCTGTCGTTCGCGTCACGCACAGTGAAGACCGACTGGGTGGTGCCGGCAATGTCGCTGCCAATATACGTTCGCTGGGAGCCGGCACTTGCCTGGTCAGTATCATCGGCGAAGATGAAGCAGGCAAAACGCTGCAGTCTCTGGCACAAGCCAAGGACATAGAGCACCATTTGCTGGCGGTCGCGGGCCGACCCACCGTGACCAAACTGCGCGTGATTTCCCAGCATCAGCAGTTACTGCGCATGGATTTTGAACAAGCTCTCGCACTCGACGATCACCAACCCATACTGAGTTTGGCCGAACAGAAGCTGGAGCAGTCCAGTGCGCTGGTTTTGTCCGACTATGCCAAGGGCACACTGGCCAACTGCACACGGTTGATCCGACGCGCGCGCGAACTCGGCATTGCCGTGATCGTCGACCCCAAGGGCACCGACTGGGAGCGCTATCGCGGTGCGACGCTGGTCACTCCCAATCTCACCGAATTTCAGCTGGTCGCCGGCCCCTGCGCGAACGACGAAGAATTGGTGTCGCGGGCCAAGGCGCTGCGCAGCGAGCTTGATTTTGGCGCTCTGCTTATCACGCTCAGCGAACGCGGCATGCTGCTGGTACCGGCCCAGGGCGAAGTGCTGTTTATCCCGACGCGCGCGCGGGAAGTCTTTGATGTGACGGGCGCCGGGGATACGGTGATCGGCGTATTGGCTGCCAGCCTAGGCTGCGGCGCCGAGATGGCTGAAGCAACTCGACTGGCAAACGCCGCCGCGGGCCTGGTTGTGGCCAAGCTCGGTGCCGCAACAGTCTCCGCCGAAGAGCTTAGCCGCGCATTGCACGAGGCCGGCTCCGGTGCGGCGCGAGGAGTGCTTGATGAGCCAAGCCTCCTGCAGCAAGTCCTTGCCGCTCGCCAGCGCGGAGAGAAAGTGGTCATGACCAACGGCTGTTTCGACCTGCTCCACCCCGGCCATATCGCCTACCTGCAGGAAGCGGCAAATCTGGGCGATCGTCTGATTGTAGCGGTCAATTCAGATGCTTCAGTAGGCCGCTTAAAAGGCCCGCAACGTCCAGTTACGCCGCTGGCAGATCGTATGACCATGCTTGCAGCCCTGGGTTGTGTGGATTGGGTGGTGCCTTTTGAGGAGGACACGCCAGAGCGGCTTATCTCCTCTATCCTTCCGGACCTGCTGGTCAAGGGCGGCGACTACAAACCCCAGGACATTGCCGGCTACCAAGCCGTCACCGCGGCGGGAGGCGAAGTTCGCGTGCTGCCCTTTCAGAAAGGCTATTCAACCACCGCGCTCGTCAACCGGTTGAAAGGCTAGTTTTCGCCAGCAGCGCGTCCACCGCAGCACTTAGGTCGACAAACACCAGCGTGTTCTGCGGCAGATTGCCTTGGTCGAGAGTGCTTTGCCCCTTGCCGCTCAACACCAAAACTGGTTGAGCGCCAACGGCGACTGCGGCTTGCAGGTCTTTGAGACTGTCGCCGATATACCAGACGCCGGCAAGCGAGGCACCCAATTCCCGTGCAATTTGCAGCAACAGCCCAGGAGACGGCTTGCGGCAGTCGCAGCCGGCATCCGGTAAATGCGGGCACCATACAATCAGATCGATCGGCGCTTCGGCAAATAGGGTCAATTGCCTCTGCATTTTTTCGTGGATACGGGCGAGACCAAATTCATCAAACAGGCCGCGACCGAGGCCGGATTGGTTGGTGGAAACAGCCACCCGGTAGCCCGCTGATTTCAGGCGGCCGATAGCTGCCAGGCTGCCAGGCACGGCATGCCATTCGTCCGGCGACTTGATATAGAGATCGGAGTCTTCGTTGATCACTCCATCGCGGTCGAGAATGACCAGCAGATCAGGCGAAGGCTGCATCAATGCACTCGCAAAGCACGTGGCCTATAAAGCCATGCACTTCCTGAATGCGCGGCGTATCGGAAGAAGGTGCCTTGATACAGGTGTCAACCTTTTCAGCCAGCATGCCCCCGGTCTTGCCGGTGAGTCCGATGGTTCGGCACTGAAGCTCTTTGGCTGCTTGAGCCAGTCTCAACATGTTGCGGCTGTTGCCGCTGGTCGAATACAGGATCACCACATCGCCAGCACGAGCCAGGCCGGACAATTGGCGAGCAAACACCTCGTCATAGCCAAAATCATTGGCAATAGCTGTCAATGCCGAGGTGTCCGTGGTGAGGGCGATGGCTGGCAAGGAAGTCCGCTCCCGCATGTAGCGCCCAACCAACTCTGCGGCAATGTGCTGGGCATCGGCGGCACTGCCCCCGTTGCCTGCCAAAAAGATGCGATTGCCTCGCTGCAGGCAATCCACCAGTTCGGCGGCGACCTGCTTGATCCAGGGAAGCTGCACCCTGAGCTCGTGAAACACACTCAGGTGATCATCCAATTGTTTGTCGAGCATGGGTCGGCACCAGGTTTGTGTAGCTCAGGGATTTTAACCGTGTCGGCTGCCAGCAAGAAAGGCGGCAATCCGGGAATTGCTATCGATAGGTTCCATTAGCCTGCACAGGCTTCTCGCAAAATTCCGCGCGCGGATGGAGTAAGTCGCGCATAAAGGATAGCATTCCCATCTACTGTTGCACCGATGAAAGAGCTTGTGAATGTCGCCCAAAAAGTACGTTCCTCTCCTGATTTTGGTTCTGGTGTTTCTCGGCCTGGGATTCTGGCTTTTCCCGCCGACATCCGGTTCGGACGTCGCGATTCCCCAGGATCAGGAGACTATCGCCCGGGGCGAGTACCTGGCGCAAGCGGCCGGCTGCATCAGTTGCCACATCAGTAAGGACGAGCCACCCGCGCTAAGCGGTGGTCATGCGCTGGAGTCTGATTTCGGCACCTTCTATGTACCCAATATTACCCCGGATCCGACGACCGGTATCGGCCTCTGGTCGGGGCGCGATTTGCTTAACGCCATTCGCCACGGCCGCAGTCCATCCGGCAGCTACTATTTTCCTGCCTTCCCCTACCGTTCCTATGCGGCAATGACCGAAGACGATGCCTTGGCGATTGCCGCCTGGCTTATGGCTCAACAGCCCGTTAGTGCCAATGCACCAGCGCACCAGATTGGCGTGCCGGTTTGGCTCGGCCGAATGGCTATGGGCCCCTGGAACCGGCTGGCCGATAGCAAGCAGCCACAAGCGCAGGTGTCTGACGACACGCAGATTGAACGCGGAGCCTATCTGGCCCGCGTACTCGGCCATTGCGGCGAGTGCCATACGCCGAGGGACAGATTCGGCATTCCTGATTTTTCTCGGGAATTTGAGGGAGCGGAACTGGGAGTTGGGCATGCCGAGGGCATCGACAAGGAGGCCCTGTCAGGCTGGACGGAAAACGATTTGGCGCTGCTGCTGTTTTTAGGCCTAAAGCCGAACGACGACTACGTTGGGGGTGCCATGGAAGATGTCATCAAGTACAACACCGCCCCCCTGACGCAAGAAGACCGCCAAGCACTGGCGGCCTTCTTTATACGCGGGCAATAGCGGGAATCAGTTGTTCTGTACGCGGAAGGAATCGTGGCAACTACCACAGTTGCCACCAAATTCACGAATGGCAGCAATAGTTTCAGTCTGGTCGCCGCGAGCCGCAATGGCCGCAAATGTGTTTGCGGCTTGAATCATGGCTTCAGCTTTCTGGGCAAACTCTTCACTGTTATCCCAAACCGCAGGCAGGGCTGTCGTACTAACGTCATAGGCACGGGTATCCATGGCGCCGAAAACCTCGACGATCATGCTAGCCAGCGATGCTACGCGCAGCGCATTGCGCTCGGCGACTGCAGCGTCAAACGCAACTTGTCCTCTTGCCATGCCGTTAATGGGGCCATTATTGAAAGAAAGCAGACGCATAACCGCTTTGCGCGTAGTGACAGCGCTTGCTGCCTGTTCTTCCGGAGTCTGCTGACGCCCCTGGGCATTTACATTCATTACGGCGGCAGTGCTCGCTGCCAGTATAGCTAACACCAAAAGCTTCTTCATCACATCGACGTTCCTTCTGTTAACTGGTTAAAAATTCTTCGCAGACCAAGACCTGCGGCACAGATTTCGAGGATCATATTCTGCCGGAACTGATGGCCCGACAAGGGCTTTTACAAAAATCAACGCACTGCCAAATGCATTACAGATTCAAGGCCGCCGCACGCGAAAATGCTCCAGCTCGATCTGTGGCTTGTCCCAGGCTGGCGCCATCTCAGCGGCCCGACGGTAGTCGCTATAGGCCTGAGAAAGGTTTCCGGTTTCCTCAGCGGCGACCCCGTGGCCATAAAACACTTCAGCGCTAAGCTCGGCTCCAAGGGCAAGGCCCTGGTCAAAGGCGTCGAGCGCTTCCTGCCAGCGCATCAGCAATACCGAATCCGATCCCCTGACTGGCCGCAGCCACGAGGAAAACCTTGTCCCTTATTTGCAAATCCATAGCACTCCTTATTTATGCGAATTAGCTATACGGAATATATGCCAAGCCGCTTCCGGTGCAGGCGCGGCAATTAATGCCTCTTTACCGTTTTTTACAGCAAGCAAGGCCAACATCCGGTAGGCTTGCGCCTCGTTTAACTGTTTGGTTACTCCGATCAGTTCTATGTGCTCCGCCAACTTGAGGAAAAGGCTTTGAAGATGTTGCGCTTGCTAGTATTGGGATACCTTTTGGTCGCCGCACTTGGCGCCCTTGCTCAGGATGAGAATGTCGCCCCGTCGAGTGCCCTTCGGGTATTTCTCGACTGCAACACGCAAAATTGTGATTCCAATTTATTCCGCACCGAGATCAACTTCGTGAACTGGGTGCGGGACCGAACCGAAGCCCAGGTTCATCTGATCATCACCTCCGCCAACACCGGTGGCGGTGGCGCCATTTATTCCTTGGATTTCATTGGGCTGGGCGACCTCGCAGGCAGAGGAGATGAACTAAGCTACACTTCCAATGCGACGGATTCCGATACCGAGACGCGCAACGGCCTCAATCGCGTGATCGGAGTTGGCCTGGCTCGCTATTCGACCCTTATTGGCCAAAGCAGTGCCTTTACGATCTCCGGCACCAGCACCAGCGCATCGCAGACAGCCGTTACCGATCGACTGACCAGCAGTGAAGAAGTGGATGATCCCTGGAACTTCTGGGTCTTCGAGATCGGCCTGGATACCAATCTGACAGGCGAGGAAACTCGCACCACAAATCAGTTCACGCCATCCTTTGAGGCTTCGCGAACTACGCCCACCTGGAATTTTGAATTCGGCGCGAACGGTGATTTCCGTCGCGACGAACGCGAGCGCTCTTCGGGTGGAACCATTGTCGATGAGCGCACCAACTGGAGCACTGATGCGTCCCTGACCTATGCGTTCCGCGAACGGTGGTCGCTGGGCGGAGAAACTCGCGTAGGTTCGACCTCAACGCGTAACGAGGACTTGTCAGCCAGCGCCTTCGGCATCGTCGAATATAGCTTTTTCCCTTACGAAGAAGCGCCTCGACGATCCTTTACCGCACGCTACTACCTGGGCGCACGTTACTTTGATTGGGAAGAGCAAACCATTTACGGACAGACCAAGGAATCCCACCCCGAGCACGAATTTCGGGTGCGTTACTTCCAGCGCCAGCCATGGGGCTCCGCAACCCTATCGCTCAATGTCAGCCAGTATCTGCACGACACTACTTTTTGGAACGCCCGACTCGATGGTAACTTGAGCTTCCGCATTACCCGCGGTTTGGATTTGACCGTTCGTGGCAACTACGCGCTGATTGAAGATCAGCTGTTTATTTCGGCGGCAGGGTTGACCGAGGAACAGATCCTGCTCGGCAGTTATGCTCGACCAACCGACTACCAATACTCGCTGCGAGTCGGCATTTCCTACCAGTTCGGTTCGATATTCAACAATGTGGTGAATAATCGCATTTCCGGCGGTGGGGGCTTCTAAATTCCCACGTTGTTCTCCGGGGACTGACGGTTGCTGGGCTTATCAAAGGACCCGGCAAGCCCTCCTAGATCACCCGACAAATCAGACCTTTCAGGTAGTGTCCCTCGGGGTAGCTGGCCAATACCGGATGGTCTTCGTCCTGGGATAGCTTGCGCAGGAACTGCACTTCACGACCTGCGTCGAGGGCGGCATCTGCCACGACCTTTTGAAACAACTCCTCCGGCATCAGGCCCGAGCAGCTGAAAGTAGCCAGAATTCCCTCGGGGCGAAGAATCTGCATCGCCAACATGTTGATGTCCTTGTATCCGCGACAGGCCTTGGTGAGATGTTGTTTGTTCTCGACAAATTTGGGCGGGTCCAGAATGACCATATCAAATTTCTTACCCTCGGAGCGGTACTGGCGCAACTGACTGAACACATCAACCGGCAGGTGATCGCAGGTAGCGACGGCAAGGTCATTCAACT
>JAYQPQ010000040.1:0-1024 GCA_038145405.1 Porticoccaceae bacterium | reverse complement strand
ACTCGATATGGCGACGTGCCGTGCCCAGTGCCGACTCAGAGACATCCAGGTTGGTGACCTGGGCTGCGCCGGACGCCAAACAATAAACCGCCATGGCGCCGGTATAACTAAAGCAATTCAGCACTTCACGGCCAGCGGCATAAGCGGCAATGGTCTCTCGATTCACGCGCTGGTCCAGATAAAACCCCGTTTTGTGGCCCTCTAACGGATCGACGATGAAACTGTGCGCACCTTCACGAATAACTACTTCACCCGGCACTTCGCCGTACAGGGTTTGAACCAGCTCGGGTAGCCCTTCCTTCTCCCTGACCTGCACGTCGCTGCGTTCCAGAATGGCGCAGTCAGGAAATAGTTTGCGCAGCGCCCAGATTATCTTGTCGCGATGCCTTTCGGCGCCGGCGCTCAATAGCTGACAGACGAGCAAATCCGTATAGCGATCGATGGTCACGCCCGGCAGTCCGTCGTTCTCAGCAGCGACGAGCCGGCAAGCATCAGTGCGAGCAAGCAGTGCCCTACGTCCACCATGGGCGGTTTCGATTCGTCGCAGAAAAAAGCCGTTGTCGACCACTTCGTCGCGTTCGAAAGTCCAGACGCGCACGCGAATAGCCGAAGCGGGTGAGTAGGCCCCACGTGCCAACCAGGTTCCATTGTGCGAAAGGATATCGACCGTTTCGCCCAGATGAGGCTTTCCCGACACCGAGTGAATGGCGCCAGAAAAAACCCAGGGATGGCGACGCAACAGGGATTTGTCTCGCCCCTCGTGAAGAACAACTGTTAATGACATGATTTTTCTATCTTGACTCCGCGAAAGCGGTATCAAGGATAGCGCTTGTCGGTATACGTGTGCTGAAGACAAAAAAAAACCGGAGCAATCGGCTCCGGTTTTCGTGTATAAAAAATCTGATCAAAGCAATGAGTGTAGGCGCTTGTCTGAGCTTCCGAAACATTCGTTTAAGGAGGTGATCCAGCCGCAGGTTCCCCTACGGCTACCTTGTTACGACTTCACCCCAGTCATGAATCACAC
>JAYQPQ010000039.1:0-17041 GCA_038145405.1 Porticoccaceae bacterium | reverse complement strand
ACATGGAGGCCAAGCACCTGCTAAAGTAAACAGCGCAGTATCTGCAGGGATTGCCCTGGCCAGGCAATGTGCGCCAGCTTGAGAACGTCTGTCGCTGGCTGACTGTCATGGCGCCGGGCCGCGATATTCATATCAATGATCTGCCGCCGGAACTGCGCGATCGCCAGGAGCAGGCAGCTGCGCAGCTCGCCCCCACGGTTCAGAGTTGGGAAGCGCAACTGGGAAGCTGGGCAGCCAGTGCCCTACGACGCGGCGACAAGCATATTTTGCGGGAAGCGGTACCATCCTTTGAGCGCATCCTCATCCAGACCGCGCTGGATCATTCCCAGGGACGCAAGCACGATGCGGCGCAACTCCTGGGTTGGGGGCGCAACACCCTGACGCGCAAACTGCAGGACCTCAAGCTCGCCGATTACGCCGACGACTAATTACTGAATGCGCTGGGAACCACCGGTAGTTTTTTGCTTCTGGGCATTCTGCCAGAGCAGGTCGAAGTTGATGGGGGCCAGCCGCAGCGGCGGAAAATTCGCTTTCACCACCAGACCGTCAATGGTTTCGCGCGCGTACGGGAATAGGGTCGCTGGCGCCATCGTGCCCAGCAGTCGCGGCAGTTCCTCTTCTGGTAGGTGGCGCGCCAGAAACAGGCCTGCTTGCTCGATTTCCACCAGAAAATAGGTTTTATCGCCGTCTTTTTGTCGAGCTGTGACAGTCAGTCTAAGCACCACCTCGTAGTGATCTTCACTGATCTGCTGCTGGCGCGTGTTGATGTCGAGGTTGATCAGCGGCTGCCAGGCACCAAAGGCTTCCAGGCCAGCCGGCGTCTCCAGTGAAGCGTCCTTCAGGTAGATGCGTTCAATTGCAAACTGGGGGCTATCGCCTGCGGCGGGATTCGCTTTGTCATCAGCCATGCGTCGTAATTCCTCTGTTACTTGCCGCGTATAACCGGCAGGTTATTCATCTGCCAATCAGCCAGCCCACCTTGCAGACGAGCCGGCTTGAAGGCAGCTCCAGCCAAGCTGCGACCGGCTGCGCCGGTTTGCTGTCCGTACTTGTCGACCAGAACGATGGTTTTGTCCCGGTGACTCTCCAGATCCCGCAACTGGTCCTTGATCTTGCTGTAGGGAATGTTGATGGATCCGGCAATGTGGCCAGCACTGAATTCCTTGGCATCACGAATATCCACAACCAGCGCTGCGTCGGCGTTGACCAGTCGCGTCAGCTCGTGGTGGGTGATGCGCTTACCGCCCTGACGGGACTCCCGCCAGATATAGGCGTAGAGCATGAGCATAAAGAGGCTGACCAGAAGCCACTCTTGACTGACAAAGGTTAAGAAATCCAGCATGGTTCGCGCGGGTAAATTGCTGTGGGCGCCGCAGTATACAGGCAGCAGCCGGCTGGTTACAGTAGTGGGCATGCTCGCTGCGACCATGCCGCTGAACCCATTGCCCTGAGCCCATGCCGAGAGTCTTCTTGCTGATCGGCCTGCTGCTTGCTGGCCTGCCAAGTCAGGCTCAGGAAGCCAGTGCCTCCCAGCTAGCGGAGTTGCGCCGGCAGCTCGCCGCCCTGCGTGAGGAGCTCAATCGCTACCAGGGTGAACAGGAAGGTTTGCAGCGCCAATTGCAGCAGGAGGAGCTGGATATCGCTCGCCTGTATCGGGAAATTTCCAACACAGAGCGCTCCATTGCAACCAGCCGCAATGTCAGCGCCCAGCTTGAGCGCGAGGCCAGCCAACTCGACGCACTGAGCCGCTCACAGCAGGACCGGGTGCGTCGCGAAATCCAAGCCATGTACCGCAGCGGACCTCAAGAGCCGTTGAAGCTGTTGCTGAACCAGGAGGATCCCGGTGAGCTCAGCCTGATGCTTGGCTACTATCAGCGCATACTGGCAGAGCGCGAGGAGCGCATTCGCAGCTATCAGGAAACGCGAGCTGCACTGGTGCAGAATCGTCTCGCACAGGAAGAAGAGGGGCAGCGACTGGCGGCCATGCTGGTGCAACTCGGCGAGCAGCGTACTTCGGTCGAGGTCAGCCACAGCCGGCGTCAGGCCATGCTGACCGCGCTCACAGCAGAAATCGCCAACACCGAGCAGCAGATAGCGCGCAAGGAAGCAGACCAGCGCCGCCTGGAGGAACTGATCGCCAGCATCACGCGCCAGAGCGAAGAGCTGGCCATGCCCAGCAGCCTGACGCCCTTTCGCGAAATTCAGGGCAATTGCCGCTGGCCCACTGCAGGTCAGATCACGGGGCGCTTTGGTCAGGTGCGCACCGGCAGCATGCGCTGGAACGGGGTTCTTATCGCGGCCACTGGCGGCTCTGAGGTGCAGGCCGTACATAATGGCCGGGTACTGTTCGCCGATTACCTGCGCGGTTATGGCTTGCTGGTTATCATTGACCACGATGCCGGTTACCTGACGCTCTACGGTCACAATCAGTATCTCTATGTCGAGCCGGGCGATTGGGTGCAGGGGCGCCAGGTCATCGCTCGCGTAGGGGACAGCGGTGGGCAACAGGATGCCGGCCTCTACTTCGAACTTCGCCAGGACGGTAAGCCCACCGATCCGGCCAGATGGTGTAAATAGATGAAATACAGTTCTAGGTACCTTGGCTCGTTGCTTGCCGCAGCGGCACTGCTGATCCAGCCCACCGGCTAGGCCCAGGAAGAGGCTGCTGCGCCGCAAATCTCGTTGGAAGAACTGCGCGCCTTTGCCCAAGTTTTTGAGCAGATTCGCCAGGCTTATGTCGAGGAAATCGAGGATGCAGAGCTTTTTGACATGGCAGTACGCGGCATGTTGCTGCAACTCGATCCTCACTCCGAATACCTGACCGACGAGCGACTCGAGGACTTAGAGCAGACCGCCACTGGCAGCTACATCGGCCTCGGCGTCGAGCTTGCCATGGAGCAGGGAGATCTGATGATTGTCACGCCCCTAGACAATTCGCCGGCAGCCGAAGCCGGTCTGCTATCGGGCGACATTATCGTGCGCATCAACGGCGAACCCATTCATGGCCGGTCGATGGCTGACGCGCTGGACCTGCTTGCCGATGGCACCTCTGTCGAACTCAGTGTTTTTCGCGAAGGTACCGAAGAGACCTTTGACCTCACGCTGGTTCATCGGCAGATAGCGCTGGTCAGCGTTACCTCGCGCACCATCGGTGGCGACGTTGGCTACATTCGCATCGGCCGCTTTCAGCAAGGTACCGCCGAGGAGTTTGTACAGGCTCTGGAGCAGTTTGAGAACCCGTTAGCACCGGTGAGCGGAGTGATTCTGGATCTGCGCAACAATCCGGGAGGACTTTTGGAAGCCGCTGTCGAAGTGGTTTCCGCTCTGGTAGACGGAGGGGTGGTGGTATCAACGCGCGGACGGCTGCCGATATTCAACTCGGTTCACTACGCTGCGCCAGGACAACAGCTGACGGATATGCCCGTGGTGGTGCTGATCAACCGGGGCTCGGCGTCGGCCGCTGAAATCTTTGCTGGCGCCCTACAGGATCACCAGCGCGCGGTGTTGCTGGGAGATATCAGTTTCGGCAAAGGTTCGGTGCAGAATGTCGTGTCCATCGACGAGACGCGCTCCATCAAACTCACCACGGCGCGCTATTACACGCCATCGGAGCGCGGCATTCAGGCTCAGGGCATCGCCCCCGACATCCTGGTGGAAGAGGGAACCGTGGCCTGGCGAGCAGACACGACGGCCATATCCGAGGCCAGCCTGTTTCGCCATCTGGAAAATGACCAGGCCGGCTCTGATACTCCGGAATTGCTCGGTATGGTCGAGGGCATTTCCGATATCGAAGACGTTCAGCTGGCGCACGCCGTCAGTCTGATCAAGGGCATCAGCCGCTTGGGCCAAACGCGTTAGTTCGAGGCTTGTAGCAGACGATCGAGCTGATTGGCAAAGGTCATGCGATCGCGCTGATTCAGTACCGCAGGCCCGCCACTTTGAATTCCACTGGCACGCAGCGTTTCCATAAAATCCCGCATGGTCAGCCGACTGCTGATGTTTTCCCTGGTGAAGCGCACGCCGCGGGGCGTCAGCACCAGGCCGCCCTTGGCGATCACTTCGGATGCCAAGGGTATATCGCTGGTGATGACCAGATCGCCGGGATTTACGCGTTGCACGATTGCCTGGTCGGCTACATCGATGCCCGCTTCCACCTGCAGAAATCGGACGGAAGTTCCCGCAGGCACACGCAGTGGCTGGTTGGCCACCAGTGTCAGCGGCAGTCCGGTGCGCTGCGCAGCGCGAAACAGAATATCCCTGATCACCACTGGACAGGCATCGGCATCCACCCAGATATGCATGTCGACCTAGCGATTGCCTCTTGCTTGCTGTGCCGGCTTGCGTCGACGTGGTCGACGATGCGACGTATTGCCCGGCTTGGCGAAGCCGCCATCCGCTCTCTTTGCCGGCCCGGAACGCTGGTCGCCACGGGGTTTGGCGCGCGCCGTGTTGCGCGGGGGTCTGGGCATGTCTTCAGGTGCCGGCTCGGCGCGGCGCTCAAAGGCAGGCAGCGGCATCAGCGGAATATCCCGCTTCATCAGGCGTTGTATGTCCTTGAGCTGCTTGAGTTCTTCGTCGCTGACCAGAGAAACGGCAGCGCCTGATTCGCCTGCACGGCCGGTGCGGCCGATGCGGTGTACGTAGTCTTCCGGTACCGTGGGCAGCTCGAAGTTGACCACCTGTGGCAGACGATCGATATCCAGGCCACGCGAGGCGATATCGGTGGCCACCAGAACGCGAACTTTGCCGTTCTTGAAGCCGGCCAGCGCTTGGGTTCGGACTGCCTGGCTCTTGTTGCCATGAATGGCGGCAGCTTCAAGGCCGGCGCGGTTGAGCTGCTCGCTCAGTTTATTGGCGCCGTGCTTGGTGCGCGTGAAGACCAGAACCTGATACCACTGATGCTGATTGATCAGATGGATAAGGAGGTCACGCTTGCCCTTCTTGTCGATGCGGTAGGCTTCCTGTGCGACAGTTTCCGCAGCGGTGTTGCGGCGCGCGACCTCGATCAGAATTGGCTGCTGCAAAATGGCTTCAGCCAGGCTGCGAATCTCTTTTGAGTAGGTTGCCGAAAACAGCAGGTTTTGGCGTTGTGCAGGCAAGCGGGCGATCACCTTACGTATGTCATGAATAAAGCCCATGTCGAGCATGCGGTCGGCTTCATCCAGTACCAGTATCTCCACCGAAGAAAGATCTACCGTGCGCTGACTGACGTGGGCGAGCAGACGCCCCGGCGTGGCGACCAGAATATCTACCCCTCGACGCAACAGGTCTTTCTGCGGATTGATGTTTACGCCGCCGAAGATCGCCGCATTGCGGAACTTCAGATTGGCGCCGTAAAGGTCGATATCGGCCTTCACTTGGGCTGCCAGTTCGCGGGTGGGCGTCAGCACTAGTGCACGTGGTAGCCCGGGTCGTTTGGCCGGGTTCTGGCTAAGAAGTTCCAGCATGGGCAAGGTGAAGGCAGCGGTTTTACCGGTACCGGTCTGCGCGCCGGCGAGCACGTCGCGACCACTCAAAATGGCGGGAATGGCCTGCGCCTGGATAGGCGTCGGTTGGGTGTAATTTTGCGCAGCAATAGCACGCAGCAGTTCGGCTCGCAGGCCGAGTTCAGCGAAAGACATGGTTACTCCAGTTCCGGCTTACCCGCGTGCGCGGGGCCGGTCAAGGCGGGGTGATTTCAGGTTTGTTCGGACGGGTCTGACCAAGGGCGGCAGATGTTCGCGAAGTGCGACGCCGACCGGATGGCGCCACAACAGGCGCGCAGTATAGGGATGCGCGACGGAAAACGATAGCTTTCTTTTGGGGCGGGCCGCAAAGGGCCTAGCTGATTACACCCAATCGTCGTACGCAGTAGTCCCTGATTCCGGCTGCCAGCTCGGCGTCCTGCGCGGCGTCAAAAGTTGGACCGGCGTCCCAGTCGTAGAACCAGACGGGCCTGGTGCGCAAATTCTCGGCTTCATCACGGTAGCGCGGAAAAATGTGCATGTGCAGGGCAGGTGCCAGATTGCCGAGAATTTCGTAGTTAATGCGAACGGCCCCGGTCAGCTCAAGCAATGCGTCGCCGACAATGGATGCGTCATACATGAGCTGCTTGCGCGCCTCGGCATCCAGCTCATTGAGCTGGCCGACGACAGGGTCCGGATAGATCAGTGCATAGCCGCGCAGAAATTGGGTTTCACCCATCACCACCCAGCCTGATTTGACGCGGCAGACCATGGGTTCGTAGCGACCGGCGCGACACAGGGCAACGCGTTCGTGAATGACAGTGCTCATCTTGCCTAGTCGAAAATAAACTCGATGCCGTTGCCTGCGGGATCCTTGAAGAACAGCTGTTGATGGCCCAACAGGGGGACTTCGCGGCGCTCGAATTCGACGCCTGCGCTGCGCAACTTGGCCTCCATCTCGTCGATATCGGAGCAGGTCAGTGCGACGTGGTCAAAGGTACTGCTGACGTGGGGGGGGCAAGATTGGCCGGGCAAGGTTTCCACCAGATGCAGCACCGGGATGTCGCCGATATAGAGCCAGTAGCCGGCGCTCTTAAAGGGAGGCCGATCGCCTTCGCGCATACCCACTACGCGCGTGTAGAAATCTTTCAGCTCGTCCATCAACTCGACTGACGCACGCAGGTTGTAGTGGCTGAATCCCTTTAGGGCCATGAGGTTGTCTCCAGGCTGGTCTGGCGGCAATTATATCAGTGCTGTCGAGGGCGGGCGGTCTCAGCCAGGCCGGTCAGGCCGCATGTGCAAATCGAAAAGCCGAAATGTGGGTGCCGCCATAGGTGCCACGGAAGTCCAGTTCGCCGCGATCTTCGCCGGCGGCTCCGGCCGCTACCATCAAGGGCAACAGGTGCTCTTCCCGCGGATGTGCCTGTCGCGCGGAAGGCGCCTGATACCAATGCTTCAAGGCTTCGTTGCGCTGATCGGGTTCGGCAGTGGCAACCTGTTGCAGCCACTGGTCAAAGATTTTGGACAGGCTGGCTCCCTGGGGATGAAAGAAAGCACGCAGATCGTGAAAGCTCATGCCACTGCCAACGATCAACACACCTTCCTCGCGCAGGGGTCGCAGAGCCTCGCCCAGGCGCAGGTGCTCGCTCGGATCGAGGCCCTTAATCAGGGAGAGTTGCGTGGTAGGAATTTCGGCCTCGGGAAAGCTCAGCTTCATGGGAATAAAGGTGCCGTGGTCAAACCCGCGCTGTGCGTCCTCGCCCACCTGAAAGCCGCTTGCTGTCAGCAGCTCTGCCACCCGATTGGCCAGCTCGGGTGCTCCCGGGGCCGGCCACTGGATTTCGTAGGATGCCGGAGGAAAGCCATAATAATCATAGAAGAGTGGCGGGTACTCGGCCGTCATCAAGGTCGGATGAGCGCGTTCCCAGTGGGCCGAGATCAGCAGCAGGCCTTGGGGCTTGTGCGGCAGGGTTGCGGCTAGTTCCGACAGGTACCGGTACAGCGCCGCGTGCTCGGCTGGATCGATGCCAAGATCGACGAAGGGCCAGGGGCCGCCGCCATGGGGAATGTAAAAGACAGGTAGTGAATGAGGCACCCGGCCAGTATAGAGAGGTGACCGGGTGCCGTGCAGGGGGGCCTACTGAGGTTTCATGTACTTCTGCAGGAAACCCGTAGGCGTTCCTTCAATGGAATTTGCAGAAACGTCCAGCGGATCATTGGGGTTAAACAGCAGGTTGCTGGACTCTACGAAGACAAAACCAGCGCCCTCTAGCTCGCTGCGCAACAGGCCTGGATCCATGCGATGAAGGGTGCCACCGACAGACGCCGGAGCACCCTCTACTGCCTGGGTGTCTGACACAATCAGGGTGCCACCCGGCTTGAGTGCGTTATAGATGCTGCCGTAAGCAGCGGCGCGATCAGCCTCGGGACGCATAACCAGATGGTGGAAGGCAAAGAGTCCGATGACGATATCCAGGTCGGTCGCTTCGGCTGGAAAGGCCTGGGTCATGTCGGCACCGACTGGAATAACATGCTCCAGTCCGGGCACGGCCAGACGTTGCTGCAAGGCTTCCAGACGATTGGCGTTAGTACGGGTGTAGACCACACCCTCGGCGCCCACAGCGCGCGCCATGAGTTCGGTCGTCCAGGCTCCGCCAGCATCGAAATCACCCACGCGCATGCCGGGTTCAACCCCGGTAAAGATGAGCAGTTGGGCGGGGTGGCGGCGCATGTCCAGATCGGCATCGGGCGTGCGGTCGGGGTGGTTCACCACAGCCATGGCCTGCTCTTCGCTGAGCTGGGCCAGGGTGGCGCTGGACAGGCCGAAGGCCAGGAAAAGGATGTTGGCAACGGCCAATGACTTAATTGCGCGCATGGAAAATTCCCATCTGAACTCTGAGCCGCTGAGCATACTAAAACAGGGCTCGGCTTTATGCTCGCTTAGGATTTCTTTACGCATAAAAAAGCAGCTGAAGCTGCTTTTTTTGCCCACTGTCCGATTAGCAGAAGCTGGCGTTTATGCGGGCCAGGGCATCTGCTCCCGGCAGCAGTTCGCGTTCGGACAGCTGGTTCAGGGGCGTATCCGAGGTACCCAGCATCTGGTGGAAGTCATCGGCATTGGGTTCCAGGTAGATCAAGCCGGTCAAAATTTTGCCAGCTTCCTTGTATTCCTGAACCTTGTTGATGGCTTCGCGACGATCCGAAGGATCGTAAGCACTTTCCGCCTTGTACAGGTGAATGGCCGAACCATCGTGCAGCGTGACTTCCTGCGTCTGGCCCGATTCATAGCTGGTGCGAATTTCGTCCATCAGCGGCACGAAATCCATGATGACGCCAGGTTCCACATGGTCGCGGGTGTAGTCGTAACTTTTGGTGGAGCCGTTGTGATTGTTGAAAGTGACGCAGGGCGAGATCACGTCGAGCAGCGCAAATCCGCGATGTTTGATAGCGGCCTTGATCAGCGGTACCAGTTGCTCCTTGTCGCCGGAGAAACTGCGCGCTACAAAAGTGGCGCCCAGCTGCAGTGCGACTGCGACCAGATCGATTGACTCAAAGGGGTTCGGGGCGCCCTTGCGACTCTGAGAGCCCTGGTCCTGGGTTGCCGAATCCTGTCCCTTGGTCAGCCCGTAGCAGCCGTTGTTCTCAACGATATAGACCATGTTGAGATTGCGCCGCACCACGTGGGCGAACTGGCCCATGCCGATGGAGGCCGTGTCGCCATCGCCGGACACGCCAAAGTAGATCAGGTCGCGGTTGGCCGCTGCCGCGCCGGTTGCGACCGAAGGCATGCGACCATGCACGGTATTAAAGCCGTGGGCCTGATTCAGGAAATAGGTCGGCGACTTGGATGAACAACCAATACCTGAAAGCTTGGCCACCAGGTGCGGCGGCTGATCCAGCTCCCAGCAGGCGCGCACGATGGCGGCGCTGATGGAGTCGTGGCCGCAGCCGGCACACAGGGTCGATATGGCGCCCTCATAAGCCGCTTCGGTCAGGCCGATGCGGTTGGTGGGCAGGTTCGGGTGACGAAATTGTGGTCTGGCGTAACTCATGATTAGGCCTTCTTAACGGAGTGCAGGGGTTTGATCTGGTCTGCACTCAAGCGGTTCAGGATGAAATCGGCAATGAAGTTGGCATTGATCGGTGTGCCGTCGTAGTGCAGCACCGGTATCAGGCGGGCTGGGTCAATTTCCAGCTCCTTCATGAGCAGGGTACGCATTTGGGCGTCACGGTTCTGCTCAACCACGAAAACGTAATCGTGACGGGCAATAAAGTCCGCCACATGATCGTGGAAGGGAAAGGCGCGCAGACGCAGGTCATCCAGCGGGTAACCGCTCTTTTCCACGCGGGCCAGCGCTTCGTCAAGAGCGCCGCGCGTCGTGCCGAAATGGATGACGCCGTAGCTCGATTTGCCGTCCCGTTCGGTTATGACCGGCTCGGGGATGTAGTTGAGCGCCGTACGGAACTTGAGCAGCAGGCGTTCCATGTTGCGCACATAGGCTGCTCCATTTTCGGTGTAACGGGCGTATTCGTCGCGGCTGGTGCCGCGGGTAAAAAAGGCGCCTTTAGTCGGGTGCGTACCCGGATAGGTTCGGTAGGGGATGCCGTCACCGTCCACATCCAGATAGCGACCAAAATCCTTGCCTGCTTCCAGCTCTTCGGCAGTCATCACCTTGCCGCGGTCGTAGTGACGGTTCTCATCCCATTCGAGCGGGTCGGACATCCAGTCGTTCATGCCCAAATCCAGGTCCGTCAGGACGATGACCGGTGTCTGCAGTCGATCGGCAATATCAAAGGCCTGCGCGGTCTGGTCGAATACTTCCTTGGGATCGGAGGGCAGCAGCACGATGTGCTTGGTGTCGCCGTGGGACGCGTAGGCGGCCAACAGCAGGTCGGATTGCTGCGTCTTGGTCGGCATGCCGGTCGACGGCCCGGCGCGCTGAACGTCGATCAGCACCGAGGGAATCTCGGCGAAATAGGCCAGACCGAGGAATTCATTCATCAGGGACACACCCGGACCGCTGGTGGCGGTGAAGGAGCGTGCGCCGTTCCAGCCGGCACCAATCACCATGCCCATGGCGGCGAGTTCGTCTTCGGCCTGGATGGAGATGAAATTGCGCTTACCGGTTGCGGCGTCGATACGCAGGCGATCGCCGTAACGGGCAAAGGCCTCAGCGAAGGAGGTCGAGGGCGTAATGGGATACCAGGCACATACCGTAGCGCCGCCATAGACAGCACCCAGGCCGCCGGCTGTATTGCCGTCGATAAAAATCTTGCCGCGCGTCAGGTCGCGCGTTTCCAGACGTAGCGACAAGGGGCACGCAAAATTGCTTTCGGCGTGGCGGAAGCCCAGTTCGAGCGCGTGGATATTGGGCTGAATCAACTTTTCCTTGCCCTTGAACTGATCGCGTACCAAGCCGGCCAGCACTTCAAAATCCACATTGATCAGTGCCGCCAGAGCGCCGACATAGACCACGTTTTTGAACAGCTGGCGCTGGCGCGGATCTTTGTACTCGGCGTTAGTGATTTCAGTCAACGGAATGCCGATGTAGTGGATGTCGTCACGGTGGTAACGCAGATCCAGTGGCTTGGTGCTGTCGAAGAGGAAAAAGCCACCGGGCAGGACTTCCTTGACGTCGTCCGGCATGCTCTGCGGGTTGACGCAAACCATCAGGTCGCAGCCTTCGCCGCGACGACCCACAAAGCCCGCTTCATTGATGCGCACTTCGTACCAGGTCGGCAGCCCCTGAATATTGGAGGGGAAGATATTGCGTGCGCTTACCGGAATGCCCATGCGAAATACCGCCTTGGCAAACATGTGGTTGGCGCTGGACGAGCCGGAGCCGTTGACGTTGGCGAACTTGACGACAAAGTCGTTGGTAGCTCGGATGGATTTCTTTTTAGCCGCGCTCATGCTGCTTTTCCTGCTTTGGTCACGGTGTAGAAGTACTTTTGCATATCCCAGGCGCCGGTCGGGCAGCGCTCGGCACACAGACCGCAGTGCAGACAGACATTCTCGTCCTTGACCATGACGCGGCCGGTCTTGAGGTCGGCAGACACATAGAGATCCTGGGATTGTTCGGTAGCCGGAATGATCAGCTTGGCGCGCAAATCCGCTTCATCGTCATTGCCGGTGAAGTTGATGCAGTCGGTAGGACAGATATCCATGCAGGCGTCGCACTCGATGCACTTGGCCTCGGTGAAAACCGTTTGCACATCGCAGTTCAGGCAGCGCTCGGCTTCCTTGTAGGCCAGCTTTTCATCAAAACCGAGCTCCACTTCAGCCAAGCGATCCGACAGGGCGATTTCGTTCGCCAGGTGGGGTACGGCCTGACGATCGTCGAGCGCCACCGCATTATCGTAGCTCCACTCGTGAATGCCCATCTTGGTGCTGACCAGATTGGTGCCCGGCGCCGGACGATCTTTGGTCAGAGACTTGCCGTGGCAGAACAGGTCGATCGACACGGCCGCCTGGTGGCCATGGGCCACTGCGGTAATGATGTTTTGCGGGCCCCAGGCGGAGTCGCCGCCGAAAAATACTTTCTCGTTGCTGGACTGGAAGGTGGTGGCGTTCACCTCAGCCATGTCCCACTTGTCAAACTTGATACCGATGTTGCGCTCGATCCAGGGGAAAGCGCCCATCTGGCCGACGGCGCAGATGACATCGTCGCACTCGATAACCAGCGATTCGCCAGTGGGCTGCAGGGTGCGCTTGCCCTTGTCATCGTAGACGGATTCGACGCGGCTGACGCGAATGGCCTTGAGCTTGCCGTTCTCGTGAATGAACCCCTCGGGCACGGTATTGCACTCGAAGGGAATGCCCTCGCGGTTGGCATCTTCCTTCTCCCACGGCGAGGCTTTCATGTCCTCGTAGGTTGAGCGCACGGATACAACTACTTGCTCGCCACCGAGGCGGCGTGCGGTTCGGCAGCAATCCATGGCGGTGTTACCGCCACCGAGCACGACGACTTTCTTGCCGATTTTTTCGATATGGCCGAAGGCGACACTGGCCAACCATTCGATACCGATGTGGACATTGGCTGCACATTCCTTGCGGCCCGGGATGTCGATGTCGCGGCCTTTGGGTGCACCGGTGCCAACAAAAACGGCATCGTATTTTTTGTCGAGGATCGCTTTCAGGCTGTTGACGCGCTGTTTGAAATGCGTGGTTACGCCCATGTCGAGGATGTAGTTGACCTCTTCGTTAAGAACTCGCTCCGGCAAGCGGAACGACGGAATCTGGCTGCGCATAAAGCCGCCGCCGCTAGCATTCTCGTCGTAGAGGTCGATTTCATAGCCCAGCGGCATCAGGTCGCGGGCAACGGTGAGAGAGGCCGGACCGGCACCGATCAGCGCGATGCGTTTGCCGTTTTTCTTTTTCGGAATCTCCGGCAGGCGCGCCTTGATGTCGTCCTTGTAGTCGGCAGCGACGCGCTTCAGGCGGCAGATGGCTACCGGTTCCTTTTCCACGCGCACACGGCGGCAAGCGGGCTCACAGGGGCGGTCACAGGTTCTGCCCAGCACCCCGGGAAATACGTTAGACTCCCAATTGATCATATAGGCGTCGCTGTAACGACGCTGAGCGATCAGGCGAATATATTCCGGGACGGGGGTGTGTGCCGGACAGGCATACTGACAGTCGATGACCTTGTGGAAATATTCGGGATTAGCAATATCGGTTGGTTTCACCAACTTCCCCTTGTGCAAAATTGAAAAAAATTGGTTGATCGGCGCGTGGTTGATTCGGGAGTGCAGCCTCTTACCGGGCGCCTGGATTCCCGCCGGCGGGCCAGCTTCGAATTATCCCAGTGAAACAGCGAATAGGCCAGAGATCAGGGCGATTTTTAGCTGAGGAAAGCATCCATGAATTTTGACCAGCGCCTTGAGTTATTGCAGCAGCCGGAAATCAATGCCTTGCTCCTCAGCACACTGCGTGGGCTGGAGCGCGAGGCGCTGCGGGTTAACGCGTCAAACGGCAAGCTCGCGCAGACTGCCCACCCGGCGGCTATTGGTTCGGCGCTGACCCACCCCCAGATCACCACCGATTATTCGGAAGCCCTACTGGAATTTATCACCGATCCCCAGCCCAGCATTCCGGCGGTTATGCGGCAGCTGGAAGACACAGTGGTCTATGTGGTGCAGCGCCTCGGCGACGAGGTGCTCTGGGCGAATTCCATGCCCTGCCAGCTGGGTCCCGACAGTGAAATTCCCCTGGCTCAATACGGCAGTTCGCATACCGGGCGCATGAAAACCCTGTATCGCGAGGGCCTCGGCCTGCGTTACGGCCGCGCCATGCAGTGTATTGCCGGGATCCACTTCAATTTTTCCCTGCCCGATTCGCTCTGGGCGCGGCTGCGCGATCAGGATTTGAGCCCTCTGACGTTGCAGGACTACAAGACGCGCGGCTACATGTCGCTGATCCGCAATTTCCGCCGCCAGTTCTGGCTGCTGCTCTATCTCATGGGTGCGGCGCCGGCCATCTGCAAATCCTTTGTGCGCGATCGTCCGCACAAGCTCAGCCCCTGTGCCGATGGACACTCTTTGTGCGCACTGCTGGGCACTTCGCTGCGCATGGGCAATCTGGGTTATCAGAGCAGCGCCCAGGACGCCATCGTGGTCTGTTACAACGAGCTCGGCAGCTACATTGGCGAGCTATGCAAAGCCATCCTGACTCCGGCATACGCCTACGAAGCGCTTGGCCTGCGCGATGCTGAGGGTAGATGCCAGCAGCTTAATACCGGACTGCTGCAAATTGAAAACGAGTTCTATTCCACCATCCGTCCCAAGCAGACGACCCGGCGCGGCGAGACCCAACTGCGCGCTCTGGCCGAGCGCGGGGTCGAATACATCGAAGTGCGCTGTCTGGATCTCAACCCCTTTGCCGATCTGGGGATCGACCCAGAGCAGCTCTATTTTGTCGAAGCCTTCCTGCTGGCCTGCCTGCTGGAGGAGAGCCCGCAAACGACCACGGAGGAGTATCGCGACATGCAGGCCAATCAGGCAGCCGTCGTCTATCGCGGGCGCGATCCGCAGCTGCAGCTGAAGCGCTTTGGGCGCTCGGTGAGCCTGAGTGATTGGGCTGCGCAGATCATGCGGCGCGTGGGACTGGCTGCCGAGCAGCTGGATCGGGCCATGGACACGCAAGAATACAGCCGCAGCGTAGCGAGCATGCAACAGCGCTTGCTGGACAGCAGTCTGACGCCTTCGGCGCGATTACTGGCGAGCCTGGAGCGCGAGCAGCTGAGTTATCAGCGCTGGATGATGGCGCGTTCCCTGGACATCAGCCAGCGCCTGCGCGAGCGCACCTTGGACGCCGAAACCAGCGCCTTGCTGAATCGCCTGACGCGTCGTTCGTTGGAGGATCAGCGGCAACTGGAGGCTGCACAAACAGGCAGCTTCGACGACTATTTAGCGGCCTACTATCAGCAATACCTAAAGCTGGGACGGCGTTGAATTATCTGGCGCACCTGGCACTGGCCCAGCCGGATCAGGGTCTCATCCTCGGTGGCTTTCTGGGCGACTTTATCAAGGGACCCGTGCCGACCGGTCTCAGGCCTGACATTGAGCAGGGTATTCGCTTGCATCGGGCGATTGATGCCTTCTCCGACCGCCATGCCTCCCTGCAGTTCCTGCGCAAGCGCTTGCCTCCGGATTGGCGTCGCTACACGGGCGTGCTGCTGGACATGGTCACCGATCACTATCTGGCGGCAAATTGGTCCGCTCGACACGAGCAGGATCTGACGGAATTTACCCTGTCTTGCCAGCAGTTGTTGCTGGCCCAGCAACACGACATGCCAACGGAAGCCCGACAGGTGCTGGACCGCCTGTGCCGCTACCGCTGGTTATCGCGCTATGCCGATCTGGAATTCACTATGGAAGCTGTGGCACGCATTGGCCAGCGCATGCGCTGCGACAACCCGCTCGGCCAAAGCCGCGCTGTGCTCGAGCACCACCACGATGAAGTTATGCAAAGTGCCAGCTGGCTCTACGACGACTCGCTGGCCTATGTGGCAGAATGGCGCTCGCAAAACCTTTGATTGCCGTGAACAGGACCTTGCCCAAGATGATGCTACCCAACACCCGCACGACCAACCTGCTGATCGCACTCTTCACCCTGACCATGATGTTGGTCGCGCTGTTTTATTTTCAGATGTATCTGGGATTAATGCCCTGCCCGCTCTGTGTTTCGCAACGAATCTTTGCCATTGCGACCGGGCTTATTGCCATCGCGGCGTTTCTGCACAATCCGGGTCAACGTGGTGTCAGAATCTATGCAACTTTGACCGGTCTGGCGGCCCTGGGTGGCGCCTCGGTCGCGGCGCGCCAGGTTTGGTTACAGTCGCTACCCGAGGATCGCATTCCTGCCTGCGGCCCAACGCTGAACTGGATGCTGGAAGCGAATTTCCCCATGGCCGAAGTGTTGCGCGCCATGTTCCTGGGTGAGGGAAGCTGTGCCGAGATCAAATGGCAACTCTGGGGTCTCAGCATTCCTGGCTGGACCCTGGTTGCCTTTGCCTTTCTGATTGGCGTCGCGATCTTCCAGTTGATGCGACGCCGAGCTTAAAAGCCTTACTGGGCCGGTGCTTCGGCAGCCGGTTCCTGGTAGTTCGCCTGAATCAGTTCCACGTCAAAAATCAGCAGTGAGTTGGGGCCAATCAGGCCGCCGGCGCCGCTCGGGCCATAGCCCAGCTGGGGCGGAATAAACAGCTGCCACTTGGAACCTTCCGGCATCAGCTGCAGCGCCTCGGTCCAGCCAGGGATCACCTGGGTCACGCCGAATTCAACCGGCACGCCGCGCTCGTAGGAACTGTCGAACACGGTGCCATCGAGCAGGCGGCCTTCATAGTGGACCTGCACCAAGGAATCGGAACTGGGCATTTCGCCCTCTCCGGCTTCCAGCACCTTGTATTGCAGGCCGGACGCCGTCGTCATCACGCCGTCGGCCTGGGCGTTCTCTGCAAGGAAGGCATCTGCTTGAGCCTGGTTCTCGCTGGCAGCCGCTTCCTGCTCGGCGATGGCAGCTTCTTGCAGCTGCGCCTGATAAGTATCAAATGCCAACTGAATTTCATCGTCGCTGAGCTGGGATTCGGCGCCACTCACGGCATCCCGCGCTCCGGCGGCAAAGGCCGCCACATCCAGAGCTACGCCGACGTCGGCCAGCTGTGACACATAGCTATAGGCCAGGCCGTAGCTGACCTGGGCTTCCAGTGTCGATTCGGCGGAAACGCTTGTGGCGTCGCTGGCATCTTGGGGTTGGCAAGCACTGAGTGCCGCCATGGCGATCAGGGTAAAGAGAATTTTGCTTGGGTGATTCACAGTTAACTCCGAAATCAAGTCAGTGGTGCGTTGAGCACGCCATCATACAGGGCGCGCGTGCGGTTACAACGGCGACGCCGGCTTTTTGTAGATCAGGTCAAACACCTGGTGCCCCAGATTCTCGCCGCGTCGCTCGAATTTGGTCAGGGGGCGCCATTCGGGTCGGGGGCTGAAACCGGCACCTGCGCTGGTATTGCTCAGCTCGGGGTGTGCGCTGACAACCTCCAGCATGTGCTCCGCGTAAGGCTGCCAGTCAGTGGCCAGATGCAGCACACCGTCAG
>JAYQPQ010000038.1:11987-17509 GCA_038145405.1 Porticoccaceae bacterium | reverse complement strand
TGCGCGGCTTTATCAAGGAAGTTCTGTCGCTGGTGAACTGGGGTGCAGCGCTGGCGGTCGCTTTTCTTTTCAAAACGCCACTTGCCACTGCATTGCCCTTTCCCGCTGATACGGCATTACTGGTTCGGGAAATGGGCGCGGCAGCCCTGCTGTTCTTTGCCACGCTGATTATCGGCGTGCTGCTGGTACACGCGCTTGGTGAACTGGTTAATGCCACCGGACTGAGCGGCACCGACCGCACCCTAGGCGTATTATTCGGGCTCGCCCGCGGTCTGGTTATCGTGATGGCTATTCTGGTTTTTCTGCCCGCGCTGATGCCGGTCGAGTCAAGCAGCTGGTGGATGGAATCCAGGCTAATCCCGGGATTTCTGCAATTTGAAGGCTGGGTAAGGGAAGTGCTCGGCGCCCTGTTTGCATGGATTGCGTCACTATTTTGAATGAGAGATAGCCATGTGTGGAGTGGTCGGAATATCCGGTTATCAGAACGTCAATCTGGATCTGTATGACGCCCTGACGGTACTGCAGCATCGCGGCCAGGACGCAGCAGGTATCGTTACCTGCAACGAGGATGGCTATTTCTTTCAGAAGAAGGGCGTCGGCCTGGTACGTAGTGTTTTTCACACCCGCGATATGGAATCCCTGATCGGCCGCACCGGCATCGGCCACTGCCGCTACCCCACCGCTGGCAGCAATGGCCCAGCCCTAGCGCAGCCCTTCTATGTCAATTCACCCTACGGTATATGCCTGGCACACAACGGCAACCTGACCAACTCCGAGGAGTTGCGCGAACATCTGTATGAAGCCTACCGACGCCATCTGAATACGGATTCCGACTCCGAAATCGTACTCAATGTGCTGGCACACGAACTGCGCAAACAAGATGGCAAGCATCTGGCACCTGCACAGATATTTGCCGCCATCGCCGGTGTGCATCAACGTTGTCGCGGGGCCTATGCCTGCGTGGCTCTGGTTGCTAAGCACGGCTTGGTGGCCTTCCGCGACCCCAATGGAATCCGACCGCTGATCATCGGCACGCGGCAGCGCAAGGACGGACTCGAATACATGATTGCCTCCGAATCCGCCGCGTTGGATGTCCTGGGTTTTGAGGTGCTGAATGATGTTAAGCCCGGCGAGGGCATCTATATCGATCTCAATCATCAATTGCACCGCCAGCAGTGCGCCGAGAACCCGCACTACCGTCCCTGCATCTTTGAGCATGTCTACCTGGCGCGACCGGACTCCTGCATCGATGGCATACACATGTACAAGACGCGGTTGCGACAGGGCAATTTTCTGGCGGAGAAAATCAAGCGCGAACGCCCGGATCACGATATCGATGTGGTAATACCCATCCCCGATACCAGCAGGGTGGCTGCCCAGGCACTAGCGGAAACCCTTGGCATTAAGCTGCGCGAAGGGTTGATGAAAAACCGCTATATCGGCCGTACTTTCATCATGCCCGGCCAGGCTGTGCGTAAAAAATCCGTCCGCGAAAAGCTGAATGCCATAGAACCGGAGTTCCGCAACCGCAATGTGCTGCTGGTGGATGATTCGATTGTGCGCGGCAATACCTGCAAGCAAATCATCGAGATGGCTCGCGCTGCTGGCGCCAAGAAGGTATATTTCGCGTCCGCCGCGCCACCAGTCCGCTTTCCCAATGTCTACGGCATCGATATGCCGTCGAGCAGTGAGCTGATCGGGCCCGGGCGGACCGAGCAGGAGGTAGCCGAGCAGATCGGCGCCGACTGGCTGATCTACCAGGATCTGGATGATCTCATTGCTGCATCGCGTGAGGGCAACCCGGACATCACCGAGTTTGAATGCTCAGTGTTTACCGGGGAATACATCACCGGCGACGTAGATCAGGAATACCTGGACCGCATTGACGCACAGCGCAATGATTCGGCCAAAGCCAAGCGCAATCGCAACAGCGACGAGAGCGCAGCCGTGGGTTTGTACAACAGTATGAGTGATTGATGAACAAGAAACCGGGCTACCATCCCGACACCCTGGCGGTGCGGGCTGGCATCAGCCGCAGTCATGAGGGAGAGCACAGCGAAGCGCTGTATCTAACCTCCAGCTACATCTTTCCCAATGCGGAAGAGGCTGCCGCGCGCTTTACCGGCGGCGCCGAAGGCAATGTCTACAGCCGTTACACCAATCCGACGGTGCGCGCATTCGAACAGCGTATCGCTGCACTTGAAGGAGCAGAAGCGGGTGTGGCTACCTCGTCAGGCATGGCCGCTATTCTGTCGACCTGTTTGGCACTGCTCAAGGCCGGCGATCACATTGTCTGTTCGCGCGATGTTTTCGGCAGCACGACCAATTTACTGAAAAAATATCTGGGCAACTTTTGCGTACAGACCAGCTTTGTGGCCCTGACCGACGTGGCTGCCTGGCGCCAGGCACTGCGGCCTGAGACCCGATTGCTGTTCCTCGAGTCGCCTTCCAACCCACTGTGCGAAGTCGCGGACATTCCGGCGCTGGCGAAACTGGCGAAGGAGCAGGGCGCCTTGCTGGTAGTGGACAACTGCTTCGCTACGCCCGCACTGCAACAGCCGTTGGCTCTGGGTGCTGATCTGGTGATCCACTCGGCTACCAAATACATCGACGGTCAGGGGCGCTGTCTGGGTGGTGCCGTGGTGGGCGGAAAAGCGCACATCGACGAGATTCTCGGATTTATTCGCTCTTGCGGACCTTGCATGAGCCCATTTTCCGCTTGGGTATTCCTCAAGGGTCTGGACACGTTGCGCATTCGCATGGAAGCACATTCCGCCAGCGCGCTGCAGTTGGCGCACTGGTTGCAGCAGCAACCCGAAGTGGAGAAGGTCTACTACACTGGATTGGCCGACCATCCGGGACATGCGTTGGCTGCTGCGCAGATGAGCGCCTTTGGTGGCGTGCTGTCCTTCCAGGTGAAGGGTGGTCGTGCGGCCGCCTGGAAGGTCGTCGACAACGTCAAATTGTTATCCTTGACAGCCAACCTGGGCGACACTAAGACCACCATCGTCCACCCGGCGACCACCACGCACGGGCGCCTCACAGACGAGGAACGCGAACGTGCCGGCATCAGCCAGGGGTTGATTCGCCTGTCTGTTGGACTGGAACACCTGGGCGATATTCAGGCCGATTTGCGGCAGGCGCTGGATCGTCTGAAATAAGCTGAATCTTTTCCCGGGGGTTTACCACCCCCGGAACCCCCAATTTCTCTTCTTATTGCATAAGGTAAATCGCCTGCAGCGGGCCATCACCTACCGGTGGGGCGTTCCTTTTCTTTGTATGCCCAAAGAAAAGGAACTAAAAGAAAGGGCACCCGATCGCCTGGCCTGCGGCTACCCTCGGTTGGTTAGCGGATTTGGGGGTCGGGCGGATTCGGCATCCCGCCTCAGCCGCCCTGTCGCGTACGTCCCTGTACGCTTCACCCCATCCGCGGCACCCCCCTCGGCAGGCTCAACGGGAATTGGGAGACGACTGCCTCTTCGCGCCAATAAAGTGAGCTTGCAGAGGGCGTCCGGTGAACAGGGGCAAAGTTCAGGGACGAATTTTGAGCCTCGCTGAGCAGGAGTGAATCGAGGCGACCCGTCGTCAAGCGGGCAAGCGAAGGCACCCGCAGGGCAAACCCACCGGCGCCGGCTGGGGTTCCGGGGGTGCAAAACCCCGGGAGAAAATCAGTTTATTTCGTGCCGAAGGCAAAAATTCTAATAAAGAGCGCTGCCGTTGCCAGCGAACAAAAAAAAGCCCCGCCTAAGCGGGGTTTCCTGTTAGAGCCTGACGACTATCAGGCAATTTCCACTATCTGCGCTGCCGCAATGCGCTTGCCTTCGTTAGCCGCCTGCTGGAAGGACTCGATCTGATCGAAGTTCATGTAGCGGAAGATCTCGTCGGCCATGGAATTGATTTTCATTGCGTACTCCATGTACTCCGCCACGGTGGGAATGCGGCCTAAGATGGCGCCGACCGCAGCCAGTTCGGCCGAGGTCAGATAAACATTGGCGCCGTCGCCCAGGCGGTTGGGGAAATTGCGCGTCGAGGTGGACAAGGTGGTACAACCGGGCGCCACGCGGGCCTGGTTGCCCATGCACAGCGAGCAGCCGGGCATTTCGGTGCGCGCGCCGGCGCGGCCGTAGATGTTGTAATAACCTTCTTCCATCAGGGTGTGCTCGTCCATGCGCGTCGGCGGTGCGATCCACAGTCGAGTGGGTATGGATCCCTTGACGTTTTCCAGTAGCTTGCCGGCGGCACGATAGTGACCAATGTTGGTCATGCAGGAACCGATAAAGACTTCATCCACCTTGTCGCCGGCAACCGATGACAGCAGTCGGGCGTCATCCGGGTCATTGGGAGCGCAGACGATGGGTTCGCGCACGTCCGCCAGATCGATTTCAATCACCGCGGCATACTCGGCGTCGGCATCGGCCTGCATCAGGGTCGGATTGGCCAGCCAGGCTTCCATTTTTTGCGCGCGGCGTTCCAGAGTGCGCACATCGCCGTAGCCATCCTTGATCATCCAGCGCAGCAGGGTGACGTTGGAGCGCAAGTACTCGGCGATGGTGTCCTCGCCCAGCTTGATGGTGCAGCCAGCAGCCGAGCGTTCAGCAGAAGCGTCGGACAATTCAAAAGCCTGCTCAACCGTCAGGTTTTCCAGCCCTTCAATTTCCAGAATGCGTCCGGAGAAGACATTTTTCTTGCCCTTCTTCTCGACGGTCAGCAGGCCTTGCTGAATGGCGTAGTAGGGAATGGCATGCACCAGATCGCGCAGGGTAATGCCCGGTTGCATCTCACCCTTGAAACGCACCAATACGCTTTCCGGCATATCCAGCGGCATAACGCCAGTAGCGGCGGCGAAGGCGACCAGGCCTGAGCCCGCCGGGAAAGAAATGCCGATGGGGAAGCGGGTGTGGGAATCGCCACCGGTGCCGACCGTATCGGGCAGCAGCATACGATTCAGCCAGGAATGAATAATGCCGTCGCCGGGTCGCAGCGAGACGCCACCGCGATTCATAATGAAATCCGGCAGGCTGTGCTGGGTTTCGATATCCACCGGCTTGGGATAGGCCGCCGTGTGGCAGAACGACTGCATCACTAGATCAGCGGAGAACCCAAGGCAAGCCAGATCTTTCAGCTCATCGCGCGTCATGGGTCCGGTGGTGTCCTGGGAACCCACCGTGGTCATCATGGGCTCACAGTAGGAGCCGGGGCGAATGCCCTCCACGCCGCAGGCGTGACCGACCATTTTTTGGGCCAGTGTATAGCCCTTGCCGGTGTCTTCCGGAACAAAGGGCTGGCGAAACAGATCGGAGGCCTTGAGTCCCAGGTGCAGACGCGCGCGATTGGTCAGGGCGCGCCCGATCACCAGATTGATGCGGCCGCCGGCCTGGACCGAATCCAGAATGGTGTCGGATTTGAATGCGAAGGTGCTGATTACCTTGCCGCTCTCATCCAGTATTTTGCCTTCATAGGGACGAATTTCGATGACTTGCCCGTAGGCCAGGTCGTCGACCGGTGCCTCAAAAACCAGGGCG
>JAYQPQ010000038.1:0-11977 GCA_038145405.1 Porticoccaceae bacterium | reverse complement strand
TATGGGCGCTACCTTGGAACCGATGCAGATACCGCCGGTGCGTTTGTTTGGCGTTCCCGGCATGTCTTCGCCAAAGAACCACAGCACCGAGTTGGTGGCCGATTTACGCGAGGAGCCGGTGCCAACCACATCGCCCACAAAGGCTACAGGGAAACCCTTGGCCTTGAGTTCCTCGATCTGCTTCAGCGGGCCGATGCTGCCGGGCTGATCCGGAGTGAGTCCCTCGCGGGCCATCTTGTATATGGCCTTGGCATGCAGCGGAATATCCGGACGCGACCAAGCGTCCGGAGCCGGGGAGAGGTCATCGGTATTGGTTTCGCCAGTAACCTTGAAGACGATGGTCTTGATAGATTCGGCAACCTTGGGACGTTCGACAAACCATTCGGCGTCGGCCCAGGACTGCAGCACGGCCTTGGCCTGGGCATTGCCCGCATCGGCTCGCTCGGAAACGTCGTGGAAGGCGTCAAATACCAGAATGGTGTGCTTTAACTGCTCTGCAGCAGCCTCGGCCAGCTCGCTGTCGTCCAGCAGTTCGATCAGGGTTTCCACGTTGTAGCCGCCGTGCATGTCACCCAGCATGCGCACTGCATCCAGCTTGTTAATCAGGGCGGAACTCGCTTTGTCCTTCACCACATCAGCCAGAAATGCCGCCTTGAGATAGGCTGCTTCATCCACACCGGGTGGAATGCGATTGTTGATCAGGTCGAGCAGAAACTCTGCCTCTCCGGCTGGCGGGGCCTTCAGGGCTTCGATCAGCTCCTGGGTCCACTCCGGCGAGAGCGGTTTGGGGGGAATGCCTTCGGCGGCGCGCTGTTCAACATGTTCGCGATAGGATGCTAGTAACACGGGTTTGCTCCTTGGAAAAGCTCAGAGGGGCGGGAATGGGGCAGAATTTTAGCGGATTCCCGGCTATTCTTTAATTGGTATCTGAGCATTTTCCCCCTGAAACACGAGAATATTGGGCTACCCCATGTCCCACACCCAGGCAATTGAAGCTTTTTTGCCCTGTCCGACGCCGGAATCCTGGCTGCAACGCGCCGTCGATCGGTTGGAAATCCTGCTGGTCGATCACGCCAACTGTGAAAAGAAAGCCGCTTCGACGGCCCTTAATTTGCTGTTCCGTCACCCGGAGCAGTATCAGCTCGCGCAAAAGATGTCACGTCTGGCGCGCGAGGAATTGCGCCATTTTGAGCAGGTGAGTCGAATTCTGCAGCGCCGCGGCATCGCCTACGCGACGCTGAGTGCGTCGCGCTACGCCGCCGGCTTGCATGAGCTGACCGCTCGGCAGGGACAGGACCGCTTGCGCGATCAATTGATTGTCGGCGCCATCATCGAGGCGCGCTCCTGTGAGCGTTTTGCCGCGCTGGCACCCCGGCTTGATGAGGAGCTGGCAGACTTTTATCTCAGTCTGCTCAAGTCTGAAGCGCGTCACTTTCAGGATTATTTGCGCCTGGCTGAACAGGTAGCTGAACAGAATATCGATGAGCGGGTAGCGGTGTTTCTCGAGCGCGAGCGCGAACTGATCGAGTCACCCGATCCGGATTTCCGCTTTCATAGCGGAGTGCCTAGCAAAACTCCTCGAGCGGTGCGCTGATCAAGGAATAGCCGTCGCAATCGCCACGTATCCACCAGATATGGTCGCCCCAGTCGCCCAGCACCAGGCGCTGAGCAGGCTTGCCGCCGAGCTGCAGCGCGTGGCTGGCGGGTCGGTGGGTGTGGCCGTGGATCAGGGTCGTCGTACCGCGCTGAGCCATGATTTGCGCCACCGTACCAAGATTCACATCCATGATGTTTTCCGCCTTGTTGGCGTTGGCATTGGCGCTTTTCATGCGCCAGCGCAAGGCCAGATTGCGGCGGTAGGACAAGGGCAGATGGGATAGCGTCCAGCGATAGAGAGGGTTCTGCACCTTGCGTCGGAAGCGCTGGTAGTCGCGGTCGTCGGTACAGAGCAGATCGCCGTGCATCAGCAGTGCCTGATGCCCGGACTCTTCCACCAGTTGGTAATCGGGCAGCAACTGGCAACTCGTGCGTCGGGCGAAGCGGGCACCGAGGAGAAAATCCCGGTTGCCACGCTGACACAAAATCTGGACGCCCGTCGCTGCCAGCCGACGCAGGATTTGGGTAACCTGCTCGGCGAAGTCGCTGTCGTCATCGTCCCCGATCCAGGCCTCAAATAGATCGCCCAGGATGTAGAGTCGAGCGATGTTCTGCGCAGGCAAGCGCTCGCAAAAACCATCGAAGGCGCGTGTCAGCTCTGGACGTTCCGGCCCCAGGTGAAGGTCGGAGATGAACAGGGAAACCATTGGAATCAGTCGACAAGCTCAGCTGATTCGATAATGACCGCCTGCAGCGGCACATCCTGATGCATGCCATGGGAGCCAGTCTTGACTTGACGAATCTTGTCGACCACATCCATGCCTTTAACTACCTTGCCAAATACGGCATAGCCCCAGCCCATAAGATCCTTGGAGCGATGATCGAGAAAGGCATTGTCGGCCACATTGATAAAGAACTGGGCTGTCGCCGAATGCGGATCCTGGGTGCGCGCCATCGCCAAGGTACCGCGCTGGTTCTTCAAACCATTGTCGGCTTCATTGGTGATGGGGGCATGCGTCTTTTTCTGCCGCATTTCGCTATCCATACCGCCGCCCTGAATCATGAAACCGTCGATAACGCGATGGAAAATGGTGCCGTTGTAGAAACCCTCTTCGACATAGCGCCGGAAATTTTGCGCGCTGGCGGGCGCTTCCTTTTCGGCCAGTTCAATCAAAATGGTTCCCGCCGTGGTATTTAATGCGATCATCGGTGCTCCCTGAGCTTAGGTTTTGATTTCGAGCCGCTATAATACGCGGCTTTTACCTCCCTCCAAATCAGAAGGCACCTGACCCATGGCTTCCGCAGAGAAACCGGCCCATTTTCTCCAGCAGCTTGTCGCAGCGGATATCGCCGAGGGCAGGGTTCAGCACGTAGTGACCCGCTTCCCGCCCGAGCCGAATGGCTATCTGCACCTGGGGCATGCCAAGTCGATCTGCCTGAATTTTGGCCTGGCCGAGGAGTTCGGCGGGTCGTGCAATCTGCGCTTTGACGACACCAATCCGGAGAAGGAGTCGCAGGAATTTGTCGATGCCATCCAGCGCGACATCCGCTGGCTGGGCTTTCAATGGCAGGGCGAGGTACGTTTCACCTCCGACTATTTCGAACAGCTCTATCTTTGGGCCATCGAACTTATTCGCGCGGGCAGGGCTTATGTTTGTGAGTTGTCTGCCGAGCAGGCACGCGCCTACCGCGGCACCCTGACCGAGCGCGGCACCTACAGTCCCTGGCGCGACCGCCCGGTGGAAGAAAGTCTCGACCTCTTTGCGCGCATGCGCAGCGGCGAGTTTGAGCCCGGCGCCATGTCCTTACGGGCCAAAATCGATATGGCTCACGGCAACATCAATATGCGCGATCCGGTGCTTTATCGCATCCGCAAGGCGCACCACCATCACACCGGCGATGCCTGGTGCATCTATCCCTCCTACGACTATGCGCACGGCCAGTCTGATGCCATCGAGGGCATTACGCACTCCATCTGCACACTGGAATTCGAAGACCACCGCCCGCTCTACGACTGGTTGATCGACAACCTGCCCGTGCCAGCGAAGCCGCGTCAGTACGAATTTGCGCGCCTCAACCCGAACTACACCGTGACGAGCAAGCGCAAGCTGCGGCTACTGGTTGAGGAAGGCCATGTCGAGGGCTGGGATGACCCGCGCATGCCTATTTTGGCCGGCATGCGCCGACGCGGAATTCCGCCGCAGGCCATTCGCAACTTCTGCGACATGGTAGGGGTTACGCGCGCCAACTCCGTGGTGGATATCGCCATGTTGGAGTTCGCCATACGGGACTATCTGGACAAGGAAGCGGCGCGCGCCATGTGTGTTCTGCGTCCACTCGAAGTGCTGCTGCAGTCCGATGGCGAGTTGCCCGCCTCGGTTGCCGGCGCCAACCATCCCAACCGCGATGAACTGGGCAGCCGGGACATTGCCTTCAGTGCACGCATCTATATCGAAACCGATGATTTCCGCGAGGAAGCCAACAAGAAATACAAGCGCCTGGTACTCGGCAAGCGCGTGCGCTTGCGTCACGCCTGCGTTATTGAGGCAACCGGCGTCGAGAAGGACGCGCAGGGGCAATTCACCCGTGTTTTGGCACGCGTGGTCGAGGACAGCTTCGGCAAGGATCCGGCCGATGGCAATAAACCCAAGGGCGTGATTCACTGGGTCTCTGAACAGAGTCAGCCCTGTGAAATCAGGCTTTACGATCGCCTTTTCCTTGATGAGGCGCCGGATGCCGGCGGCAAGGACTTCCTGTAATGCCTCAATCCCGACTCCATGGTTGTGCTTAGCGGTAGTCGGGTTGAGAATGCCTTGATTGAGGCTGCGCCGGAACGTGCCTATCAGTTTGAGCGCCAAGGCTACTTCTGTCGCGACAGCCGAGCGCCCGGCTTGGTGTTTAATCGCGTCATTGGCCTGCGTGATTCCTTCGCCAAGGAAAGCGAAGAACAGGCCTAAAGAAGATAATGCAACCTGTTGATACATATGGATTTTAGTCTTTACTCGACTCTTGCGCGCGAGATTCTGCCTTTTCGCCCCATGGCGACCGGACGGGTGGGCCTCTACGTCTGTGGGGTGACGGTGTATGACTACTGCCATCTGGGCCATGCACGGGCCTTTCTGAACTTTGATGTGATGGTGCGCTTTCTGCGCTTTCTCGGATGGGATGTGCAGTTCGTGCGCAATATTACCGACGTCGACGACAAGATTATTCAGCGTGCGATCCAGGAGAACTGCAGTCCGGCTGAGGTAGCGGCGCGTTATACAGAAGCCATGCACGAGGATTTTGATCGACTGGGCATGCTTCGTCCGGATCAGGAGCCGCGGGCAACCGATAACATGGACGAAATTATCGCCATTATTGGCGAACTGCTTACCAAGGGCTTCGCCTACCAGGCCTCCAATCAGGATATCTACTATCGCGTCGCGGCGTTCGCCGACTACGGCAAGCTGTCGGGCCGACGCCCGGAGGACTTGCTGGCCGGCGCCCGCGTCGAAATCGAGGAAGCCAAGGAAGACCCTCGCGATTTTGCTCTATGGAAGGCGGTGTCGGACGGCAGTTTGAGTTGGCCATCCCCCTGGGGCCCCGGCCGCCCAGGCTGGCATATTGAATGTTCTGCCATGTCGCGACGCTGCCTGGGTGCGCATTTTGATATCCATGGCGGTGGCCCCGATCTGGTGTTTCCCCATCACGAAAACGAGATTGCCCAGTCCGAAGCCGCCAATGGCTGCACCTTTGCCAACTACTGGCTACACGCCGGACCACTGCGCATCGATGGCGAGAAGATGTCCAAGTCGCTGGGCAATTTCTTTACCATTCGCGAGGTGCTGGAGAAATACAGCGGGGAGGTAATCCGTTTCTTTGCCCTGTCGAGCCACTATCGCAGCCCGATCAATTTTTCCGAGGATAGCCTGAAGGAAGCCAAACAGGGCCTGGATCGGTTCTACCACTGTCTGCGGCAATTCGAAGCGCTGCCGGCATGCAATCCGGAGCACCCGAGCATGCAGCAATGGGGCGCTGCATTTGTGCGGCATATGAGCGACGACTTCAATACGCGCGAGGCCATCGCCCGTCTCTTCGAACTGACGGCCAGTATCAATAACGCCGTTATGCGCGGGGACATGCAGGAGGCGGCAGATGAGGCCGCCACGCTGAAGCATCTGGGCGCAATACTGGGGTTGCTGCAGACAGATGCCGAGAATTACTTTCGCGGTAACGACAAACAGGGACTCAGTAACGACGAGGTCGACGCCCTGATTGCCGAACGTCAACAGGCCAAATCGAGCGGCAATTTCCAGCGCGCCGACGAAATTCGCGCCCATCTGACTGAGCAGGGCATTCAGTTGGAGGATTCGCGCGCCGGTACGCGCTGGCGGCGTCTGTGAAATTATGAGCCTGATCGACCGCAGCCTGTCCGCCCTCGAACGCTGGGGTAATAAGCTCCCCGATCCAGTCTCCTTGTTCCTTATCCTGATCGCCATCACCGTGCTGGTTTCGCTGCTGGCTTCCCTGGCCGGCTGGAGCGTAATTCACCCCGTATCCGGGGAATTGATCGGCGCGATTAATCTGGCGAGCGGTACCATTGTGCGCAGGCTGCTCACCGAGATGCCGGCGACCTTTGCCGGGTTCCCACCGCTCGGGTTGGTGCTGACCGTGATGCTGGGTATAGGCGTCGCCGAGAAATCCGGGCTGGTGGCCTGTGCACTGCGACGCTTCCTGTCCGGAGCGCCCCGTAGTTTACTCAGTGCCGCGGTGGTCTTTGCAGGCATCATGTCCAGTTTGGCGGCCGATGCCGGCTATGTTGTCCTGATCCCGCTTGGTGCGCTCTTGTTTGCCGGGGCAGGGCGCCATCCCCTGGCGGGCCTGGCGGCTACCTTTGCCGGCGTCTCTGCCGGCTTTTGTGCCAATTTGTTGCTGACCTCCATCGATCCACTGCTGGCCGGGTTTACCCAATCAGCCGCGCAGCTGCTGGCGCCGGATTACCAGGTTAATCCTGCAGCAAACTACTATCTGATGCTGGTCCTTGCGCCGCTGCTGACGCTCGGTGGCGCAGTGTTGACGGATCGCTTTGTCGAACCCCGGCTCGCGCCGGTGCCTTTGAGTGCGCCAAGCTCAAGCGGCGAACTCTCGCCCTTGGAGCGGCGCGGCCTGCGCTGGGCAGGGCTGAGTCTGGCGGTCTTCGTATTGCTGGTGCTGACCCTGGTTGTCCCTGCTGGGGCTGTGTTACGCGATGAAAATGGCGGCCTGGGACCCTTCTATCGCGCCTTGGTCGGATTGATGTTTTTTGCCTTTTTGGTGCCGGGCCTGGTGTTCGGTCTAACTACCGGAAAAATTCGCAGCGACCGCGACGCCGTGGCCATGTCGGCCGAATCCATGTCGGACATGGGCATGTACATTGTGCTTGCCTTTGTCGCTGCGCATTTTATCGCCCTATTCAACTGGTCCAACCTGGGTATCATGCTCGCCATCTCTGGCGCAGGCATGCTAAAAACCCTGGGATTCACCGGTATTCCATTTATTCTGAGCTTCGTGCTGGTGGTGACTCTGATCAACCTCTTTGTCGGTAGCGCCTCCGCCAAGTGGGCCATCCTGGCGCCGGTGTTTGTGCCGATGTTGATGTTGCTGGGCTATTCCCCGGAACTGGCGCAGGCGGCCTATCGCATCGGCGACAGCACAACAAACATCCTCACCCCTCTGATGCCCTATTTCCCATTGGTGCTGGTGTTCTGCAGACGCTATGAGCGCGACTATGGCATCGGCAACCTGGTGGCGCTGATGCTGCCGTATTCGATTGTTTTTGGTCTGCTGATGAGCCTGGTACTGACCCTTTGGGTCTTACTTGGCCTACCGCTGGGCCCAGAAGCAGCCATACACTTTAATCTCTGATCGACAGTGCGCGCTCGGCTGATTCCAGCGTCTGCTGGATCAGGGTGTTGATGGTCATAGGGCCAACGCCACCTGGCACGGGCGTATAGGCATGCACTCGATCCATGGCCACCTCGAGCTCAATGTCGCCGACCCCCCCGGGGTGATAACCGGCATCGATAACCACGGAATTTTCCTTGATCCAGTCGGCCCGGATAAATTCGGGAATGCCGACCGCACCGACCAGGATATCCGCACGCCGCACCTGAGCTGGCAGGTTTTCGGTGCGGCTGTGACAGATGGTTACCGTGGCATTGGCGTTGAGCAGCATCATAGCCATGGGTTTGCCCAGAATAGGGCTGCGTCCCACCACGACGGCATGCTGACCTTCCACCGGGATCTGGTAGTGCTCCAGCATGCGCATGATGCCCTTGGGCGTCGCCGCACCGTAAGCCGCCTCGCTCATGGCCATGCGCCCGAATCCCAGACAGGTGACGCCATCCACATCCTTCACTGCCGCTATGCGATCAAAACATAAGCGCTCGTCAATCTGCTCGGGCACTGGATGCTGCAACAAAATCCCGTGCACGTCTGGATTGGCGTTCAGGTCGTCGATCACCGCCAGCAGCTGCTCTGTGCTGGTATTGTCGTCCAGCACGATAGGCAGGGAATCCATGCCAATGCGTTTACAGGCTTCGCCCTTCATGCGTACATAGGTGGCGGAGGCAGGATCCTCGCCGACCAGAATGGTAGCCAAAATCGGCGTCTGGCCAGAGATGTCTTGCAAGGCTTTCACACGCAGGGCAAATTCGGCCTCGAACTTTCGCGCGAGCAGCCTGCCGTCGAGAATAATCGGGGTCATGGTACTCCTGATCCATGGGGGAAAATTGCAGCATCGAAGGATACACCAGGCCTGACGCAGCGTGCCAGAATGGATTGACGCATCGGGTAGGGCTCAGTAATATCCGCGCCTCTTTAACGGGGTATAGCGCAGTCTGGTAGCGCGCCTGCTTTGGGAGCAGGATGTCGGGAGTTCGAATCTCTCTACCCCGACCAGACTTGACGTCGGAGTCTGCATTGCAGACGTGGCTCGGGGGTGCCTAAAATGCGCCCCTGGCCGATGACAAATGTCGATGAACAATTCAAGCGCCCGTAGCTCAACTGGATAGAGCAACGGCCTTCTAAGCCGTAGGTTGCAGGTTCGAGCCCTGCCGGGCGTGCCATATCGCCCGGCACGAGAATTCAGTGGTGGCTGTAGCTCAGTTGGTAGAGCACAGGATTGTGGATCCTGATGTCGCGGGTTCGATCCCCGTCAGCCACCCCATTTCTCCTGTGCGCGGCAAAACTAATGCAGAAATCCCAGCTTTCGCGCCAGTTCAACGGCGTGGTGGCGATTTTTTGCCCGCAGCTTTTGCATGGCGGAACCGATGTGCAATTCGATGGTTTTAGTCGAGAGGCCCATTTTTTCGGCGGCCTCTGTATTGGTGAAGTGCTTGGCGACCAAGGCAAGAACTTCGGCTTGCCGCTTACTCAAGCTATAGTCATTTCTTGGCATGTTTCTCTGTATTCCCTGAGTTTCAACTAGCATGCCAAGAGCCGGCTGGAAATGGGTAGCCAGCGCCGGCGCAGAAAATTCAATTTCTCTTAATCCGCTACTTATAAATCCGAAAAATGTGGACCAGTACTCAAAATTGCCGTTGACGATTATGCGTATATAGGGCTAACCCTTGAATTAATTGTCATCATCATGACCAATAGGCATGCCTTGCATTCGCCACCGCATTGGCCCCACAACAGGTGTGAATGCCGCAACTAGCCTGCTTCCCGTCTGTTCATTCGATTAATTTTTTTGCACGGGGTCCAGGTTTTAACCGGTAATCGCCTCGATATTCAAGCGGGGCAAATCAAGCTCGATGACGGTCTGCTAATCCAATAGCCATGTGTAAAAAGAAGAGCTGGTCCCTCTTTTGGATTGCACCGATGTGTTTCCTCTCAAACTACTGTTCCAATAGCTCCTGGATTAGCTCAAGATCGAGGAAAGTGTGATGCACGCTCTGTGGTCCAGTCACCGCTGTTCGCAATGCACGCCCGGCCACTGCCAGAGGGAGATTGCCACTTGGATACAGGGGAAAACCAAAGCCACCACCGAATGAACGGCTGCGTGCTTTTTGGCTTGGCCTACTTGCAGCTGCTGCTTGATGATGATCGGGAGTACTGGCACTGCCAGCAGTGTCAGCTAATTCAGGTACCCGCTTCCCAGCAACTCGATCAGGCCGCTGGGCGGGCACATTACGACACCCATCAAAACGATCCACATGATTTGGCCTATTGGCAGTTTCTCGATCGGCTATGTCGGCCGCTGGGAGATCTCCTTGCGGCCGGCTCGCGCGGGCTGGATTTCGGCTGCGGCCCACGGCCCACCCTGGCGCTGATGATGGCGGAACGCGGGCACAGGATGGTTAATTTAGATCGCCACTATGCACCCGATGCGAAGGCACTGGAGCAGCGCTATGACTTTATTACGCTCACCGAGGTTATCAAGCACCTTAACCAACTGTGGCAAACCCTGTCGCAGCTGTGGAAGCAGCTGGAGCCGGGCGGCTATCTGGCCGTTATGACGCAAATGACCGACCCCGTGTGCGACTTTGCCAATTGGTATTACCGACGCGACCCGACCCACATTGCATTTTGGAGCCGCTCGACCTTCCGTTGGCTGGCAGAGAATCTGCCCGCCGCCGAGTTGCTGCTGCCGGACCGGAATCTGGCTTTCCTGCGTCGCGCCAGAGGTTGATACGATCCAACCCGGACTTTGATTGAAGCCACCCAGCCTATGTGGCAAAATCCGCACCCTTTTTATGACCCTTGAAGCGGCGAAAGTGGCGGAACTGGTAGACGCGCTGGATTTAGGTTCCAGTGGGATATCCCGTGAGAGTTCGAGTCTCTCCTTTCGCACCAAATTACTTGTTGCCTCCCTGGCCCACTGTTGAGGAATTCTATGCAAGTCACTGTTAAAACCACCTCTGGACTCGAGCGCGAGATGACCGTTTCCATTCCGGCTGAACGCATCGAATCCGAAGTCGCTACCCGCGTCGCTAAAGCCGCAAAAACGGCCCGCGTCGACGGATTTCGCCGCGGCAAGGTGCCGGTATCGGTGATCAAGCAGCGTTATGGAGCTGGCATTCGGCAGGAGGTGCTCTCCGATCTGATTCGCGACAGTTACGGACAAGCGCTGGATCAGGAGAAAGTACGTCCGGCCGGAAATCCCAGCATTCAGCCGGTGGAGGAGGAGTCCAGCGAGGGTTTTACCTACAAGGCGGTTTTCGAGGTTTATCCGGAGATCAAGCTGAAGGATCTGGCCAAGTTGAAGGTTGAGCGTCTGCGCGCAGAGGTGAGCGACAGCGATGTCGACGACATGCTCGAAAATCTACGCAATCAGTCTGCCAGCTGGCAGGAAGTTGCACGCGCGGCGGGCGAAGGCGATCAGGTCAAGCTGCATTACAAAGGCAGTATCGATGGCGAGCTCTTCGAAGGTGGCAGTGCCGATAACCAGAAAATTGAAATTGGTGCCGGTCGCATGATTCCCGGCTTCGAGGAGGGCTTGGTCGGGCTGAAAGCTGGAGCTAGCAAAAATCTGGAAGTCAGTTTCCCAGCGGATTACCACGCCGAAAATCTGGCCGGCAAGGCCGCCGTGTTTGCCATCGAAGTGGTGGCCGTTGCCGAAAAGCAGCTACCCGAACTGAACGATGACTTCGCTCAGCGCTTCGGTATTGTGGAGGGCGGCGTCCTCAGCCTGCGCGAAGAAGTGCGTAAAGGCATGCAGTCTGAACTGGAAAACGCGGCACGCAATCATATCAGGGGCGCCGTGATGTCCTCCCTGGCCGAGGCCAATGAATTAGAGCTGCCGAAAGCAGCTGTGCACGAGGAAGTGCACCGCATGAAGCACGAAATGGCCGACCAGTATCCTAACCAGAAAATCGATCCTCATGCGCTGCCAAATGAGCTGTTTCAAGAGCGCGCGGAGCGTCGTGTCAAGCTGGGCCTGCTGGTATCAGAAGTGCTGCGCAGCGCTGAAATCAAGCTGGATAGCGATAAGGTGAAGGATGAGATCCGTCGCCAGGCCGCTGGCTACGAGCGCGCAGAGGAAGTCGAGCGCTATTTTTACAGCAATCAGGAGTTGCTGAACTCCATCCAGATGCGCGTTCTGGAAGATCAGGTGGTTGAGCACATACTAACCGTAGCCAAGGTTGCCGATAAAGAAAGCACCTACAAGGAGATTATGGCCGCACAAGCGCAGGGCTGAATGGTAAAATCAGCAGCAGGTAACTGAGGTCATATCTATGCGAGAATTTTTCTGGTCGGGCTCGGCTGTCGACACCAAGGGTCTTGGTCTGGTCCCCATCGTGGTTGAGCAGTCGTCGCGAGGCGAGCGCTCCTATGACATTTACTCGCGCCTGCTTCGTGAACGGGTCGTCTTTCTGGTGGGCCCGGTCGATGACTATACGGCCAATCTTGTAGT
>JAYQPQ010000037.1:0-18194 GCA_038145405.1 Porticoccaceae bacterium | reverse complement strand
CCATGTTCGAGGCGGAGTCCCGCCTGCCAGAGACGCAGCGCATGGAGTGTGTGGTGATCGTTACCCCGAATCACCTGCATTATCCCGTTGCATCGGCAGCCCTCGCGCGCGGCTTCCATGTTATCTCCGACAAGCCGGCCACGCTCAACCTGCAGGAGTGCCGCCAGCTGGCAACCGAGGTGGCTGAGTCCGGATGCCTCTATGCACTTACACATCCCTACACCCAGTACCCCATGGTGCGCGAAGCGCGTGACCGTGTGGCCGCCGGTGAATTGGGCACCCTGCGCAAGGTGCTGGTCGAATACACCCAGGGTTGGCTGAGCCAGGCCATTGAGCAGGATGGCCAGAAGCAGGCCAGTTGGCGCACCTCGCCGACAGAGTCGGGTGCCAGCTGCTGCTTCGGCGATATCGGCGTGCACGCCTTTAATCTGGCGGAATTTGTCACCGGCCTGGAAGTCAGTCGACTCAGCAGCTGCTTGCGATCTGTCGTGCCCGGCCGGCAACTGGACGATGACGGCAGTGCTTTGCTCGAATTCAGCAACGGCGCCTCTGGCGTTCTGCTGGCCAGTCAGGTGTGTGTCGGCGAGGAGAACAATCTGCACATTCGCTTGTACGGCGACAAGGCCGGGCTCGAGTGGAGCCAGCAGGAACCGAATTCGCTGTGGCTGAAATATGCCGATCGACCCAGCCATTTGCTGCGCACTGGCGGCAGTAATCTGGGTACCGCCGCCCAGGCAGCAGCACGTCTGCCCATGGGTCATCCCGAAGGCTATATCGAGGCCTTTGCCAACCTCTACCGCCAGGTGGCAGAGCAGCTGAGGATGGGTGGTGCGGCAGATTACCCCGACATCCGCGACGCACTGCGCGGCATGGCCTTTATCGAAACGGCCGTGGCTAGCAGTGCTGGCGGTGGCGTCTGGCTGGAATTTCCGGCCGTTTGAATCGACAGCAGCCAAGGGAGCACAGCATGCAAGGTCCAGCAATTTTCCTGGCGCAGTTTGCCGGTAAGGCAGCGCCTTTCGACACCCTGGAGAACATGGGACGCTGGGCGGCCAGCCTGGGCTATGTCGGCGTTCAGGTGCCGACCTGGGACGCTGCCCTGTTCAATCTGAAGCAGGCCGCCGAAAGCCAGGATTATTGCGATGAACTGACCGGCAAGCTGGCCGACTGCGGCGTGCAGATCACCGAGCTTTCCACCCACCTGCAAGGCCAATTGATGGCCGTACATCCGGCCTACAGCCAGATGTTTGCCGGCTTTGCCCCCAAAGCGCTGCGCGACAAACCCGCGGCATGGCAGACCTGGGCCACTGAACAATTGACGCTGGCGGCTCGGGCCAGCCAACGCCTGGGGCTCAAAGCGCATGCGACCTTTCCCGGCGCTCTCATGTGGCACACCGTCTACCCCTGGCCGCAGCGGCCGGCCGGTCTGGTAGAAGCCGGCTTTACTGAGCTCGCGCGTCGCTGGGTGCCGGTGCTGGATGTTTTTGCTGATTGCGGTGTCGACGCCTGCTTTGAAATACACCCCGGCGAAGACCTCCACGATGGTGTCACCTTCGAACGTTTCCTCGACGCCAGCCATAACCATCCAGCGGCCAATATTCTTTACGATCCCAGCCACTTCATGTTGCAGCAGCTCGATTACCTGGCCTTTATCGACATCTACCACGAGCGCATCAAGGCCTTTCACGTGAAGGACGCCGAGTTCCGCCCGAATGGCCGCTCGGGTGTGTACGGCGGTTACCAGAACTGGGTCGACCGCCCTGGACGCTTCCGTTCACTGGGCGACGGTCAGATCGACTTCAAGCAAATTTTCAGCAAGTTTGCGCAGTACAGCTACCAGGGCTGGGCGGTTCTGGAGTGGGAGTGCTGTCTCAAGCATCCGGAAGACGGTGCGCGCGAAGGTGCACCATTTATTCGCGAGCACATGATTCGCAAGGCAGATAAGGCATTTGATGATTTCGCCGCCACCGGCGCCGACGACAAGGCCAACCGCCGTATTCTGGGCCTGGACTAAACCAGCGCTTTCATCCAGAACATGAGCCGGTGATCGACCGGTTCGGTGCCGCCGATCTCTAGCCAGGGGAAGTGGGCAACCAGGTCCGGTTGCTGCGCATAGCCAAAATAATTCCAGATGGGGTCGAGGGGTTGATAACCCGCCGGTCGATGTGGATCGTCCTCTGCCCTGAGCACACCACAAAAGCACAGATGCTTCATCTGCAGGCTACGCGCATAGTCCTCGCGAGCGCGCAGAAATTCCTTGAACAAGCCTTGGCCGCGATAGGCGGGAAGCAAAACCGTTTCGCCCCAATAGAACAGCTGCGCGGTATGGATGCCGCGATCCTCGAAGGGTTGCTTGAAGGCCGGCACTTCGTCGGCCATGGGTAAGCCAGTGGATGCACCGACCAGGTCTTGTGCAACAAAGGCCAGCGCCGCCATGGCGCGCGGCGACTGCATATAGGTGCGCAGGTACTTGGCCTCGTTGGCGTCGGTACCCTCATAGAGGTAGGGAAATTCGCGAAAGACACCCATGCGCAGACGCGCCAGTTCGGGAATATAGGGCAGCAGGTCGTTCCCTCGAACGACCCGAATTTCAGGCCGGGGCAACGCTCAGTTCGCCCACTTCAGTTTTTACCACCTGTACCCGCGTGCCGGCAGCAATGTGCTGGCTGGCAACGACGCGCCAGGTGATGCCGGAGTAGGCATGGGTGCCGGGCTGGCCCGGGCCGATATCGGTTTCAAGCATAAAGGTCAGGCCGACCAGATCGTTGCTGGTCGGCTTATCCTCGACCTGATTCTGAAAATTCTTCAGCGGCTTCCACAAAATAATGGCCAGGCCGCCGCTGATCAGGCCAATGCCGCCGAGGGCGGCGATCATCGTCTGCGGCAGAATGCCCAGCCACATCATCAGCCCAGTAATCAGCGCACCCAGGCCGACAAAAAACAGCACAAAGGTAGACAGCGAGAACACGATCACTTCCAGGGCCAGTATCGCCAGCCCGGCGAAGATGAGCAGTTTCCAGAGATTGTCGCTAAGCCACATCGCCCTTCTCCCGATTCATGGTCTTGATAATCGCCATGGCCTGCGTCACCAGGTTGGCGGCATCGTTGGAGCCGTCCGGCAGAATGACCATGGACGACTCGCGGGCAATGGCGGCCTTGGCTTCGATGGCCTTTGTGGCCAGATCGAGTTGAATGGCCTTCTGGCCCGCCTCGGTATTGGCGGCTTCGCCGACCTTGCGCAGGGCTTCGGCCTGGGCCCCGGCCACCGCGAGGATGGCGCGGGCCTCGCCTTCGGCGCGCAGAATATCGTTTTCCTTCTGCGCCTCGGCGGCCAGTACCACGGAGGCTTTCTGACCCTCGGCCACGTTAATCGCGGCCTGGCGATCGCCCTCGGATTCGAGAATCTGAGCGCGTTTCACCCGCTCGGCTTTCATCTGGGCTTCCATGGCCTCCATCACCGAGTTGGGCGGAATAATGTCCTTGATCTCGTAGCGCATCACCTGCACGCCCCAGGGCGCGGAGGCTTCATTAATAGATGAAACGATATTGGCGTTGAGCTGGCTGCGCTCTTCAAAGGTCTTATCCAGTTCCATCTGGCCGATCTCGGAACGCATGGTGGTCTGTGCCAGCTGGGTGACGGCAAAGACATAGTCCTCTACGCCATAGGTCGCCTTGTAGGGATCCAGCACGCGGAAATACAGTACGCCGTCGACGCGTAGCGAGATGTTGTCTCTGGTGATGGCGCTCTGGCTGGGGACGTCGACAGCCTGCTCCTTCAACGAGCGGTCGGCGGCGATGCGATCAATGATGGGCCAGATAAAGTTGAGTCCGGCTTCCTTGGTGCTTTGGTACTTGCCGAAGCGTTCCACCACGAAGGCGCGGTTTTGTGGCACAAAGCGGATGGCGTACTTGATCACCACAATGATCAGGATGGCCAGAATGCCCGGCGGGCTGAATATCAGCTCGAGTAAGACGTCCATTGTTCCTCCCTCTGGTCGGCGCCTCAGGGTTGAGGCCTGTCTCGATCATAACGACTAAAACAGAAGGGAGATAGCTGGGGTTAGCCCAGCACGGTGCTGATCAGGTAACCGGTATAGGCCAGATAACAGGCGAGCAGAACGCCGCCCTCCAGGCGATTGATGCGCCCTTCGGCGCGAAAGCCGTAGCCGAAGACAAATAACAGCAGGGTCAGGGCACCCATCACCACTACATCGCGGCTTAATACTGCCGCATCAACTGTCATGGGATGAATAGTCCCGGCAATACCCACCACGGCCAGGGTGTTGAACAGGTTGGAGCCCAGCACATTGCCCAGGGCGATATCGTGTTCCTTCTTGCGGATGGCCATAAGCGAGGAGGCCAGCTCGGGCAGCGAGGTGCCAACCGCCACCACAGTAAGGCCAATAATCAGATCACTCACGCCCAGGCCCTGGGCAATTTCCACTGCGCCCCAGACCAGCAGGCGCGAGCTGGCAATCAGCACCAACAAGCCGATCACCAGCCAGAACAGGGCGCGTCGTATGGGCATGGGATGAGCATTAAGTTCCTGGGCCATTTCCTCGCCCAGGGCATCCTGCGGCTGGCGGATGGCCTGCCAGATAGTCCAGCCCATCAGGGCAAAAAACACCACCAGCAGAACCACGGCATCAAAACGAGTGACTTCGTTGTCGCGCAGTTGCCAGGCGGCGAGGGCAGTGACGCCGATCAGCAGCGGCAGCTCCTTGCGAAGCACCTGTGAATGCACGGCAATGGGGCTGATTAGCGCGGTGAGGCCGAGAATCAGCGCGATATTGGTAATGTTGGAACCATAGGCATTGCCCAGCGCCAGCCCCGGGTTGCCCTGCGAGGCCGCCAGCGCCGACACCACCATCTCCGGTGCCGAGGTGCCAAAGCCGATGATGACCATGCCAATGAGCAGCGGCGGCACGCCGAAGTGGCGCGCCGTGGCGGCCGAGCCATCGACAAAACGATCGGCGCTCCAGACCAGCAAGATCAAACCGAGAATAACGGCGAGCAGGGCCGACAGCATGGAATGGAAAATCGGGCTATGTGAGGGAGTCGCCGCATTCTAATGGGAATGCATCAGGGGCGGATGGGGTAGGGGTTATTAAATTTTGGTGGGGTGAAATAAAAAGGCCCACCTCTTGCGAGGTGAGCCTTTATTATTGGTGGAGGCGGCGGGAATTGAACCCGCGTCCGTCGATCCGCCACGACAGGCGCTACATGCTTAGGTCCGTCAATTAATTTAGCTTTCTACAGCCCGACGGGCAGGACGTAGTCAGCGAGTTCGGTGAGTTTTTGACAGCGCCGTCCCGAACGAACTTTGCTGCGAGTCAGATGAATTAACAGCCTTCCAGGTTATCTGACGTCCCCAGGTCGGCTGCTAGCGGGGCTTAAGCCGCTAGTGCGTAGTTGTCGTCGTTGGCAACTATAAGTTTGCGATTTTTATTTACGAGATTGGTCGCCATCTCGGCATGCTCCTGGAGCTTTGGTATCTCCGTCGAATCCAAAACGCCCCCGAAATGCGGGACTGCCTTGATCCGCGTCATGACGGATTTCTGGCAGTGTCCGAAAATGTTAAAGAACGGTGCGGTCGCGCAGTATAGAAGATTGGGCCGCCACTGGAAACTTAAAGCCCTTCGTGCACAATAGGCTGGCACAAAGTCATTATCCAAGGAGACACAATGACCGAGAAAGTCGAATCCCAACGCGTTCTGGCGGTGATGGATCCCTCGCAGGAGAAGCATCCTGCACTGCGTCGCACCATCATCGGCGCTGAACGCCGCAAGGAAAAGCCGCTGCTGATTTTTTTTATGGCGGTAGACTACGAATTGCACGAAGTCGCCGGCGCCAAGCCGGTGCTCTACCGCGACCCCAAGTGGTTTGACAGCATCGTCGAGCGCATCAAGGGCGCCAACTCTCCCTACGAAATCGCCGTCAGCTGGTCCAAGACCTGGGCAGATTCGGTGGTCGAACTGGCAAAAAAGGAAAAGGCCGACCGCATTCTGATTCCGGTCACCCTGGACGAAAGTGGCAACCACGTCATTACCGACGAGATGTGGAAGGTGCTGCGCAAGGCGCCGGTGCCGGTCACCCTGGTGCATCCGGGCCAGTCGGAGAAGCGCAGGACCATCCTGGCCGCCGTGAAGATACAGGATTCGGATTACGATGCCATCAACAAGAAGGTCATCAAGCTCGGCAAGGAGCTGGCCGAAATCTATGACGCCAAGCTGCATCTGGTAAATGTCTATTCCGACTCGGCCAACTTCCCGGATCGCACCCAGCTGATGAAAGCAGCCGGCGTGCCGACTAACCAGGTACATATCCTGGCTGGCGATGCCGCCGACGTGATCCGCGATGTAGCCGACAAGGTCAAGGCCGATCTGCTGCTGATTGGTACGCAGGAGCGTTCCGGTATTGTGGCGGCGCTACGCGGTAATACGATCTCGAAGATATTGCGACGCCAGAAACGCGACGTGATGTCCGTGCGCTAGCACGGCGTACTGCACCCTTTGAACCCTGACCCCATACCCGGGTCGGGGTTCATCGGGGTCCCGATCTGATGTGAGTGGGTTGTACCAAAGCTACTGAACCGACAAAAAAATAAATAGCCAGGACAGTCTGGTTTTTCTAATCTGACAGCATGCGTAACGCGAAAGCAAAGAGTGGCGGGGAAAAGCTGAGATATTCATGTCTGGCTTTTCTTTTGCTGTTTGTCGGCCTGCAGACGTTCAGCGTTATGCACGCGGCCAATTACGGCAACAAGGTGCACCATCACGAGGTCACCGTCACCCAACCGGATGAGCACGGCGATAGCCCGCATACTCACGAAGGCCCGGTCTGCGAAATCTTCCTGCTCAGCGAAAAGAACAAGTTTGCCGGCCTGGTAGCGGATTCCAGCTTTGATTGCCTGGCACTTGCGTCGGAGCAGACCGCGCATCCCGCCGAGCCTTACCTGCAACGCATCCTGAACCCTGGAACATTTGCCAGGGCCCCTCCGATCTCACTTCACAGCTAGCGAACTTTTTTGAGTCAATTCAGAAGCGCTGTCGAGTGGCAGTGGCTAATCGTTGTGGAGTATGAACATGAGAATTTTATTTGGCTGCATTCTGGCAGTCGTAGCAATAGTGTCGAATGCGCAGAGCATTGAGGAGATCATTGTCACTGCTTCGCCAATTTCCGGTGACCCGTCGACCGTCAGCGGGTCTTTCAACCTCATCAATTCAGATGAAATTACCAGGGCGAGTACCGGTAGTTTGGGCCAATTGCTTGCCGATGAAGTTGGTCTTGCCAACAGCAGTTTTGGTCCGGGTGTAGGAACACCCTTGATTCGCGGCCAGGGCGGGCACCGCATCCTGATTCTGAAGGACGGATCCAAGGTGACAGATGTATCCAGTACCAGTGCAGATCATGCCATTGCTTCGGATATCGGCACAGCAACTCAGATAGAGGTGCTGCGTGGTCCGGCGACTCTGCGCTACGGCCCTGGAGCCGTAGGCGGGGTAGTGAACATGATTGAGCGAATACCCTACAGCGTCATCGATCAGGGCCTCACAGGTCATATTGGAGGCTCTCTGAACTCCAATGGCGACTCCCAATCTCCCGGTGGTCAGTTCGCCTTTGGTGCTGGTCAGTGGCAATTGGATGCGCGCGCGATGTACCGAGACAGCGGAGATGTGGAGATTCCAGGTCTGGCTGATCACGCGGCGGATGATCCTGACGAAACGACTGATGGATATATCGAGAACAGCAGTTCCGATAGTTTCAGCCGCCAGCTAGGCATTCTCTGGTCAGGGCAGGATAGTGAATGGGGTGCATCCTACGGCTGGCATGATAATGATTACGGCGTGCCCGGGGGTGCTCACGGACATCATGAAGAGGAACCTCCGGTCGCAGAGGAGGCGCCTGAAGCACTGGTGCGCGTTGATCTTAAGTCTAGGGACTACCAAGCCTGGTTTCGCCGAAGAAATCTGCCAGGCGTCCTGGAAAGTTTTGAGCTGAAGATCAGTGGATCGAACTATGAGCACACCGAACTCGAGATAGAGGATGGCGTGGCCACTCCGGGAACCTATTTTTCCAATGAAAGCTTAGAAACCTCTGCCGAGATCACGCATTTCCTGTTCGGCTGGCGGGGCTACTCAGGCGCGGAACTGATCAGTGAAGATTTCCTGGCCCTTGGAGAAGAGGCGTTCGTACCTGCTTCGGAAACCAGCCAGATCGGAATCTACAGCGTTCATCGGCTGGAGGACGAATCCTATTCATTGGAGCTGGGTGCACGCCTTGACCAGGTCGAGAAAGATGCCGATGCGGCAGGCAGTCTGACGCGCAACACGCTAAATCTGGGTGTCAATCTATCCGTGCCGCTGAGCGAATCCCAGCGCTTCGGGCTGATCCTGTCGAGATCCGACCGTGCACCTTCCTCGGAAGAAGTTTTCTCCGAAGGGGCGCATGTGGCTACAGCCAGCTATGAAATCGGTGACCTGAATCTCGACAACGAATCTTCGTTGAATTTTGAAGTGACTTACAACTACGAAGGACCAATAGATTTGCGCGCAAGCGTCTTCTACAACGATGTATCGGATTACATTTATCGACTCGATACCGAGCTACTCTTTAATCATGACCTGGAGGAGATGGATGCGACTGGTCTGGCGAGTTGCACCGATGAATCCGGCTTCGACGATCCAGAAGAGCTGGAGGAAGCCATCGAATGTTTTCTCTATACACAACAGGACGCGCGCTTCTGGGGTGTTGAGCTTGAATCGGTCTATGCCCTTTCGGATCGTTCCGAGTTGCGATTCTGGACTGACTTTATTCGGGCTACTCTGGAAGACGATACTGATGTTCCGCGCATGCCACCTCAGCGCGTGGGAGTTGACTGGAGCTACTCAAACGGCCCCTGGTTGGGCGCAGTAGAGCTGCTCTGGGCAGCAAGTCAGGATCGTCCGGGAAAGAATCAGGAGTCCACTGAGGGATACTTCAAGTTGGACACCATGCTCGCGTGGCGCAATGCCAATTGGCACTTGTATCTGAAAGCCGAGAATCTTACGGACCAAGAAATCCGAAATAGCACTTCCTTCCTGCGTGAAATTGCACCGGAGCCGGGACGGTCAATCGTCGGTGGCGTGCAATTCACTTTTTGATTTTTCGGCGAGCATTTCTACCGGCAATCCGGCCAGGTAAAGTGCTCGCCAATTTTAATGATGAGCGGCCTTTAACCGGTCAGGAGCGGCCTAGCGGTTATTCACCCGCAGCACCCGCTGCTTCTGAATATTCCACTCGCGCTCCTTGATGGTCTCGCGCTTGTCCTGGTTGGCCTTGCCCTTGGCCAGGGCGATCTCCGCCTTGACCAGGTGGCCCTTCCAGTAGAGTGAGGTGCACAGCAGGGTGCAGCCCTTCTGCTCGACAGCGCCGGCCAGATGATCGAGCTGGTGGCGACTGAGTAGCAATTTGCGGGTGCGCTGGGGGTCTGCCTGCACGTGGGTGGAGGAGGTCGGCAGCGGCGTAATTTGCGAGCCGAGCAGCCAGGCTTCGTTGTCCTTGAAGATCACATAGCTGTCGGTGAGCTGGGCCTTGCCGGCGCGCAACGCCTTCACTTCCCAACCCTGTAGCTCCACCCCTGCCTCGACCTTTTCCTCGAGAAAATAGTCAAAGCGCGCCCGCTTGTTCTGGGCGATGGTGCGCGAGGGCGCGTTTTTGTCTTTCTTGCTGTTCACGAGGCTGGCCTGATCAAACCCGGAACACGGCGGGCCGCCGCGTTCGGGGGTGAATTAGTGATGCATCTGGCCAGCCGCCACAGCTCAAGCCTGCGCCAGGCTCAGTTGCTGCAGTCGATCCAGGCCCGCCACCAGGGCGCTGAGCAGGCCGGTATAGGCGGCGGTGGTGGCCAGGAAGAGGGGCAGATACTTGAGTACCGCCAGGCTGTATTGCGCCAGGCTCATGGTCTCGCCGTAGGTCGAGAACAGGTAGTAGCCCAGATTGGAAATGACAAAGGCCACCAGCACGGTCGGCAGGGACACCAGGGTCAGCCAGAGCGGAGCGCGGGGGTTGTCGAGCGCCACGATGCGGCCGCCAAACCAGAGCGCCATCCAGGTGACGACCAGGGCGGCATAGCCGGGCGTAAAGCAATAGGCAGCCGCCAGGTCATGGCGGAAGGCATAGATGTCCAGGCCCCAGGCAACCAGGGCGAACACCACAAAATAGCGCGCCTGACGCAGGAAGAATCCGGCCAGCAGGAAGACCGCCCAGGAGGCGTCGGGAATGATGACCTGGAACCCGGGATATTCGGTGCGGGTCAGGGCCATCAGGGCCAGCAGGCCGATAAAAAGGATCAGGTTTCGGCGGTTCATGGGTAAAACGTCGGTATTTCGGGGTTGTTCAGTATGGGCGGCATGATACCACCGGAATCCAGCTTTCATAAGGAAGCCTCCGTGTTCCAGCGCTGTGCCGGGCGAATGGCATCGGCCAGCGCAAACTGCTTGGGGTGAAGGATAGAGGCCAGAATCTCCAGGCTGTCGATGAGCCGGGGTCCGGGCCGGTTGAAATACCAGTTGCCATCGACCAGATAAACCTGGCCGTTTTGTACGCAGGGCAGCTCGCGCCAGCCCGGCAACCTTTGCAGCAGGGGCATGTCCTGCGCCGTGCGCTGCAGGTCAAAGCCACACAGGGCGATCACCAGATAATCCGGCTCGGCAGCCTGCAATGCGTCTGGTGCCAGGGTGCGCGAGGGCTGGTGCAGGTTACCCAGGCAGTCGGTGGCGCCGGCCATCTCAATCAGTTCAGGGGTCCAGTGGCCGGCATTGAAGGGAGGATCGATCCATTCCAGAAAGGCCAGACGTGGCCTCGGGTTCAGCGCGGGCAGTTGGAGGACCCGCTCGATGCGGGCCCTGGCCTGTGCAGCCCAAGCGGCGGCTTCGGCCTGGCGGCCGGTGACCTGGCCGACCTGCGCCATGGTGTCGAACACATCCGCCAGCGACATGGGCTCCAGGTTGATCACCTCGGGACAAGACAGCAGGGTCTGGGCAGCATCGTTAACCTCATCTGCGGATACGGCACAGACATCACAAAGCGCCTGGGTTACCAGCAGGTCTGGCTTGAGTTGGGCCAGCAGCGGCAGGTCGAGCTCGTACAGGGCGTCGGCCTGGGACAGGTGGTCGCGCACCTCGGCGTCGATCTGTGCGCTGGAAGCACCCTTGGTCATGCGCGAACGGGTCACCGCCGGCAGGCGAGCGATCTGATCGGGATAGTCGCACTCGTGGGAGATACCCACCAACTGCGCATCCAGGCCCAGCGCACAGAGAATTTCCGTGGCGCTGGGCAGCAGCGAGACGATGCGCATCAGAAGCGGTAGTCGACCGAGGCCTGCACCGAACGGCCTCCGTTATTGAAGCCGTCCACCAGCTGGTAGTCGCGATCGAAGACATTGCCGACCTTGCCGCGCAAACTCAGGTTGTCGCGCAGCCGATAGCTGACCAGCACATCCAGCACTTCGTAGCCGTCGAGTTCGACATTGCCGATATCGGCGCGCGAGGATTGCGCCAGCCCCACCAGAGTCAGGGTCAGGTCGCCAAAGTGGCGGCTCGCGTCCAGACGCAGGGAATTGGCCGGACGGCGCACCAGCTCTTCGCCGGTGTCGAGGTTCTCGTGCTGCAGATGGGTAAAGCTGGCGCCGAGGATATAACCCGCCAGATCGGTTTCGGCGCCCAGCTCCAGGCCGGTGATCTCGACATCGCCGGAGTTGAAAATCTGGAACAGGTTGTTATCGAACTCGATCAGATTTTTGGTGCGGATGCGGAACAGGGCAGCGCTATAGAGGGTGTCCGGGGTCAGGAAGCGCCAGCCGAGCTCATAGCTCCTGGACTCCTCGGGCTCCAGATTGGGGTCACCGCCGAAGCCGTAAAGATCGAAGAAGTTGGGAGCCTTGAAGGCGGTGCCCAGGCTCAACCAGAACTGGCCGATGCTTACGGGGTTCCAGCCGGCAGTAAAGCCGCCGGTGGTGTGGCTGCCGTACAGCTCGTTCCAGTCGTTGCGCACCGAGACAGACAGCGGGAATACCTGGGTACCGAACTCCAGGTAGGCCAGGGCTGCCAGGTTGTCGCGCTCTTCCTCGGCCAGGAAGTTGCTGGTGTAGCGATCCTTGTCGTAGTCCACACCCAGGCTGGCCTGCTGGCCGGAAGGCAGGGTGAAGTGGTTGATCCAGCTGGCACTGTCGCGATGGGAATCCGAAATAAAGGGGCCGAAGATGCCGAGGTTGTCGTAAGCATCCTTGAACCGACCCAGGGAAAACTCGCTTTGCCAGTTCGGAGACAGCGCCAGATAGACGTCCAGCGACGTGTTTATGCGCACATAGTCGTCTTCGCCGTCGATGCCGCCAGCCCAATTGCTTTCATCAAAGCGGGTACTGCCATCGGTGCGACTGTGTTGCAGGCGCACCGAATTGCCTTTGGCAAAATCGTGGCGGGCGCTCAACTGCCAGGAGCGGTTTTCATAGCCGTCGCGATCCGGGTTGCCGGCGACTCGGGAATCGAAGCCGCCGACATTGGTGTCGCTAAAGGACGCGTGTAGGCCGGTAGCGCCGATCTGCGTATAGGCGTTGGCCGCCAGGGACTGGTAGTCGTGAGTGCCGCCGACCAGCGACAGGTTCCCGCCCAGGCTGGCTGCGTCCGGGCGCCGGTTAAACAGACGGATAACGCCGCCAATGGCTTCGGAACCGTACAGACTGGAGCGCGCACCGCGCACAATTTCCACGCGTTCGAACTGGTCCAGGGGCAGGTATTCCAGCCGCGCCCGGCCATCGGACAGGCCGTTCATCGACTGGCCGTCGATGTAGACCAGGGTGTGGTCCGAGTCCGTGCCACGCACAAAAAGGCTGGTGTTTTTGCCGGTGCCGCCGTCGCGCGCCAGGCTGATACCGGCGCGGCCAGACAGCAGCTCGAGCAAATCCCGGGACTGGCTGGCGGCCAGTTCCTCGGCGCCGATGACCTCGACGGACGCCATGGATTCGGCCAGCGACTGCTGGACGCGGTTGGCGACCACGAGAATTTCTTCCAGATAGTCGGCCTGAGCCGGCGTGATCAGGGCCAGCGCGACGGCGCCGGGAAACAGATAAGAAGATTTCACTAACACCTCAATCGTATTTGGTTAAAACAATCGATCGAGGGAGGGGAATGGATGCCGATGCGGAGCACTGACAGCCAGATGAAGCCCTCCGCTACATCGAAGCATTGCATCGCTCGGGCCGGTATCGGGCTCGCCTTGCGGCTTACCGTTGCGGGGGCAGCGGTGGCGTTGCTGAAGTCAGCCAGAATAAGGGCTTCAGCGCACCACACTTCCCGTTTACCCCGACACAATTCGATCTGGCAGATCGAATCGTCGGGCACCAAAGGATGGGACCAATGTATTGGTCATTAAACGGCAAGTCAAACTCCGAGGGGCGGGCGTATAATCCAAGAACTCTTCAAAGTGGAGCGCAGCATGGGTTTCCGGCTGACAAAAATTTATACGCGGCAGGGCGACGCCGGGGAAACCGGATTGGGCGACGGCGATCGCGTGCGCAAAAGCCACACCCGGGTGGCTGCCATGGGCGATGTCGATGAGACCAACGCTCAGCTTGGGTTGCTGGCGGCGCTGCTGACGCCCGAGTCGCCGCATATCGGTGTGCTGCGGGAAATACAGCATCGCCTGTTCGATCTGGGCGGGGAGCTGTCGCTGCCGGGCCAGGCCCTGATTCGCAGCGAGTCCGTTTCCGCGCTGGAAGCCCATATCGATCATTTGAACGAAGCCCTGCCACCCCTGAAAAACTTTATTCTGCCTGGCGGCGATAAGATCACCGCCCAGGCCCATGTCGTACGCACCGTCTGCCGGCGCGCCGAGCGTACCCTGGTGAGTCTGTCCGAGATCGAGGACATCAGCCTCGAGGGACTGCGCTATCTCAATCGCTTGTCGGACTATCTTTTTGTGTTGGCGCGCACCCTGGCGGCCGAGGGCGGTATTGGCGAAGTGCTTTGGCAGCAGAGTTGAGTTTTTGAACCCCGGCTTTTTTTACCAGGAGTAGCGCAGTGATGGCGATGTTGCTGGGTGGCCTGGGTCTATTCCTGCTCGGCATGACCCTGATGACGGAAGGCCTCAAGCTGGCTGGGGGCGGCGCTTTGCAAGGCTTGTTGCAGCGCTGGACCAGCACGCGTCCCATGGCGTTCCTCACCGGCTTTGCCGCCACTGCCCTGGTGCAGTCATCCAGCGCCGTGGCGGTGATCCTGCTGGGGCTGCTGCTGACTCTGGTGTTTGTGGTGCAGGACGGCCTCAACCTGGATCCCAACCCGGCGGTGTCGCTGGCCATTTTCCACACCCTGTTCAACCTGATTGGTGCGCTGTTGATGATCCCGCTGGAGGGTCGTTTGCGGCACTGGCTGTCAGGGCTTTTTGTCTCGGCGTCCGAACGCGTTTCGCAGCCGCAATTTCTCGATCGTGCAACCGCCGAATCGCCCGATCGCGCGCTCAAGGCGCTGATGCTGGAGGAGCGCCGATTGCTCGGTCTGGCTGGCCAGGTCGCCTTGGATCGCAGCATGACGGAGGAGCAGGTGCACCAGCAGTTGCAGTCGCTGCGCAGCGCCGCGCAGTCGCGCGAGATCAGCATGCGCTCCATGGAAAGCAGCATGCGTTATCTGTCGACCCTGCGCCGTATCGTGCGCCAGTACGCCAAGGCTCTACGTGCGCTCAGTCAGTTGACGGTGTCGCCGACCTGAACGGGTTACCAGTCTGTGAAGATTTGTCCCGGCGGTTTCCAACCATGGGCGCTGTATGCACAATGGTAACCAGATAGTGAACAAGGAACCGGGCACAAGATTAGGCCAAAAAAGCCCGGTCGCAATTACCACTTAGCATGAATTTTCCCAGCCTGCTCCATTCCCTGCGCATTCCTTCCCTGGCTGGCTGGACCTTTGTTGCACTGGCGCTGCTCGGCTGTCAGCCGAGGGCAGTGAATGCCGATCTGCTTCGCGTGGGCGTGTTGCAATACGGCACGGTCAACTGGGAGTTGCAGCTGTTGCAGGACATGGGCCTGGACCAGCAGGCGGGCATCGAACTCGAAATCGTACCCCTGGCCTCGGACAATGCCTTGGCAGTGGCACTGCAGGCAGGGCGTGTCGACCTCATCGTGTCCGACTGGATCTGGGCAGCGCGCCAGCGCAGCCTGAACCGCGACTACCAGTTCGCACCTTATTCGCTGGCGGTGGGGGCGCTCATGGTGAACCCTGCCGCTGACATTCGGACGCTGGAGGATATGGCCGGTAAAAAGCTGGGCATCGCCGGCGGACCGGTCGACAAGATGTGGGTCCTGTTGCGCGCCTTTGCCCGTCACGAAACGGACTGGGATATGGCGCGTCTGGTCGAGGAAAGTTTTGCTGCGCCGCCCTTGCTGAACGAGATGATGCTCCGTGGGCAGGTCTCCATGGCCATCAATTTCTGGCACTACAACGCCCGCCTGGAAGCCGCCGGCATGGTGCCGCTCTTTACCATGGCCGAGCTGGTTGAGCGCCTGGGCGTAGAGCAGGCGCCGCCGCTCCTGGGTTGGATCTTCCGCGCCGACTGGGCCACTGCCCACCCGGACGACTTGAGCAAGTTTCTGCAGGCGACCTTCGCAGCCAAGGCCGAGTTGCTGGCATCGGACAATGCCTGGAGCAGCCTGCGCGACCTGATTCGACCGGAGAATGATGCCGTGCTCGAAGCGATTAAACGCGGCTACCGCGAGGGCATTCCGCAGCACTATGGGGAAGCGGAAATTGCGGCAGCGCAACAGCTGTTTGCCATTCTCGCGGAGGAGGGCGGCGCCGAGCTGGTCGGCGATCTGGACGCCCTGCCAACTGAATTGTTCTGGCCCGGGTTCCGTCTGCCGTGAACCATCCCATCTGGATTCGCAGTCTTTCTCTGCTGGCCTTCTTCGCCGCCTGGCAGCTAGTAGCGCTGATCATTCACTCGCCCTTGCTGCCTTCGCCGCTGGATGTGGCTCATGCCCTGCGCGAGCACCTGGCCAGTGGCGATCTTCTCTACCACCTGGGGGTGACCATGGCCCGCGTCGTGGTCAGCTTCAGCTTGGCCATGCTGATCGGCTGCGTTATCGGTATCCTCATGGGCAATTCGCGGCGCCTCGACTTGAGCCTGGATTCGCTGCTGGTGCTGGGTCTGAATATTCCGGCTCTGGTCACCATCATCCTCTGCTATATCTGGTTTGGCCTGACCGAGGCGGCAGCCATTCTGGCGGTGGCCGTCAACAAGATTCCGACCGTGGTGGTGACCGTGCGCGAGGGCGCCAAGGCCGTCGACCGCAAATTGCTGGCAGTGGCCAAGGCCTACCGTCTGTCGCCCTATCAGACCCTGACCCGGGTCTATTTGCCGCAGCTCTACCCCTACCTGATGGCCGCTGCACGATCCGGCATCGCGCTGATCTGGAAAATTGTTCTGGTGGTGGAGCTGCTGGGCCGCAGCAACGGTGTCGGCTTTCAGCTGCACAGCTTTTTCCAGTTCTTCGACATCAGCAGCATCCTGGCCTACACCCTGATGTTTGCTGCCGTAATTCTGGCTATTGAAGCCTGGATAATTCGCCCACTCGAGCGACGAGCAACGGGGTGGCGCACATGAGCCGGTTGCAGGTGCTGATCGAAGACAAGCGCTTTGACGCCCACGGCGCGGTGCTGAGCCACCTGGAGTTTGCCGCCGATGATGGCGAATTTATCGCCCTGGTCGGCCCCTCGGGCGCCGGCAAGAGCACCCTGTTACACATTCTGGCGGGCCTCGACAGCCGTTATCAGGGAAGCATGTTGTGGGACGGCCGGCCCATGTACGGCAAGGATTCGAACCCGCCGCGCTTGGGCATGCTGTTCCAGGATCCGCGTCTGATGCCCTGGATGAGCGTACGTGACAATATAGAGCTGGTCATGAAGGGGCAGCACGGTGCCGCGGCGCTTGCCGATGCCCTGCTGCAGGAGGTGGGGCTGGGTCAGTGGGTCGATGCCTGGCCCGGTCAGCTCTCCGGCGGCATGCAGCGCCGTGTCGCTTTGGCCCGCGCCTTTGCCGTGAAGCCCCAGCTGATGCTGATGGATGAACCCTTCGTGTCGCTGGATTTGCCGACCGCCAATCGGCTGCGTGAATCCTTGCTCGCGCTTTGGCAGCGTTATCGTCCGCTGGTGCTTTTTGTCACACATGATTTGCGCGAGGCACTGGCCATGGCCGATCGCGTGCTCTTCCTGTCCGCCATGCCATCGCGCATCCTGCTGGATTACCGGGTGACCGAGCGGCATTCGCGCGATCTGGATAGTCAGGACATCGCCGGCTTGCAAAACCGCCTGCTGGCGGAGCACCCTGGGTTGCTGTCGGGACTTCTCGGAGGCGTGGAAGCATGAACACGGTGCTGGAATTGCAATCTGTGACCAAGTCCTACGGCAGCCTGCGCGCCCTGAACGCGCTAGGGTTCCGCGTCGAGGCAGGCCAGTTCTGTGCGCTGCTGGGCCTCAACGGCGCCGGCAAATCCACCCTGTTCCAGCTGCTTACTGGCCTCTATACACCCGATGAGGGCGAGATTCGCGTAGCTGATTTCGATATGCGCCACCAGGCGGTCAGGGCGCTAGCCCATATCGGCGTGGTATTCCAGCAGCCGACCCTGGATCTCGATCTCAGTGTGCGCGGCAATCTGACATTTCACGCTCGGCTGCACGGCATGGGTGCCGCGCAGGCACGTATCGACGAAGAGCTGGCTCGCGTCGGTCTAGCCGAGCGCGCCGGCGATCCGGTGCGCGCACTTAGTGGCGGCAACCGGCGCAAGGTTGAACTGGCACGCGCCCTGTTGCACCGGCCGGCTGTGTTGCTGATGGACGAGGCCACGGTCGGTCTCGATCCGGGCTCGCGCACGGCCTTGCTCGACTATGTCCACCGCCTGTGCCGTGAGCAGGGCATGGCGATACTCTGGGCCACCCATCTGGTCGACGAAGCGGAAGGAGCGGATCGCGTGTTGGTGTTGCACAAGGGTCAGCTGCTCGCCGACCAAAGCCCGCAGGATTTAACCAAGCAAGCTGGAACCGATCGGCTGGCCGCAGCCTTTTTGCAAATGACCGGGGCCAAGTCCCTTGAACAGGAGTATGCAAGAGACTCAAGAACCTATTCAATTTGGCGCTGATACCAATGGCACTAGCCGGTTGTGACCAGGC